>NZ_BHGL01000006.1:0-300000 GCF_003864975.1 Sulfuriferula thiophila
CAGAAACGATTCGGGTGGGAAAATTGCGTCCGAAAATCAGTGAAAAAGGGGTTTTTCTACAGCGTCAACGTAAAGTTGAGGGGCGCGCCGCTTTTGGCGCGTCCCGCTCGAACGAAATGTTAGCCCTCAATGTTTATATCCTCCGATTGAACGGTTGTTATCGTAGGGCCCATTGATAACGTTAAATTGTGGTGCTCTCGGATTTTCTGTGCTGATAGGTGTTTCTTATCATGCGTTGTGTGAGCATCGGAAACGAGTTGCACGGTATAACCTAGGCCGGTGGCCCTACGCGTTGTATTGTCAATACAAAACTCCGAAGCATAACCACAGATAACTAGATTGGTGATATCGAGTGATTTCAATTTTTCTTCGAGGTCTGTCCGAAGGAATGAATCACCTGTGGTTTTACGCACGAGAATATCGGTATCTTTAACAACCAAATCTTTCTGTAATTGCCAACCTTCACTTTCATGATCCAAATAGCCTGGCACTTCGTGTTGGATCAAAAAGACCGGAACGCCAGCGGCTCTCGCCAGAGTGGCTACGTGATTAATTCGTTTCACGACTTCGTCAGCTTCAAACGGTCGGGGATTGGTATCAAAGACCTTGGCCTGAACATCAGTTACCAATAATGCTGATTTCATTTTTTGCTTCTCTTTTGAGGGCTAACGTGGAGGTCACCGGCGCTGCGCGGCTTTATCGCGCAGCGTCCGGTGGACCGCAGGGTTAGACCTTGTGCTCAACCTAACGCGCCCGCCCTCACTAGTTCTTGATGCTGCCCGTTGATTGCCATCACAGCTTCGTGGCCGCGTGCCCAGTGGCTAAGAAGAATTTCGCTTGATTTTGTGAAGCGATGTCCAATGCGAATGGAGTAAGACTTGAAGAGCCAGCTTCCCATGGACTGAAAATACACAGCTTCATCGAGGTCGCGCCATTTCACACCGGCAACCCCTTTGTTCCAGGGCAGGACACCGGAGTAAACCCAAACCCCGACATCATCAAAGTACAAGTGGAAACTCTTCAGAAGCAGGAATTGGTAGACCACAAATGCAAGTGAAGCGACCAATAAGACGACCCCAGCAGTGGCTGAAGCAGACCATGCCAATGGCGTTACGATAAGAAGTAGGACGATGCCAACAAGAACGACACGTACGTACGCTGTCCATGACTTTCCGCCAAGGCTTGCGATTTCAGATTGGACGGTAGCGCTGTTATCTTGATCCATGTGTTTCCTCCGATAGGTGAGTGTGAAAAAGGTCTAACGTAAAAGTGAGGGGCTGGCCGCACTGCTGTGCAGCGAAACCCCAAATAAATTTGGTACCAACGTCACTAAAAAAGCATGCAATGGCCAGTCCCTCTCGACTGCCTTGTTAGAGTACATGCTTCCCGCCTAAATCTACAATGAGAGAGTCTATGCTTTGACGAAGACTTGGTAAAAAACTCTGATCAATGTTGAACGCTCCCGATAGGACTGTAGGTATGCCATCGGGTCTTTCGCTTTCGAGCGAATAGTTACCGACAATACCTCCGAGTGACTGCATCTCCAATTTAATAATGATATCTGGCTCGGCACTAGCAAGAACTGCGGTGCTTGATTTGCCTACTGACTCGTACATGACACCAACCTCGTTTGCGAAATGTGTCAGATCGCCCAACTGAAGCCACGCTTCAAAGTCGCCGCTAAAGCCATTGGCTTCCACCAGCACTTGGACGCGGACCCAATCTTCATCATCCACTAACCTCTGTGGACGCAGTTCGATATGTAGGCCATGAGCATGTAGTTTCATGTTCTCTAACGTTCAAGGTAACCGGCCTGCGCGGCTTTTCGCGCAGGTCCGGTTGACCGCAAGGTTAGCTCTCACCTCAGTTACTCCGAGTGACCGCGTTGAATGAAGCGCCTGCACGAATGAGTGAAAGCCGACCGTACACTGAGGAGTTACCGACTTCTGCAAGCCATTGCGCAACCTCGACCTTTGCGGCGGAATAGTTCCACGTTAGAAGATCGTTGTCGGATACAAAGAAGTCGCGTGCAGCGTCTAGCGTTTTGACGCTCTTGGTTTTTGGAGTCGCGCCTCCGGCTAGGATGTACTTGGGTCGGAAATCAACCTGCATTGCGAGACCTTCATCGAACCATACCGGAACCTGTGTGATCCTGCCCCAGAAACCGACCCGGTCAAATAGCTCGGCGTGCATGAGTTCGTGCGCGACTACATCGACGTTCTGGCCTTTTGGCCCAACGATCAGGCAGGCTCTGGTGCCCGCAAAGCTGGTGCTCGCGTACTCATTGAGTTTCAGCGGCCAAAAGGCGCGGGGATTGTTGAAGAAGACGACAATCGGCTTTGCGCGTGGGACACCAAAGGTATTTTGAATTCTGGTTCTAGCGAGCGACAGGAGTTGAAGAACAGCAGCATTATCTTGGGCGCTTGAACCACTTTCAACCAGTGTTCCATCCAGAAGCGGGACGAACGGTTCAGTACCGATGATGGCGCATGCCGCGACACCTGGATTTGCGAACGCATAGGCAGCCAAACCAATTAGTGTGGTTGCGATAGCTGATGCGAGAAGAGTTCTTCGCCGGATGGGCATAGTTGGACCTGTGAGAGCTAACGTAAAGTTGAGGGGCTCGCCCGCTTCTGGCGAGTCCCGCTCGAACGGTGGGTTAGGTGACTTTACTAGACACGCAACCGCAACGCAAATAATGTTACAAAAAACCATACAAGGCAATGCTAGTGCGGCTTGCAGGCAAAAGTTAATGCAGGTTTCCGGCTTGCATCGCGCCACAAAAATGAACGACGAACATGGCGAAAAAACTTTCAGTGGCGTGATGCAAACGGACAGCAAACTGTCCTCAACGAATTAAACTTTCAGGCTGGCGGAGCCTTGACCCTTTATAACTTTCACTACACCGTAGCCAGAATGACCTAACGCTCCGCATGAGGGGCCGGGCGCGGCCTCATCGCGCACGGTCCCGCTCGATGCGGTTGTTGGAGGGCTAGTCGATGACGAACGGGAACTGGAGGTTTGACAGAATGCAGAACAGGTGCATTGCGGCGACGGGCATTCGGTTGTGGCCGTACTCCCAATCCTGCCAAGTTCGCAGCTTGGCATGCACGCGCTCGGCCGCTGCCTCCTGTGTAAGCCCGGCAGCCTCGCGGGCGGCACGGACCTCCTCTTTCGTGGGCGACGGAACGTGGCTTTCGCCCCGGCCTCGGTTCGGATGGTTACGCACGGATTTCAGCGGCCCATTGGTCACCGGAGGCACCCCAGCAGAATTCTGTGTCATCGATGAGGCCGTTCTTGGTAGCGCGCTCCCAGATGGCGATCATCTCGGCCTCGGTCGGCGCTTCCCACACGCGCACGGCCTCGGTTTCATTGCCGCCGGCCACGTACAGGATGGCCTCCATGAGTTCGGTGGAGGTTTCGCGGCTGTCGGCGGTTTCGATGAAGTTGGTCATTTTCTGCTCCTGCCCCTGATCCCGAGGCGCGGTTGTCGTGTATCGACAGTTCGGATTATACGTAACACGTACAAGAAAGCAAGCGCTATTTGCAAAATATTCGAGGGCGGTTCCAAGCCCGCCAACGTGAAGCTAAGGGGCGCCGCGCTTTTGCGGCGTCCCTCTTGAGCGCAGGGTTAGGATTTGCACCTACCTGTACTAACTGATCCATGGAATATCCAGCATAAATTTTATGGCAATTAACTCCACCGGTATCGTTGCGAATGGTAGGCAAAATGCTAGTGTTGTTTTTCGCTTAACAAGAAAAATAATGGAAACTAAACACAACAGAACGAATACACCAATTAGGATGCCAAAAGAAAACTGATTTCCCTGACCATTATTACCTGCTCCTGCACCAGCAAAAACTATGAACACAAAGCCAACAAGAGCATTGATGGCAATTGAGCCTAAAAGTGATAATGCCGCAGGCAATAACGAAGGCTCACATTTGCACGCTACTACTGTGCCAGGTAGTTTCTTTCCGCATTTAGGACAATAGTATGACATGCAACTCCTAACGTAAAGTAGACACCCTAAAAAGCGCCATCAAAAGCACCTTCGAGGTGTATAAACTGGGAATTTTTAAGCAATGCTTTGAATTTATTGATGATAAAATTTTCGCCCACCCTAATTTTTTCGAGAAAAACACCACTAGAAATCCTTGTATATTGCTAAAAATATAGTCAGTTAAAATATCTCGGAACCTGAATGGTATATTATCTCAATGCCCCCGCTCTTGCACCAATATCCACGGTGCTACCACCGTCCAGTTCGCAGGTTTGCACTGCTCCCAGTCCAGTATTTAGGGACCTGGCTTTGCATTTGAAATTTTAATTTTTGTGTTCGTTTGAAACGTAACAATCGAGTGATTGGTTTATCGGTAAACTTCACGCCTGTTGCCAATTTGTACTACGAGGATACGCACAGCGTTATCTTGTATGTCACAAATGACTCGGTAGTCACCAACCCGATAACGCCATAATCCACCCAGTGGACCAGTTAATGCTTTGCCAGTGTTGCGCGGGTTTTCTAGTGTAGCGATGCGTTCACTCAGGTAATCAACGATACGGCGTGCTGTTGGTTTATCGAGCTTGCGTAACTGTAGTTTTGCTGTGTCAGCATAATCAATCGTCCAGACCAAGGTCTTTCCTTACGTCTGCTGTTGAATGTACTGTCTCTTGTCCCTTGCGCACCCGTTCCAGGACATCCGCGGCAAGGTAATAATCTTCCATATCCTCAATGCCTTGTTCAATAATTTCCCGCAGGTAATAGGCTTTGGTTCGCCCTGTTTGCGTAGCCAGAAAATCAAGCCGTTGCTCGGTTTCGGCAGTCAGGCGTATTGAAGTAGCCATCATCAACTCCTAATAAAATACATGTATTCAATATATCACATAGTCTTGAATAATTCCGTAGTGATAATGAAATCTCAATGCCCCCGCTCCTGCACCAATATCCACGGTGCTACCACCACCGTCCAGATCGCCGGTTTGCGCTGCTCCCAGTCCAGTGCTGTTTCATCGTCTAGCTTGACCAGTTGGCCGCCTATCATCCAGTCGCGCACGCAGTCGGTGTCGTCACTGGCGATATGCGCGGCGACGTCGATCAAGTCGAGGCTGTTATCGACTTTGATTAACTGGCCTTTGGCGAAGAACGGCTGCAGTTCGGTCCAGTCGGCTTTGGCGGTTTCGGTGTTGAGCTTGGCGCGCATTAATTCTAGTGGAGTGGTCATGCTGATTTCCTTATTCTTCGTCAGGCAGTAGCGAAGGGGTAGGGGCACGCAGGTGCTCCAGGTCGACCGACTCTATCTGGCTGAAACGTTTGCTGATTTTCTGGCTGCTGATGTGGACTTCGGTGGCGTCTTCGTTAGCCTGGCGGATGTGGTCGGCGAGCTTCTTCATGCGTGTGTCGAAGCGGGCGAAATCCTTGCCTAGCTTGGATAACTCGTCTTTGATGATGTGTACCTGACGGCGGGTTTCGACGTCTTTGATGACGGCGCGGGCGGTGTTGAGCACGGCCATCAGCGTGGTCGGCGAGACGATCCATACGCGGCGCGCCATGGCGTATTCGACCAGATCGCCGTGGTAAGCGTGGATCTCGGCAAACACGGCTTCGGCAGGGATGAACATCACTGCGCCGTCGGAGGTTTCGCCTTCGATGATGTACTTGCTGGCGATGTCGTCGACGTGTTTCTTGACGTCGGCCTTGAACGCGCGCGTGGCTGCGGTGCGGTCGGCTTCTGCCGTATCGCGCGAGAACATGCGGGTGTAGTTTTCCAGCGGGAACTTGGAATCGACGGCGACGCGCCCGGTCGGCTCCGGTAATACCAGCATGCAGTCGGCGCGGCTGCCGTTGGACAGCGTGGCCTGAAATTCGTAGGCATCAGGGGGCAGGATGTTGCGCACCAGACCTTCCAGCTGCACTTCGCCGAAGGCACCGCGCGAGCGTTTGTCGCCTAATAATTCTTGTAGCGTGACGACGTTGGTGGTGAGGCCGTCGATCTTCTTCTGCGCTTCGTCGATAGTGGCGAGGCGCGCCATGACGTTGGCAAAGGTTTCGTTGGTTTTTTTGAAACCGTCGTCCAGACGCTCGGTGACTTTGCCTGAGATTTCCGCCAGACGGGTGTCTACGCCTTTGGCCAGTGTTTCTACGGCAGCGGCGAGCTGGGCGCTGGCCTGCTGCATGGTGGTCTGGATCAGTGCCTGTTCGGCGCGGGCTTGTTCGGCCAGTGTTTGTAAGGTTTTGCTGAGGAATTCGGCTTGCGCGGTTTGCAGTCCGGCGGCGAATTCACCCAGCTGCTGATTGACTGCGGTGCGGCTGTTGGCCAGCTCTGCCGCTTGCGATTGTGCCAGCGCATGCATGGCGGTGCTCATGGCCTCGCGGTTGGTAGCGAGCTGGGTGGATTGCTCCAGTTGCAGCGCCTGTACCGCGCTGCGCGTGCTCGCCAGCTCGGTGCTGACCAGTGCGCGCAAGCGGTCGGAGACATCGAGCAAGGCTGTCTGGGTACGGTCAGATTGAGTGCCCAAACCCTGATGCAGGTCACTCAACATGGCGCGGTGGCGCTGCTCCAGCCCGGCGTCGAGCTGGGCGGGGAGTTGTGCCAGTGTTTTTTGCAGGGTGTTGATGCGTAATGCCAGCCAGATAAGGATGGTAACGGCGACCAGAGCGGCAATAAGGGTGAGGATAGTGAGCATGTCAGGCGACTTCGAGTTTAGCGTATTCCAGTGCTAACCATTTTACCCCATGCGCGCCGCCGAAGTTGATTTGCACACGGGTGTCGTCGCCCTGACCTTCGACGTTGATGACCACGCCGACACCGAATTTGGCATGGCGTACGCTCATGCCCATGCGCCACGGTGAGCTGCTGTGTTGCTGGGCAGCGCGGGCAACCGGCACGGTGTAGGCGTCAACATCGGGTGCATAGCCTTTATTGATGGGTTTCAGTAACTCCATCGGGATCTCGCCGAGGAAGCGTGACGGGATGCCGTAGCGGGTCTGCCCGTGCAGCATGCGGCTTTGTGCGTGGCTGATGTACAGGCGCTGGCGGGCGCGGGTGATGGCGACATACATCAGGCGGCGCTCTTCTTCGATGCCGCTTTGCTCGCTCAGCGACTGCTCGCTGGGGAACAGGCCTTCTTCCAGTCCGCTGAGGAATACTGCATGAAACTCCAGTCCCTTGGCGGCGTGCACGGTCATTAACTGCAATGCGTCATGGCCTTCGCCGGCTTGGTGCACGCCGGCTTCCAGCGCGGCATGGGCGAGGAAGCTGGCCATCAGCCCGCCGTTATCCTCGGCGTCGGCCAGTGCATCGGGGTCGTTGATGAATACAGTGGCGGCGTTTATCAGCTCGTTCAGGTTGTCGACCCGATCTTGCCCATCTTTTTCATTCACATAGTGCATCATCAGCCCGCTGGCTTGCAGGATATGCTCGATGGCTTCGGGCAGGGTGACGCCGAGGGTGGCTTCTTGCATGCTGCGGATAAGTTGAACAAAGCCGGGTAGGCCTTTGCTGGTCGGTGCATCACCAGCCTTGGCGCTGGCGGTATGCCACAGGCTGGATGAACTCTGCTGCGCGGCGTCGATGAGCTGCTCCAGGCTGCGCGCGCCGATGCCACGGGTAGGGAAATTCACCACGCGGGTAAAAGCGCCATCGTCTTCGGGATTGGACAGCAGGCGCAAATATGCCAGCGCGTGCTTGACTTCCTGACGCTCAAAAAAGCGTAAGCCGCCATAAACTTTGTAGGGGATGCCGGCACCGAACAGGGCGTGTTCCAGCACCCGCGATTGGGCGTTGGAGCGATACAGCACGGCCATGTCGTTGAGGGCGATGCCTTCGCGATGCAGTGCTTGCGATTCTTCGGCGATGAAGCGGGCTTCTTCCTGATCGTTATAGGCCAGATAGACGCGGATCGGTTCGCCTTTGTCAGCGGCAGTCCAGAGGTTCTTGCCCAGCCGTTCCGGGTTCTGGCTGATTAGCGCATTGGCGGCGTCGAGGATGTTGCCGTGGCTGCGGTAATTCTGTTCCAGTTTGATGATGTTGTCGTGCGCGTAATCGCGCTGAAATTCGTTCATGTTGCCAGTGTGCGCACCGCGGAACGCGTAGATGGACTGGTCATCGTCACCCACGGCCATCAGTGCTGAATCCGCGCCGGCAAAGTGCTTGAGCCAGCGGTATTGCAGGCGGTTGGTATCCTGAAATTCGTCCACCAGTATGTAGCGGAAGCGTTCCTGATAATGGCGGCGCAAGGCTTCGTTGCGGGATAATAATTCTTCACTGCGCAGCAGCAGTTCGGCAAAGTCCACAACGCCTTCGCGGTTGCATTGCTCGTCGTAGGCCGCATAAAATTCCACCAGACGCCGCGTGTACGGATCAAAGACGTCGATTTGCTGGGCGCGCAAACCGGCATCCTTGTTACTGTTGATAAAATTCTGCACTTTCTTCGGCTCGAATTTCTCGGTGTCCACGTTCATGGATTTGAGCAGGCGTTTGATCGCTGACAGCTGATCGGCGCTGTCGAGTATCTGGAACAGTTGCGGCAGACGAGCTTCATGGTGATGCGTGCGTAACAGCCGGTTTGCCAGGCCGTGAAACGTGCCTATCCACATGCCGCGGGTATTGATCGGCAGCATGGTGCCTAGGCGCAACTGCATTTCCTTGGCGGCTTTATTGGTAAAGGTGACGGCCAGAATACCTAATGGTGACACTTGCCCGGTCTGCAGCAGCCAGGCGATGCGCGTGGTAAGCACGCGGGTTTTGCCGCTGCCTGCGCCCGCCAGAATCAAGGCTGATTGGTGCGGCAGAGTGACCGCGGCGAGTTGTTCTGGATTTAATCCGTCGAGTAGTGATGACATGTTAGACTTTATGCATACCGCGATATTACTGTGAAGGGGAATTATAATGGCTAAACAGCTTGGCTGCTTTATTAAAGAAGCGCGTAGCCACATCGATGAATGGGATGCGGAAACCGCAGAAGAAAAACTGGGCGCCGGTGGTGTGCTGGTGATAGACGTGCGCGAGCCGGACGAGTTCAACGGCGGTCATATAGCCGGCGCGCTGAATATTCCGCGCGGCATCCTTGAGGCTTCAGCCGATCCGACTACCAAACATCGTCATCCCGTATTGTGCACCGCGCACGATAAAACCATACTGCTGTACTGCCATTCCGGCGGGCGTTCGGCGATGGCGGCCTGGGTGCTGAAGCAGATGGGTTTCGAGCAGGCGTATTCGCTGGCGGGTGGACTGGAATGTTGGGAAGCTGAAGGCTTCGATCTGGAAGCGAGCTAAGATGAACCAATCCGATGTACGTATGGCCAAAAACGTATTTGGCGAACCGCTGGTGGCGTGTTCATTCAAGCCACTGACCGGCTATTTCCGCGACGGTGCCTGCCGAACCAATGAAGAAGATCTGGGTACGCATGTGGTTTGCGTGGTGGTGACGCTGCCGTTTCTGGAATTCAGTTTCCGCAATGGCAATGATCTGACCACGCCACGGCCGCAATGGCAGTTCGCTGGATTGAAGCCGGGCGATCAGTGGTGCCTGTGCGCCAATCACTGGAAAACGGCATTCGAGGCCGGCGTGGCACCGCAGGTAGTGCTGGAAAGTACCCACCAGCGTGTGCTGGATCTGGTGAGTCTGGATGTATTGCAACGCTTTGCGCGTCCGGTTGAGGTGTAAACCCTTATCGCAACAGACGTAAAGTGGTAAAATTAAAGCATTTTTTATTACCAGCTTAGAGGGTGTGATGGCCGGACATAGTAAGTGGGCAAACATTAAGCATAAAAAAGCAGCAACGGATGCAAAACGTGGCAAGATTTTTACGCGGTTGATCAAAGAAATTACGGTTGCTGCCAAAATGGGCGGCGGCGATGCCAGCATTAATCCGCGCCTGCGTCTGGCGATGGATAAGGCGTTTGACGCCAACATGCCGAAAGACACTATCGAGCGCGCGGTGAAACGCGGCTGCGGTGAGCTGGAAAACGTGAACTACGAAGAAATTCGTTACGAAGGTTACGGTATCGGCGGTGCAGCGGTTATGGTGGATTGCCTGACCGACAATAAGGTACGTACTGTGGCCGATGTGCGCCATGCGTTCAGCAAATTTGGCGGCAACATGGGTACTGACGGCTGTGTGGCGTTTCAGTTCCAGCATTGCGGTCAATTGCTGTTTGCACCGGGCGTCGATGAAGATGCGCTGATGGAAGCCGCACTGGAAGCCGGTGCCGACGATGTGCAGACTCATGAAGACGGCAGTATCGAAGTGATTACGCCGCCGTATGAGTTGCACACCATCAAGCAGGCGCTGGAAACGGCAGGATTCAAAGCCGAATTCGGCGAAGTGAGCATGAAGCCGCAAAACGAGATCGAACTGACGGGTGATGATGCGGTGAAGATGCAGAAACTGCTGGATGCACTGGAAGCGCTGGACGATGTGCAAGAGGTGTATACCTCGGCCGTGCTCGACGAAGAGTCATAATTTTAAGGACGCCTGTGTTTACTGGAATTATTCAAACCGTCGGCAGCGTGGCCGAAGTGGAACCGCATAACGATGATGCACGGTTGCTGATCAATGCGGCCGGGCTGGATCTGGGCGATGTGGCGCTGGGCGATTCCATTGCCTGCAACGGCGTGTGCCTGACGGTGATCGCGCTGTCGCCGCAGGGTTTCAGCGTCGATGTGTCGGCAGAGACATTCCGCTGCACGGTGGGCTTTCCGCTCGGTGCGCCGGTGAATCTGGAAAAAGCCTTGCGCCTGGCCGACCGGTTGGGAGGCCATCTGGTGTCCGGGCATGTGGACGGCGTCGGTGTAGTGGTGCGCTTTGCCGCGGTGGGCGACTGCTTTGAGCTGGTGATCCGGGCGCCGGGCGACATTGCGCGTTTCGTGGTGACCAAAGGTTCAATTACCGTGAACGGCGTGAGCCTGACCGTGAATCAGGTCGACGGCGACGAGTTCAGCATCAATCTGATCCCGCATACATTGACGCATACCAATTTACATACTTTAACAGCCGGCAGTCGCGTCAACCTTGAGGTTGACATGATGGCGCGCTACGCTGAACGCATCCTCAATTATCGGGAATCCACATGAGTTTAAGTCCTATCGAAGATATTATCGCCGACATCAAGGCCGGAAAAATGGTGGTGCTGGTCGATGAAGAAGACCGCGAGAACGAGGGCGATCTGGTGATGGCAGCCGAGTTTGCCACGCCGGAAGCGATCAATTTCATGGCCAAATACGGCCGCGGTCTGGTTTGTCTGACTTTGACTGATGAGCGCTGCAAACAGCTGGGTCTGCGGCAGATGGTGGCGGATAACCAGTCGCCGTACAGTACGGCTTTTACCATCTCGATCGAAGCGGCCGAGGGTGTGACCACGGGTATCTCGGCGGCGGATCGGGCGTGCACCATCCAGGCGGCGGTAGCCAAACATGCCAAGGCCACTGACATTATTCAGCCGGGGCATATTTTCCCGCTGCGTGCCCAGCCGGGCGGGGTGCTGATCCGCGCCGGCCACACCGAAGCCGGTTGCGATCTGGCGAGCATTGCGGGGCTGGAGCCGGCCGCAGTCATTTGCGAAATCCTCAAGGAAGACGGCAGCATGGCGCGTCTGCCGGATCTGATCGAATATGCGCGTGAGCATGGTCTGAAAATCGGTGCTATCGTTGATCTGATTCATTACCGTAACCGGAATGAAAGCCTGATCGAACGCGTTGGCAGTCGTGTGATTGAAACCGCATTCGGCGAGTTTAACCTGATCGCCTATCGTGAAAAGATTTCGGGCGCAGCGCATCTGGCGCTGGTCAAAGGCGATATTCATGCCGATACCGAAACGCTGGTGCGGGTGCATGAGCCGGTATCGGTGATGGATGTGCTGGAAATGGACAGTGCACTTCATGCTTATAGCGTGAATCGCGCCATGCAGAAAATTGCGGATGCGGGCAAGGGCGTGGTGGTGCTGCTGCATCGTGCGGAAACGGCATCCGAGTTGCTCAGCCATGCCTTGCCGAGCAACGAACCGAAACCGGCACAGAAGTGGGATGTGCGCAATTACGGTATCGGCGCGCAGATACTGAAAGATGTCGGTGTCGGCAAAATGCGCTTGCTGGCAACCCAGCGCAAGATGCCATCCATGGCAGGCTTCGATCTGGAAGTCACCGGCTATAGCGAAGGCAATTGAATAGTCTCTGACTTATGCTAATATATATCAATGTATATATTGAGGTTTGAATCATGGCACAAGTGATTTTACGTAAAGTAGGTTCCAGTTTCGTTACCACCATACCGGCGGAATTGGTGCAGGAAATGCATTTGCAGGAAGGTCAGAAGTTCGAGATTGGTAAGGAAAATGGACGTTTGGTACTGGTGCCCACCAATGCTGAATTTGACGCCGCCATGGAGGCGCATCGGCTTGTCCTGAATCAGTATCGTTCCGCCTTTCAAAGACTGGCCGATGCTTAACTGAGATGCCGTTATTCATTACACTGGAGGTGGCGTTAGCCATACACCATGACCAGATAGAAATATTTGGTGGTATGCATGGTATTCGCGAACAACATTTGCTGGATTCTGCATTAGGCCAGTCTGCACAAACATTTGCTTATACTTCTGATATCTATCAGGCAGCTGCGGCCTTAGGCGTGTCGATGGCACGCAACCATCCTTTTATAGATGGGAATAAGCGTAGCGCTGCTGACTGCATGTTAACTTTTCTGGTGATGAACGGTTTGATGCCGACGTTAACCAATGTGCAGTTATTTGAATGGATGTTACGTGTTGCTATTGGCGATTTAGGACGTGACGCGCTAGCCGCGTTGTTGCATCAACACACTCAGCCCGTTGGGTAAAAGGATAAACATGGCTACATATGATGGTATTAAAGAAATAGAGAGTAATTTGGACGGCAGCGCGCTGCGCATCGGCATTGTGATGAGCCGTTTCAACCGCGATATCTGCGATGGTCTGCTGGCTTCCTGCACTAATGCGCTGGCCAAGCATGGCGTCAAAACCGACAATGCGTTGCTGACCACGGTGCCCGGTGCGCTGGAAATTCCGCTGGTGCTGCGCAAGATGGCACTGAGCGGTAAATTTGATGCGCTGGTAGCGATTGGTGCGGTGGTACGCGGCGATACCTACCATTTTGAAGTGGTGTCCAATGAAATGGCGAGCGGGATTACCCGTGTGCAGCTGGATACTGGTGTACCGATAGCCAATGCCGTGCTCACTACCGATACCGACGAACAAGCCCATTGCCGTACCCGGGCCAAAGGCGCGGAAGCGGCTGAATGTGCGATTGAAATGGCTAACCTGTTAAAAGTACTATGAGCGGAAATAGACGTAAGGCACGCGAATTCGCGGTGCAAGGTGTGTACCTGTGGCTGTTGAACCAGCAACCGGTGAGTGATGTGGTCAAACAGTTACGCGATGATCCGGTCTATGCCAGCATAGACGAGGAGATGTTTTTAGCGTTGCTGAATGGTGTGATCAGTGAAGTGCCGGATCTGGATCAGCGTCTGGTGAAATATCTGGATCGGCCGATTGCAGAGCTCAGCCCGGTTGAGCATGCCGTGCTGTTGCTGGGCGCACAGGAATTGCTGCATCATCTGCAGGTGCCGTATCGCGTGGTAATCAACGAGGCAGTAGAACTGACTAAAACCTTTGGCGGCACCGACGGGCATAAGTATGTCAACGGCGTAATGGATAAGCTTGCAGCCGAAGTGCGTAGCGTTGAAGTGAACAAGCCGCGGCGTTGATCCTGAAAGTATGTCTAGCGAATTCGATCTGATCCGGCAGTATTTTTCCCGACCTGCACCTGATGCGATTCTGGGTGCAGGTGATGATTGCGCCTTGTTACAAGTTACGCCAGGCATGCTGTTGGCGGTTTCCACCGACACGCTGGTGGCCGGGGTGCACTTCTTCCCCGATGCTGATCCGGCTTTGCTGGGCTGGAAATCGCTGGCGGTGAATTTATCCGATCTGGCCGCCATGGGCGCGACTCCGCGCTGGGCGACGCTGGCGATTACCCTGCCCGAAGTAGATGACGAATGGCTGGCTGCTTATGCTGACGGCTTGTATCGTTGTGCGGCGCAGCATCATATTAGCCTGGTAGGCGGCGATACCACACGCGGTGCGTTATGCATGACCTTGACGGTGATGGGTGAGGTGCCGCCGGGTGCGGCTTTGCGTCGTGATGGCGCACAGGCAGGTGATACGGTGTGGGTGTCGGGTTGCCTTGGCGATGCTGCGTTTGCGTTAGCTGCCATTCAGGGCCATTTGAATTTGAGCGATACCGATTTCGCAACACTCAGTACCCGTTTGCACGCCCCGGTGCCAAGAGTGGCGCTGGGGCTGGCGTTGCGCCAGATTGCAAGCAGCGCAATCGATCTTTCCGATGGCCTGCTGGCCGATCTCGGGCATATCCTGGAGCGTTCGCAAGTCGGTGCCGAGCTGGATTACACACAATTGCCGGTCAGTGAGCTGGTGCATGACCTGGCTGCGCATCCGGCGTTTGATCGCTGCGTGCTGGCAGGTGGTGATGATTACGAGTTGTGCTTTACGGCACCTGCCGATAAACAGGATGCCATCACTGCGATAGGCGCCAGCCTGGGTCTGCGGTTAACGGCCATCGGCCAGATTAGCGCAGAAGCCGGTTTGCGTGTTACGGATGGCGACGGGCTGGCAATCGCGCTGGATAGCGTCGGGTATGATCACTTTGCAAGCTGACTGGAAATTCATCACGCGTCATCCGGCGCATTTTTTCGCATTCGGATTCGGTAGCGGTCTCGCGCCTGTGGCACCGGGCACGTTTGGCACGCTGGCGGCTCTGCCTTTGTATTATGTATTGGCTGCATTTTTAAGTGCGACCCAGCTTTATGCTGTGATTGCGCTGGCGGCAATGGCTGGCATCTGGTTTTGTGGTGTGGCCGGGCGCAATATCGGCGTGGCTGATCATGGCGGTATCGTATGGGACGAGATTGTGGCGTTCTGGCTGGTGCTGGCATTTACCCCCGTGCAGCCATTATGGATAGCGGCTGCTTTTGGTTTGTTCCGCCTGTTCGATATCTGGAAGCCATTCCCGATCAATTGGTTTGATGCCCGCCTGAAAAACGGCTTTGGCGTCATGTTTGATGATCTGCTCGCTGCCGTCTATGCCATAGCGGTATTGTTGGGAGTGCAACATTGGCTGACATGAGACCTACCGATGCTGAGCTGTATCAGCTTGCCGAACAGGTTGGGCACGCCTTGAAGCAGCGTGGCTATCAACTGGTTACCGCCGAGTCCTGTACCGGCGGCTGGGTGGGGATGGTGATGACCGCCGTACCCGGCAGTTCGGCCTGGTATGACCGCGGTTTTATCACTTACAGCAACGATGCGAAACAGATGCAGCTGGATGTGTCAGCCGATACCATCGATACGCACGGGGCGGTATCGGAATCGACTGTGCGCGAGATGGCGCAGGGTGCATTGCAGCACAGTAAAGCCAATATCAGCCTGGCGATTTCCGGCATTGCCGGACCGGGGGGCGGTACACCGTACAAGCCGGTGGGTACGGTGTGCATAGGCTGGGCGCTGACCGACGGCACGCATCTGGAAACTACTTGCCGATTCAGTGGTGATCGTGACGAGATCCGTGCGCGTGCCGTGGCGGCAGCTTTGCGCGGAGTGATTGAGTTGCTGGCCTGAATCCCGCATAATCAAACTACAGACCTTTTCCCGATTGCTGAGCTGAGCTCGCAATATCGAGCAAAGGCCTTTTATATTTTCAGCAGTATCATTTAAGGAATATACATGGACGAAAACAGAAGCAAAGCGCTTGCGGCAGCCTTGGCACAAATCGAAAAAAGTTTCGGTAAAGGCTCAATCATGCGCCTGGGTGATGGTGAGGTAGTCAATGATATCCAGGTGGTATCAACTGGTTCACTGGGTCTGGATATCGCATTGGGTGTGGGTGGTTTGCCGCGCGGACGTATCGTGGAAATCTACGGACCGGAATCATCTGGTAAAACCACGCTGACGCTGCAAGTGATTGCCGAGATGCAAAAACTGGGTGGTACCGCGGCCTTTATCGATGCCGAGCATGCACTTGATCCGCAATATGCGCAAAAACTAGGCGTAAATGTGTCTGATCTGCTGATCTCGCAGCCGGATACCGGCGAGCAGGCCCTGGAAATTGCCGACATGCTGGTGCGCTCCGGTTCGGTAGATATCGTCGTTATTGACTCGGTTGCGGCATTAACACCAAAGGCCGAGATTGAAGGCGAGATGGGCGATTCTCACATGGGCTTGCAGGCTCGTCTGATGAGCCAGGCATTGCGTAAATTGACCGGTAACATCAAGCGTACCAATACGCTGGTGATTTTCATTAACCAGATACGTATGAAGATCGGTGTGATGTTCGGTAACCCGGAAACTACCACTGGCGGTAATGCGCTTAAGTTCTACGCTTCGGTGCGTCTTGATATTCGCCGTACTGGTGCAATCAAGAAGGGTGAAGAAGTGGTTGGTTCGGAAACCCGCGTGAAAGTTGTTAAAAACAAAGTAGCGCCACCGTTCAAGCAAGCTGAATTCGATATTCTGTATGGCGAAGGTATTTCCCGTGAAGGTGAGATCATCGAGCTGGGCGTTACCCATAAGATCGTTGATAAAGCGGGCGCATGGTATGCCTACAACGGCGAGAAAATCGGTCAGGGCAAGGATAATTCACGTGAATATCTGCGTGAGCATCCGGAAATCGCACGTGAAATCGAGAATAAAGTGCGTGCTGCCATCGGTATCATTCCTCACACCGCCATCATTGGCGATAGCGTGCCTGTAGACGAGGCATAAGCCCTCAGCCTATGCGCCAGGTTGTAGAAAAATCACTCCGTGCCCGTGCGCTTGATGCGCTGGCACGGCGTGAACATACCCGCCTGGAACTGCTGCGTAAACTCAGTGCGCACAGTGAAGATCTCGAACAAATCAATCAGTTACTGGACGATTTGCAAACACGTGGCTGGCTATCCGACGCGCGTTATGCAGAGCAGCGCGTCCACGCCCGTCAGTCGCGTTATGGCAGTCGTAAAATCGGCTATGAGCTGCGCGAACAAGGCGTATCGGAAACCCTGATTGCAGAAACACTCAGCAATCTTAAAGCCACCGAAGTGGAACGTGCACGCAGTATCTGGCAAAAGAAGTTTGATGCACCGGCTACTACACCCAAAGAGCGTAATCAGCAGATGCGTTTCCTGCAATCGCGCGGCTTTGATATGGATGTGATTTATCGCGTGGTTAACCACGTAGAAGATGAAGAATAAACGGCTATCTCGGGCTGTTTATGGATAGCCGTTTATACACTGCAGCCTAGAAATCCCTTTCGATTTTCATGACGTTCAGGACAGTATCCCCGGCCAGCATATTCGCGCCGTGCGACAAGCCATCCAGAATATCTCCATCGCTCCAGCCATGCGCTCTCAGATCGGCAATGTCAGCCTTATTTACGGATAAGGAATCCGCAGTGGCTTTGACGACGAACAGCAACATGGCTTTATCCTTATCGGATAGTGGTGCATCGTGCGGGTTGTTTTTGGTAGCGGCGATTTGTTCAAGGCTTAAGCCACCCATGTTGATGAGCAAGGCTTCATTAAAGCCGACGCAATATTCGCAGTGTGTCTCTATCGAAACCAGCATGCGTATCATCGCCAGCAGGTTGAAACTCAAACTCGGGTGCTGCATGTAATAGCCGATGCTTTGCCAGTGGCTGGCTAATTGCGCCGGGCTGCTACTATAGGCTTGCAAGGCGTTGGGTACTGAACCGAATGCTGCGGCTATCTGGTCATAAATTTCCTTGACCTGACCTTGGGCATTTTCCGGTGTGACTGTGTTGAGTAATGGCATTGCTTTCTCCTTGAAAAAATATACCAACCATTTGGTATCTTATGAAACGATACTGTTCTCATATGAAAACAATATTACAACAACCAGATGCTTCAGCTATCCGGTTAAAACTATTTCATCAAACTTTGTACGTAGCCATGCAGCTGGGTCATGCACATGGAAAATGCGGCAGGGCATTGTTTGTTTTTGGCGATACTGAAACAGCCTTCCCATGCTGAGACGATAAACAGAGCGGCGGCCTGGCAATTAACAGTCGTTTTGATCACATCATGGGCTTGCCCATGCTCCAGCGCATTGCGTATCGATTGTTGCCAGGTTTCCAGTATGGCGTTCAGGTGATGGCGGAACTGTTCATCCAGCGGGCTCATCTCCTGCATCAGGTTATTCAGCGGACAGCCGAGCATGATGCCATCGTCACCCATGTATTTGTCCACCCCGGCAATAATTTCCAGTAGCGTCGCCACCGGATGTTCACTGCTGCGTAACTGTTCAAATACCAGACCGTCGAGCTGCGGGGCTATGATTTCATCAATGATGGCCAGCCCCAGCGCGTGCTTGGTGGGGAAGTGGTGATACAGCGCACCCTTGGTCAACTCGGTAGATTCAAGAATGTTGGCGATACTGGCACCCTGGAAACCTTGTCTATGGATTTCACAGAAGGCGGAAGCCAGTAGTTTTTCTCTGGTGACATCCTGTTGTCTGATTTTGGCTGAAGCGTTCATGGTTTAATTAGATACCGACCGGTATGGCTGTGTCAAGAGGTGGTGTAAAAAAGATTAAAAATATTGAATATGGGTAGTTTTGATCGGTTGCGCGGCAAACCTCGCCGTTCAGGACGGGGTCAAGAGCGCGGACGGCAAAGCCGTCCGGTTTGGTGCATTTAGTGAGGTGTCTGCTGCTGCTCGATGTACTGGCGGATAACTGCAATGGGCGCGCCGCCACAGCTACCGGCGAAGTAGGACGGCGACCACAACGCGCCGCCCCATAGTTTTTTACGGATGCTCGGGTAATTCTTCTTCCGAATCATTCGACTGGACACCCCTTTGAGGCTATTCACCAGCACCGATACCGCCAGCTTAGGCGGATAGTTCACCAGGAGATGTACGTGGTCATCCTCGCCGTCGAACTCCATCAATTCCGCTTCAAAGTCCATGCAGACGCTGGCGAACATCGGGCGCAGGTCGTCAAGAATTTCTTTTGTGAAGACTTCACGGCGGCATTTCGTTACAAAGACCAAATGCACATGCATGAGAAAAATGCAGTGTCTTCCATGGCGAATGTCGTTGTCATTACTCATAGACCAAACTATAATTGAACTATGCAACGCTTACAAGCCTACAAATACGAACTGATACCAGATGGCGCGCAAGAGCGCGATATGCGCCGCTTCGCTGGGTCGTGCCGGTTCGTCTACAACAAGGCGTTGGCGATGCAAAAAGAAAATCACGAAGCTGGAAACAAGTTCATCGGCTACGTCGCCATGGCGAAGCACTTGACCGGGTGGCGCAATGGCGCGCAAACGCCGTGGCTGAAAGACGCGCCCTGTCACCCATTGCAGCATGCCTTGAAAGATTTGGAGAAAGCATACAAAAACTTCTTCGCCAAACGCGCCGACATTCCGCGCTTCAAGCGTAAGGGCGGCGGCGAAGCTTTCCGCTACCCAGACCCGAAACAGATCAAACTCGATCAGGCCAACAACCGCCTCTTTCTTCCCAAGCTCGGTTGGCTGCGTTACCGCAACAGCCGCGACGTACTGGGCGAGGTGCGCAACGTCACCGTGAGCCAGTCGAGCGGCAAGTGGTTTGCGTCAATTCAGACGCAACGCGAAGTCGAACAGCCGCTGCCCACCGTGACGACGGCCATCGGTATCGATGTCGGCATTGCCCGGTTCGCCACGATGAGCGACGATAGCTTCATCGCGCCGCTTAACAGCTTTAAGAAGCATCAGCAACGCCTTGTGCGCTACCAGCGCCGCATGAGCCGCAAGGTCAAATTCAGCAACAACTGGAAGAAGGCGAAAGCCCGCGTCCAGAAGAATCACACCGGCATCGCCAATGCCCGCAAAGACTTCCTGCACAAAACCACAACGACGATCAGCCAAAACCACGCGCTCGTCTGTATTGAGGATTTGCAGGTACGGAACATGTCCAGGTCTTCCAAGGGCAGCAAAGAACAGCACGGCAAGATGGTGAAGCAGAAGTCCGGCCTGAACCGTGCCATTCTCGACCAGGGCTGGGGCGAGTTCAGGCGGCAGCTCGACTACAAGGTGTCGTGGAGCGGCGGCATGCTGCTGGCCGTGCCACCGCACAACACCAGTCGCACTTGCCCGTGCTGCGGTCACGTATCAAAAGACAATCGGCAAACACAAGCAAAATTCTTGTGCGTCGATTGCGGTTACGAAAATCACGCCGATGTCGTCGGCGCGATCAATGTGTTAGAGCGGGGATACCGCTTGTTAGCCTGTGGAGAGATGGCGCAGTCAGGTCGCTCTGCGAAGCAGGAACCCGCCGAAGCGACTCAAGCAGTCTTGGTTTGAGCGCCGTAGGAATCCCCGCCCTTTAGGGCGGGGAGGATGTCAATTGTATTAGAATCCGCAATGGCTTGCGATCAGACCCCGCCGGCAAAGCCATTCTGGCGCCAAGCTTCAAACACGACGATGGCGACGGTGTTGGATAAATTCAGGCTGCGGCTACTGGGCATCATCGGTAAGCGGATGCGTTGCTCGGTATTGAATTCGGCCAGTATCTCAGCAGGAAGGCCGCGTGTTTCGGGGCCGAACAGCAGCACATCGTTGGGCTGGAATGCACAGTCGGCAATGCTGCTGGAACCTTTGGTGGTGAGCGCAAAAATGCGACGATCGCCAAGATGCTGGCGGCAAGTTGTCCAATCCGGGTGGATGTGGAGACTGGCATATTCGTGGTAATCTAGTCCGGCTCGGCGTAATTGTTTGTCTTCGAGCGTAAAGCCTAGCGGTTCGACCAGATGCAAGGTACAGCCGGTATTGGCAGCAAGACGAATGACGTTACCCGTATTAGGTGGAATTTCAGGTTGAAAAAGCACGATATGGAACATATATTGAGGGCTGTTTGCTGGAAATGCGTTATTAAACCGCCAAGCCGGATAATACGCAAAGTGAATTTCGAGTAAGTTTGCCGGATGTCGGGCACCTGGTTATACAAATGATAAAAGAGGCATCGCATGGTTCCACATTTAACAACCGCATTAACTGGCCCGTTGCTGGAGCTGGAGCGTCATGTTTTAGCGTCAACGCCCAAAATCGAACGCTGGTTCCGCTCGCAGTGGCAGGAGCATGAAGCGCCGTTTTATACCTCGGTAGATTTGCGCAACAGCGGCTTCAAGCTGGCGCCGGTTGATACCAATCTGTTTCCCGGCGGGTTTAATAACCTGAATGCGGACTTCATTCCGCTGGCGGTACAGGCGGCAATGAGCGCAGTCGAGAAAATCTGCCCTGATGCACAAAGCTTGCTGTTGATTCCTGAAAATCACACCCGCAATCTGTTCTATCTGCAAAATGTGGCGCGGCTCGCCAGTATTCTGCGCCAGACAGGTCTGGAAGTTCGCATCGGCAGCCTGATTCCGGATTTGACCGAGCCTTTGGTGCTGGCGCTGGCGGAAGGCGAAACCTTGACGCTGGAGCCGGTGATACGCCGTGGCAACCGCGTAGGCTTGAGCGATTATGATCCGTGTGCGATCTTGCTGAATAATGATCTGTCAGCCGGTGTGCCGGAAATTTTGAAGAATATCGAACAATCCTTGCTGCCGCCGCTGCATGCCGGCTGGCACGTACGCCGTAAATCGCACCACTTCTCCGCATATAACCAGGTGGCACTGGAATTTGCCGAGCTGATCGACATTGATCCGTGGCTGATTAATCCGTATTTTGCCACGTGCGGCGAAATTGATTTCCAGGCGCGGCAAGGTGAAGAGTGCCTGGAAAAACACGTTACTTTCATGCTGGAAAAAATTCGCCTCAAATATGAGGAATACAACATTGATGCCGCACCGTTCGTGATTGTGAAGGCAGATGCCGGTACATACGGCATGGGCATCATGACCGTAAAAGACCCGTCGGAAGTGCGCGATCTCAACCGTAAACAGCGCAACAAGATGGCGGTAGGCAAAGAGGGTTTGCAGGTGTCCGAAGTGATCATTCAGGAAGGTGTCTATACGTTTGAAAGCATAGACGATGCGATTGCTGAGCCAGTGGTGTATATGATGGATCACTTTGTGGTCGGTGGTTTTTATCGCGTGCATACCGGGCGAGGTATTGACGAGAATCTCAACGCGCCGGGCATGCATTTTGTGCCTTTGGCATTCGAAACACCATGCTGTACGCCGGATCAGCAAGCTAACCCGGATTCTGTGCCGAACCGTTTCTATACCTATGGCGTGGTTGCGCGGCTGGCAATGCTGGCTGCTTCGATTGAGTTAGAACGTACAAGGCCAATAGCATGAAAATAGCTTTTATAATTGACCCCGTCAGCCAGCTTAAAGCCTATAAAGACAGCAGCGTAGCCATGATGCGCGAGGCGGCTGCACGCGGGCATACGCTGCATGTGTTGCGGCAGGAGGACATGCTGCTGCATGATCAGCAAGTGCTGGCGCTGGCAAAACCCCTGCATCTGCTACATGATGCCGAACACTGGTATAGCCTGGGCACGGTGGAGAAAATCGCGCTGCACCAGTTCGATGCGGTGATCATGCGCAAAGATCCGCCGTTTGATACCGAATATTTGTACAGCACGCATTTGCTCGAGCTGGCGACAGTGCAGGGCGCGCGGGTGTTTAACCGCCCCTCGGCATTGCGTGATTTTAACGAGAAGCTCGCCATTGCGCGTTTTCCGCAATTTACGGCACCGACGCTGGTCAGTTGCCGGGCTGAAGTGATCAAGGCATTTTTGCACGAGCATGGCGATATTATCTTGAAACCGCTGGATGCAATGGGTGGTTCGGAGATATTCCGGGTGCGTAGCGGCGAGGTCAATCTTAACGTCATTATTGAAACACTGACCCGGTTGGGGCGGCGTACGATCATGGCGCAACGCTATATCCCGGAAATCAGCGCAGGCGACAAACGCATATTGCTGATTGACGGCGTGCCTGTGCCTTATGCACTGGCACGGATTCCTGCTGAAGGCGAAACGCGTGGCAATCTGGCCGCAGGCGGACGTGGCGTGGCTCAGCCTCTGTCAGCGCGCGATCTGGAAATCGCCACCACTATCGGCGCTGTCTTGCGTGAGCTGGGACTGTTCCTGGTAGGGCTGGATGTGATCGGTGATTATCTTACCGAAATCAATGTTACCAGCCCAACGGGTTTTGTCGAGATCTCGTTGCAGACTGATTGCAATGTGGCGGCGCTGTTCATCGATGCGCTGGAGCAGCGATGCCGCTAACCCGGCTACGCTGGGTGCTGTTGCTGGTTGTGCTGTTGCTTGCGGGTTGTGGCAAGCCGGCGCTGTACAGTCAGGAAAGTTATGTGTTTGGTACCCGGGTCGAAGTCAGCATCTACGGCGAACCCGAAGACAAGGCGCGGCGCGTGACGGCGCAGGTGTTGCGTGATTTCGACCAGATGCACCATAGCTTGCATGCCTGGGAGCCGGGCACGCTGGCACGGATGAACCAGATATTCAGCCTCAGCCCTGCGCAGGCCGCTATTGCGCCGGGCATGATCCCGGTCATTCGTGATGCCACGCAGTATTCGATACAGTCGGGCGGGTTGTTCAATCCGGCCATCGGCAATCTGATCCATCTGTGGGGATTCCAGTCCGATCATTTCGAAGCGAAATTGCCTGACCCGGCGGCCATACAGGCACTGGTAAAAGCCAATCCGCAAATGCAGGACATCGTGGTCAACGGCATCATGTTCCATAGCAACAATCCGGCAGTACGGCTGGATCTGGGGGGCTACGCCAAAGGCTATGCGCTGGATCTGGCTGCAGCCTACTTACGCTCGCAAGGTGTGCACAATGCGCTCATCAATATCGGCGGCAATATCATGGCGCTGGGCAAACATGGCGATCGAGCCTGGCGCGTCGGCATCCAGCATCCGCGCAAACCCGGCCCGATTGCAACGCTGGATCTGCGCGATGGTGAGGCGATAGGTACTTCAGGAGATTATCAGCGCTTCTTTGAGCTGGACGGCAAACGCTATTGCCATATCATCGATCCGCGTACCGGCTGGCCGGCTCAGGGTGTGCAGGCGGTGACGGTACTGCTTGCACCCGGCCCCCATGCAGGTACACTATCGGATGTGGCAAGCAAGCCAATTTTTATAGCAGGCGTAAGCGGCTGGCAGCAGGCCGCACAACAAATGGGGATTACTCAGGCGATGCTGATTGATGCAGCTGGCAAGGTTCATCTGACGCCTGCGATGCAGAAACGTTTGAGTTTTGAAGCAAATAAGGAATAGCTGATGATAGGTATACTCGTCGTCGCGCACGGTACGTTGGGTGAAAGCCTGATTCAATGTGCGACGCATGTATTAGGTAGTCGCCCGCCATTAGTGGCGGCACTGGATGTGTCTGCACAGACGCAGCTTTGCATGCTCGGTGAGGCAGAGCAATTGCTGGTGGAGCTGGATCAGGGGGATGGTGTGTTGCTGTTGTCCGATGTCTATGGGGCAACACCGTGCAATACCATGTGCCGTTTGCTGGTCCCGGGCAAGGTGGAAGGTATTGCCGGAGTCAATCTCCCAATGTTGATGCGTGCCATTACTTATCGTCAGGAACCCCTCGAGTCATTGGTGAAAAAAGCCGTGACCGGCGGGCAGGAAGGCATTTTATATATCTCACCGGAGTTTTGTGATGCTGCAACAGGACGTTGAAATTTGTAACAAATTGGGATTGCACGCGCGTGCGTCCGCCAAGCTGACACAAACTGCAGGGCAGTTTCAAAGTGAAATCTGGATCACACGCAATCAGCGTCGGGTGAATGCCAAAAGCATCATGGGGGTCATGATGCTGGCTGCAGCCAAAGGCACGGTGGTGCAACTGGAAACCAATGGTCTCGACGAGCAGCCGGCGATGACTGCGCTGCTGGCATTGATTAACGACAAGTTTGGGGAAGGCGAGTGAGTTTTACTCTGCATGGTATTGGTGTATCTGCCGGTATCGCCATTGGCGTAGCCCGGCTGGCTTCGCACAGCCGTATCGAAGTCGCGCATTATGTCCTGTCCCAGCAATATCTGGATAAGGAAATAGCGCGCTTTGAGGATGCAGTCACCACCGTGCGTCAGGAAATGGAAGTGCTGCGTACGCAGATTCCGGCAAATGCGCCTGCTGAACTGCCGGCTTTCCTCGACATGCATCTGATGATCCTGAATGATTCCATGCTGTCGGAAGTGCCGAAACAACTGATCCGTAGCCAGCAATGCAATGCTGAGTGGGCGTTGACCCAGCAGATGGAACAGCTGGTTGACCAGTTTGAAGCGATCGAAGATCCGTATCTGCGTGAACGCAAAACCGACGTAGTGCAAGTGGTCGAACGGGTGCTCAAGGTGTTATTAGGGCAGCCGGATAATTTGCCATCGGTAGAGAGTACGCTGGCCGACAGTATCCTGGTGGCACATGATCTGTCACCTGCCGACATGATCGGTTTCAAGCGCTCGCAGTTTGCGGCGTTTATTACCGATGCCGGTGGTGCGACGTCGCACTCTGCGATTCTGGCACGCAGCCTGAATATTTCTTCGGTAATGGCGCTGCATAACGCGCTTAACCTGATTCGTGATAATGAAATCATTATTGTCGATGGCGATCAGGGTGTGGTTATCGTCGATCCTGACGATGCCGAGCTGGAAGAGTATCAGCTGCGTAAAGAGCAGTGGGAAATCGAACATCAGAAACTCAAGCGCATTACCACCAGCCGTGCCGCCACACTGGATGGCGTGGATATCGAATTGCATGGCAACATCGAATTGCCGCAGGATATCGCCGCCGTAAAAGAATCCGGGGCGACCGGCATAGGCTTGTTCCGCAGTGAATTCCTGTTCATGAACCGTGTTGATCTGCCCACTGAAGATGAGCAGTTTGCAGCCTATCGTGAAGTGGCCGCCGCGATGAATGGCATGCCGGTCACCATCCGTACCCTGGACGTCGGTGCCGACAAGCCTTTAGGTGAGTTGACCGAACATACGCTCAATCCTGCCTTGGGCCGGCGCGCGATACGCCTGTGTTTGTCTGAGTTGCCGCTGTTCCATACCCAGCTCAGAGCCATCTTGCGCGCCTCGCATTATGGCAAAGTAAAAATTCTGATCCCGATGCTGTGCAATCTGGTCGAGTTGCGCCTGACGTATGCTGCGCTAGATCGTGCCAAGGCCAGTTTGACAGCTGAAAATATCCCGTTTGATACAGCGGTAGAAGTGGGCGGCATGATAGAGATTCCGGCTGCGGCGTTAATGGCGCAGGCTTTTGCCGAGCGTATGGATTTTCTCTCCATCGGCACCAACGATCTGATTCAGTACACGCTGGCCATCGACCGTGCCGATGACAGTGTTTCCTATTTGTATGATCCGATGCACCCCGCGGTGCTGCAATTGATCGCCATGACGCTGCGGGCCGGAGAAAAAGCCGGCAAGCCGGTGTCGGTGTGCGGTGAAATGGCCGGCGACCCCAAGCTGACACGTTTGCTGATCGGGCTGGGCTTGCGTCGCTTCTCCATGCAGCCAGCCAGCGTGCTCAGCGTAAAACAGCAGATATTAAAAACCCACAGTAGCGAAACCACGATACTGGTGCAAAAAATCCTCAAGGCCACGGATACCGACAAGCTGGAAAATCTGCTGGCACGGCTGAATCAGTAACGCATTACGGCTGCTCGTCTTCACCCAGACTATCAATAATCGGGCAGCCGCGTCCTCCGGTCGTTTGCGCACATGACGCAACCAGCTTCTGCAGCGTCTGCTGTATCGCTGCCAGATCAGCCATTTTATCAGCAACGATGGCAAGTTTTTTCTCGGCTAATTCTCTGGTTTCAGTGCAATGTTTGTCATCCGCCAGTCCGAGCAGTAACCTGATTTCGTCCAGCGAGAATCCCAGACGCTGGGCGCGCTTGATGAAGCGCACCCGTTTCAGACTGTCACCGGTATAGCGGCGGATAGTGCCGTAACTGCGTTCCGGAACCGGCAGCAGGCCGATGCGCTGATAGTAACGGATGGTTTCGACATTGACATTGCCGGCCTTCGCCAGCGCGCCGATCGTTAATTCATCTTTCATCATAAAATTCGCTTGTCTCCGTACCTGACTCCGTACTTAAGATTAGCATATCTTATCTTCATGGAGACCGTCGTGGGAATGAATTCAACGAAATCAGGGGCGTATTCACTGATTGCCGGTGGTATAGCGGCAATCCTGGCTTCAGCCTGCTGTCTGGGACCTCTGGTGCTAGTGCTGCTTGGATTTGGTGGTGCGTGGATGTCGAATCTGCAAGTGCTGGAACCCTTCCGCCCATTCACGTTAGGTATTGCCATTGTGTTTCTGGTATTGGCCTACCGCAAGCTATGGCAACCGGCAGCGACCTGTGAGACCGGCACGCTATGTGCCGTGCCGCGTACCCAGCGCATGTACAAAATCCTGTTCTGGCTGGTCGCAGCGCTCATCGTCATTTCCATCAGTTCCCCTTACCTTGCACCCCTTTTCTACTAGGAGCTATCATGAAAAAAATCATCTCGGTTGTTGCCACCTCTGTAATCGGCGTAATGTTCTTTTCCGCGTCAGCGCTGGCTGCTGTCAAAACCGTTACCTTGAGCGTGCCCGGCATGTATTGTGCAGTGTGTCCGATTACGGTAAAGAAGGCTTTGCAGAAAGTGCCGGGCGTTGCCAAGGTAGATGTGTCGCTGGAGAAAAAAGAAGCAGTGGTCAGCTATGACGACAGCAAGGCCACTGTTACCAACATGCAGGACGCGACATTCGAAGCGGGTTACCCGTCTGAAATCAAAGCGGATAAAGCCAAATGAATAGCTATGTGTTCGACGTGGCGGGCATGACCTGCGACCATTGTGCGACATCCATAGAGCGTAGCTTGCGCGAACTGGATGGGTTGGTGCAGGTCAAGGTTTCCTATGCCGAGGGTAAGGCGCGGGTCGAAACCCGGGATGAACTCAACGCCGCAACTGTTGCCGCCGTTATCGAAGCACAAGGTTATGGCGTGAAGCTGGCTAATACAGCAGAAGCGGCTACGGGCGGTTCTGCTTTGCGTATTGCCGTGATCGGCAGTGGCGGGGCCGCCTTTGCTGCAGCAATCAGAGCTGCTGAAGGCGGTGCGCAAGTGACGCTGGTTGAACGTGGCGTCACCGGCGGCACCTGCGTCAACGTTGGCTGTGTCCCTTCCAAAATCATGATCCGGGCTGCACACATTGCCCATCTGCGCGCCAGCAGTCCATTTGATGCCGGCATCGAAGCCTGTACGCCGCAGATTAATCGCAAGGTACTGCTCGCGCAACAGCAGGGGCGTGTGGAAGAACTGCGCCATGCCAAATATGAAGGCATATTGGACAGCAACCCCAATATCAGTCTGGTGCGGGGTTTTGCGCGCTTCAAGAATACAGAAACCCTGACGGTGGATTTGGACGCAGGCGGCAGTCGCGAGATTGCTTTTGACCGTGTGCTGATCGCTACCGGTGCTTCGGCGCGTATTCCCGAGGTGCCGGGTCTGGTCGAAACGCCGTTCTGGAGCTCGACGGAAGCGCTGGCGACAGATGAATTGCCGCAACATCTGCTGGTGTACGGTGGCTCGGTGATTGCGCTGGAACTGGCGCAGGCGTTCCTGCGGCTTGGCAGTCAGGTGACGCTGGTGGCGCGTTCCGGTTTGTTATCGCAGGAAGATGCCTTGATCGGGGAAACGCTGCTCACGTTGCTCGAAGCTGAAGGCATGCGTGTGCTCACCGAGCAGACTGTGAAAAGCGTCAAACATGCTCATGGGCAATTTACTCTGGACTTGGGGAGCGAGTCAGTCAGTGGCGACCGCTTGCTGGTAGCTGCGGGACGGGTGCCGAATACCGCCGGGATGGGGCTGGAACATATCGGCGTCAAGTTAAATGCGAGTGGCGCTATCGTTGTGGATGAGTGCTTGCGTTCCTCCGTGGCCACTATCTTCGCGGGTGGCGACTGCACCAGCAACCCTGCTTTCGTGTACGTGGCAGCCGCTGCTGGCACACGTGCTGCCGCCAATATGCTGGGTGGTCATGAAGTGCTGGATCTGTCCATCGTGCCGGCTGTGGTCTTTACGGATCCTCAGGTAGCCACCGTGGGCATGTCTGAGGCCGAAGCTCTGCATCAGGGTTTCGAGGTAGAAACGCGTATCCTTACGCTGGATAATGTGCCGCGGGCACTGGCCAATTTTGACACGCGAGGCTTCATCAAGCTGGTGGCGGACAAGGTCAGCGGACGTTTGCTCGGCGTGCAGGCGTTAGCGCCGGAAGCAGGTGAATTGATCCAGACGGCTGCGCTCGCCTTACGTGCGCAGATGACGGTGAAAGAGCTGGCGTCACAGTTTTTCCCTTATCTGACCATGGTCGAAGGCCTGAAGCTGTGTGCGCAAACCTTTAACAAGGATGTTAAGCAACTGTCGTGTTGTGCTGGATAAGTGTGCTGACCAATTGACGGATCATGCCTTCCTCATCGGCGGGGATGATCAGCACGGGTTTGCTGTCTACCGTGCTAATTTGCAGCGCGTTGCCTGAATTGGCATTGCTGTTGAGCTGAAAGCCCAGAAAACGCAACGGTTCACACACCTTGGTACGTACCAGCGGCGCGTGTTCACCGATGCCGGCGGTGAACACCAGTGCATCGATGCCGCCGGCTTTGGCAGCCAGTGCACCGATAGCGCCGCGTACCTGCTGGCAGAAATACTCCACCGCAAATTGCGCCGCGGCGCTGTCACTTGCCAGCAGTTGCGCCATGTCACTGCTTTCCCCTTCGGATAATGCAATCAGCCCCATGCGCTGATACACCAGATCGTTGAGTTCGGCGGGCGGATAGCGCTCCGCCAACGTCAGCATCACTCCGGGATCCAGGTCGCCACTGCGCGTGCCCATGGGGATGCCGCCGGCGGGTGTGTAACCCATGGTGGTGTCCACCGATTGCAGATTTTGCAGCAGACACAGACTTGCCCCGTTGCCCAGATGCGCCACCACGATGTTACCGCTGGCGGCGTCACCCAGCAGGGCGGGCAGACGCTGCGCGATGTGAGCGTAATTGATGCCGTGAAAGCCGTAGCGGCGTAAGCCCAGCTCACTGGCTATAGGCAGGCGCTGTGCCAGTGGTGGCAGGGTGGCATGGAAGGCGGTATCGAAACAGGCAATTTGCGGCACAGCAAAATGCGCGCGGCATAAATCCACTCCCAGCAAGTTACCCGGCAGGTGCAGCGGTGCCAGTGCGACCAGCTGTTGCAGGCGTGCCCGCTCGGCGTCATCGATCAGCCGGGCCGGTGTGGTGACTTCGCCGCCATGCACCAGACGGTGACCGACTGCCACTGGCTGGTCGCTGCCCATATCGCGCAGCAGGGCGTCAAAGGCGTAGCGGTGATCGTGTGGAAAACCCTGGCCGATATGTTCGTAGCGGAAATCCTGACGCGTACCGTCAGCGCGAAACAGACTGGCCTTGAGTGACGATGAGCCGCTGTTGATGGTGAGTATGGGGGCAGTCGTCGTCATTAATAGCGCCAGGTCCAGTCGCGGATTTCCGGCATATCCTCGCCATGACGTTCGATATAGTGTTTGTGCTCGATGATGCGATCACGCATGGCCTGCTTGATATGCGCAGCGCGGTGCTGCATTTTTGGCACGCGATCGACGACATCGATGACCAGATGGAAACGGTCAAGATCGTTCAGCACCACCATGTCGAATGGTGTGGTGGTGGTGCCTTCTTCCTTATAGCCACGCACATGCAGATTATCGTGATTGGTGCGGCGATAGGTGAGGCGATGAATCAGCCACGGGTAGCCGTGATAGGCGAAGATGATAGGCCTGTCGGTGGTGAACAGTGCATCGAAATCCATGTCCTTCAAACCGTGCGGGTGTTCTTCGCAAGGTTGCAGCGTCATCAGATCGACTACGTTAACGAAGCGTATCTTGAGTTCGGGTGCCAGCTGGCGCAGCAAATCGACTGCCGCCAATGCTTCCAGTGTCGGCACATCGCCGCAGCAGCCCATTACCACATCCGGCGTGTCATCCTGATCGTTGCTGGCCCATTCCCAGATGCCGATACCCGCGGTGCAATGCTTGATTGCCGCATCCATCGACAGCCATTGCGGCGCCGGCTGTTTGCCGGCAACGATGACGTTGACGTAGTTGCGGCTCTTCAGGCAGTGATCGGCTACGGAGAGCAGGGTGTTGGCGTCAGGCGGCAGATAGACGCGGATAATTTCGGCTTTCTTGTTGACTACATGGTCGATAAAGCCAGGGTCCTGATGTGAAAAGCCGTTATGGTCCTGCCGCCACACATGCGAGGTGAGCAGGTAATTGAGCGAGGCAATCGGTCGCCGCCAGGGGATTTCCTGGCTAGTTACCTTGAGCCATTTGGCATGCTGGTTGAACATCGAATCGATCAGGTGAATGAACGCTTCGTAGCACGAGAACCAGCCGTGGCGGCCGGTAAGCAGGTAGCCTTCCAGCCAGCCCTGACAGGTGTGCTCGGAGAGGATTTCCATGACCCGGCCATCCGGGGCGAGGTGGTCGTCAGTTGGCAGCAGCTCGGCTTCCCAGGTGCGCTGGGTGACTTCAAACAATGCGCCGAGACGGTTGGAAGCGGTTTCATCCGGGCCAACGACGCGAAAATTATGCATGTTGTTGCGCATCACGTCGCGCAGAAAATTGCCCAGCACGCGGGTGGCTTCAGCTTCGCTACGGCCGGGCTGGGTCACTGCCACGGCATAGTCACGGAAATCAGGCAGGCGCAACTCGTGTAGCAGGATGCCGCCATTGGCATGCGGGTTAGCACCCATGCGCCGCGTACCTGCGGGTGCCAGCGCAGCGAGTTCCGGCAGCAGCGTGCCGTGGCTGTCGAACAGCTCCTCGGGCACATAGGACTTCATCCAGGTTTCCAGTAGCTGCACATGCGCAGGCTTGCTCGCCATCTCTGATAGCGGCACTTGATGTGAGCGCCATGAGCCTTCGGTCTTGAGGCCGTCGACTGTCTTGGGGCCGGTCCAGCCCTTGGGTGAGCGCAGTATGATCATCGGCCAGATCGGGCGGGTGGTATTGCCGTCCTCGCGTGCCTGACGCTGTATTTCCCGAATTTCGGCGATCACCGTATCCACCGTCGCTGCCATAAGCTGGTGCATCAGAGCCGGGTCGTCGCCTTCGACAAAATACGGTTTGTAGCCGTAACCGACGAACAGCTGACTGAGTTCGTCATGGCTGATGCGCGCCAGTATCGTGGGATTGGCGATCTTGTAGCCGTTCAGATGCAGGATAGGCAACACCGCGCCATCGGTAACCGGGTTGAGAAATTTGTTGGAATGCCATGCTGTCGCCAGCGGGCCGGTTTCTGCCTCGCCATCACCCACCACGCAGCAAGTGATCAGGTCGGGATTATCGAATACCGCACCATAGGCATGCGACACCGCATAACCCAACTCACCACCTTCGTGTATCGAGCCGGGCGTTTCCGGTGCAGCGTGGCTGGGAATGCCACCGGGGAAAGAGAACTGGCGGAACAGGTGCTTCATCCCCAGTTCATCTTGCGAAATGTTGGGGTAAAACTCGCTGTAACTGCCTTCGAGATAGGTGTTGGCAACCACCGCCGGGCCGCCATGACCGGGGCCGGCAATGAACACCATATTCAGGTCGTCGCGGCGGATCACGCGGTTCATGTGCGCATAAATGAAATTCAGCCCCGGCGTGGTGCCCCAGTGCCCGAGCAGGCGCGGCTTGATGTGTTCGATGCTGAGAGGCTCTTTTAATAGCGGATTATCCAGCAGGTAAATCTGCCCGACCGAGAGATAGTTGGCAGCGCGCCAGTAGCGGTGGATGAGGTCCAGTTCGGAAGCGGAAAGCGGTTGCGACTGCATCATGCCTATCTCCAGATGGTTTTGTCGTTTTAGTATAAACCGATGCTGTGACATTGCGGTGACCATATGCAGGTAAATGCCAAAATGTCCGTGGCTTATTACCCGCTCATTATCGATATTGCCGAGTGGCAAGTTGCCTAATGAAAAAGGCGGTGATCTTCTGATTAACTTCCGGAACTTCATTGACGCGATCAAAGCCTTGCGGGTCGGCAATGAGTTTCGCTACCAGTCCGCTGCGATCAGGTGGAAGGGGTGATAACAATGCGCCATGTCCACCGTTTTTGAAATCGGCTACCCGTTCGCATGTCGTACATACCTTTAAAATTGCGTCACTATGATATTTTGGTACCAGCCACTTATCCTGACGTGCAGTAATTATCCCCAGATGTACCTTGGGTGTTGCCAGTGATGCGGTATCAAAATCGGCTGCAAAAGGGACCCCGGCAACAATCGCTGTGATTCGGGAATCGGTGTGCTGATACCATGTGTTATCCGTCAATTTATAATCAATCACCCAACGTGCGACAGCCGTCTTGATACCGTCAAAAATGCCGCCGGTAAGTTGTGTCGTCAGACCTGCGCATGCCTGAAAATCATCGGTAATATGGGCCTCGCAATGCCGCTGCAGTTGTGCAGGCGACCAACGCCCACCGGCAAGGGTGAGCGCAGTGTGGCCGCCTGCGGACATGCCATACATACCCACTTTGTCCAGAGCCAGCAGCGGTCGAAATCGCGCGTCATCGGCCATTATGTCGATGGCTCGGGATACCTCAAGTGGTCGTCGTTTCCAGCTCGGTGGCCCGGGTTCGCTGTCGTCTTTGTAGTTGTCGGCGTAGTGCTCCGGTAGTGCTACGATGAAACCCGCATCCACCAACGTGTGTGACAGGTCAAAATATACCCACGGGGATGCTGGTGATCCGTGTGAGATGACGATCAACCGGCCATTACCCCGTATGGGCACGCCATCCAGCGCAACGTCAAACATAAAAGGCCCGCGTTGGACTGGCGAGCTCGGACTGTCGGAAGGATAGAAGACGGTGACAGGCCCGCCGTTGGTAGTATGGATTTCAGTCAGACCTGTCGCAGCATTTGCAGCGAATGTCAGCACCATCAAGGCAATGGAGGCGATGAGTCGAACAAGCGCGAGCATGGTTGTTAATCTTTTTGACCAGCAGCATCACGCTCTGCAAAGACTTCCTTCGCTGCGAAGGTGCCGTTGAGCGCGGCAGGAAAGCCGGCATAGACAGCCATTTGGATCATGATCTCAACGATCTCCTGTCTGGTGCATCCGACATTGAGCGCGCCATGAATATGAACTTTGAGTTGCGGCAGCGCATTGCCAAGAGCAGCTAAGGCAGCGACGGTTGCGATCTCTCGTTCTTTAAGAGAAAGTACACCACGGGAATAAACATCGCCGAAAGGGAATTCGATGGTGTAACGAGCGAGATCGGGTGCTATGTCTTTCAGAGCTTCAATTACTCGTTCACCTGCATGACCATCAATTTCCTTGAGTTTTTCCAAACCACGTTTGTAGCGATCAGAGTCCATAATTATCACGCCAAAATTTGAAGTTAAGATGCGAAGAGTACCGTTAAAGTACCAACAATAAAACAGGTAGAACCAGGCTGCATAACTCTTGAAAGTGCTATGCATTTCCTGCTGTCTGCGTATTCAGTCGAGTATGTGGCTGTTACGTGCCAGCAGGATGATGGTCGTGGCTAAGATCAGTACTGCAGTTGCACCCCCAATTTGCCAGCGTTGGCGAGTTGGGGATGTCAGCGCCAGCACCAGCAGCCCCAGGCTGATAAGCGCGACCGGGTAAGCGCCAACCACCATGAATTGCACCGGTGCGCTAGCGTTACTCTCTGGCCCCAGCGAATACAGTCCGAAGCAGCCAAAGCTGGGCACCGCGACGACGAGGATAATGGCAAACAGACGGCGTATCAGTGGATTAGTGTTTATTTTATTCATCTTCTCAAATTCTGGTAACGTTATCTGAGATAAGTGTTAAGTGTATTTCGAGGCTGGTCTGGTAACCCCATGTGGCCACTCCCGGCGATACTGGTTAGTTAAGTTTAGTGGTCACTGCAGCAGTTCCGTGAGCAGGTTCGGCGAGGTAGCTGCTGGACAGAAAACGTAACCATAAGGAAGCCAGGTTTTCATGATATGACAAATTGATAGCTTCGGAGAATGTGATTTTCGCTGCAATGGCGTGGAGCAGCCTCTGAAATGCCTTGGGGTCGCTGTCATGCAGGAAGCCGACAAACAAGGCTGCCTGCCTGTAATACATGTGCGGAGTCAGGCCGTAAGAAGATGCGCTTTTTGGGAATGCAGCCCATTGCGATTCATCGGGGTTGAATCGTTTTCCCTGCAATAATGCGACAGTGGCATCTTGCACGGATATGGTTTCCGCGCCGCCTCCATTTGACACAAAAGTAGCAAGGCCCTCGTGAAACCAGCTCGGTACACGCGCCCACGCCAGCGATCCCATCTGTAATTGCAGGTTGAGATGCGACAACTCGTGTATCAGTATGCCTTTGGTCCGGTCGGGGGTAGCTAATAGTTTTGGCGAAAGATTCAGACGCCCCAGTGACACAGCGCCTGCTGCATATATTACTGCACCGCTGTGTGCGGAAAAGCTTTCGGCAGAATTGTATGTATAGATTACGACGGGAGAAGTGAAACTGGAAAATTGCGCCCGCTCGACAATGGCTATTGCATCTGACAGGAGCGGGGCGATGCGATTCGCCAGCTCTCCAGACCCCGGTTCGCACCATATTCTTGGATCAGGCGTGCATTGAGTAAATGAGATTTTGGGTTGTATCCATGCATTCGCAACCCGAACCAGAGTGCACCCGTTCAAGCTCAGAGCGCTGGCGGCAAGTAAAATCACATATACCGGGTGTCGTGACAGAAACATAAAGTTTAGTGTGAGTCTGTTGCGATGACGCCGTGTAATTCAAGCTGGCGTAACAGGGTTTGATCGCGGTGAATCCGCATAGTCCACTGCCGGTGTAAGTTCACTGCCAGAAATGCGCCCAATGCGGCCAAGATGTGTAAAGCTAAAGCCCTCTGAAGATTTGAGTCCGTAACCGAGCGCTCTGTCGAAACCGATGTGAGCACACCAGATCATGCCGGCATAAAGCAATACCGGGGCTGGAAGTACGAGGCCCGCCACAACGCAAGCAACCGCACCTATATAGGAGTGCGCCGCATTGTAACTAATGGCACCAGACTTCGGGCCGGCAAGATAGCCGAGGAATGAAATGTCGGGTGCAAGGAAGAAAAGTGCAAACGTACTCCAGCCAGCGCCGAATTTCGAGTATGCCACTACAGCCGCAATGAGCACACACAAGCCTTCGAGCCGCAGTACGAGACGCACACCACCATTTATTGAACCTGACATGAGATGTCCTTTAAAGTTGGTTGTAAAAATCAGTAAATCCGTAAGGGAGACTAATTAATCCATCCGTTCAGAGTGTATCATGTATCTCGATTGCCTCAGGATCCAAAAATGAGCCCTGCTGGAACTGAATCGGGAAAGTCCGAAAATACAGGAATAATATTACAAATCAATTAGATCGTTATCGATGCGGCTAACCTGACCGCGCAGCCGTTCAATCTCTTCCATCATATCCACTACCAACGCCGCCAGCTCCGGGTTGGCATCAAAGCTGCGTTCGATGTTGAGCAGGCGGCGGGCGCGGGTGAGCTCGGCGCTGCTGTAGCTGGCTTTATCTGCATTCATGGGCAGGGTACACAGTAAGCCGGCTTGCACTCGCTCCACAATCCATTCCTGGCTGACGCTGCAGCTATGCGCCAGGTCGGCCAGGTTCAGCTTGATGTCACCGATGATGATAGTGGTCATGGTTCATGCTCCCATTGTGTCACGGGGGTTGAAGGCAAGTTCGCGTGCCATGGTTTCATACAGCTGGCGGGCGGCTTCAGTGTCAGCAGGTGGCAGTACCACTTCCAGCAGCAGGTACAGGTCGCCTGCCGGGTCGCCGGGGATGCCGCGCGCCTTGAGCCGTAACTTGCGCCCGGTCTGGGAATTGGCTGGGACTTTGACCTGTACTGAACCGGATGGCGTGACGACTTCGACGCTGGCGCCGAGCGCGGCTTCCCACGGCGTGACCGGTACAGTCTGGAAGACGTCGCGGCCTTCGGTGCGGAAACGGGCATCAGGTTTGAACTGGATTTCCAGATACAGGTCGCCCGCAGTGCCGCCGCCGATGCCGGGGCTGCCCTGTCCGCTCAGGCGGATATGCTGGCCGGCCTTGACGCCTTTGGGAACGCGTACGTTGATGGCATGCTCTTTGGTGTAAACGCGGCCTTGCGCATCGGTCGTCGGCGATTGCAGCGTGATGGTACGGGTGGCACCATCATAGGCATCCTGTAATTCAATGACGATCTTGGCGTGACGATCTTCGCCGCGCGCCTGATACTGGCTGTGGCGTCTGCCGCGTCCGGCCTGGCCGAACAGGTTGGCAAAGAAGTCGCTGGTATCGCCCATGTCTGCACCGGAGAACCCGCCGCCGGAGAATTCGAATCCGGCATCCCAGTTCGGAGGCGGCTGGAAATCCTGGCCGGGTCGGTAGCCCTTGCCGACCTGATCATAGGCGGCACGTTTTTCCGGGTCGGACAGTACTTCATTGGCTTCGTTGACCTCTTTCATTTTTTTCTCGGCATCGGCTTCCTTGCTGACGTCGGGATGGTATTTGCGCGCCAGCTTGCGGTAGGATTTCTTGATTTCGTCGGCGGTGGCAGTTTTGTCGACGCCAAGTATTTGGTAGTAATCTTTGAATTGCATGGAGTGCCCCTGATTATTTCAGATAAACGTAACTGATAGAGATGATGCCAATGAAACCCAGCCAGAGCGCCGCAGGCATGACGGTGTGATTACGCGCCAGGGCTGTCGTATAGGCGGCCTTGAGCAGGTTGTTGCTGGCGGTGGCAATGATGATGGCGGTGGTAATCAAATTCAGGTCGATGCTGTATTTACCTGCCAGTAAGGCGAGGATGAACGGATCGATATCGCTGAAGCCTATGGCGAAAGACAGCCAGTGTAACCCGGCGCTGCCGTAGTGGGTGATGACTTGCTGCGTCAGGCCGGCAAAAAAGATAAACAGCACCGCAAACAGGATGGCGGTGGTGAATTCCAGCGGGTGGCGCACCGGCGTAGCCATGTCGTCATCCTTGTTGCTGATGCTGGCCACGCGCCGGTACAGCCACCAGACGATCAGTATTGAAGTAATAATCACCACGGCAAAAGGCAGCGCCAGCTGTAACGCGATACTGGTGTGGCCGAGGATGAGGATCAGTGCCATCAGCCGCAGGTACATCATCGCCGTCGCCAGGATGATGGCGGGGGCATAGAGGCGATCACTGGCGGTAGCGTTTTGCGCGCGGCGACTGAGTACCACGGTAGCCGCGGTGCTGGAATACAGTCCGCCGAGGATACCGGCCAGCAGCACACCGTTATTGGGGAAGAAGTAAGTCTGGGCGGCATAGCTCAGGTAGGAGATGGTCGACACGACGACGACCGACAGCCACAGCTGGCTATAGGTGACGCTGATGAAACTGGCGATGGGCTGATCGGGCAGCATGGGCAGGATCAGCCCGGCCATGATCATGAATTTGGCCAGCGTTACCGCTTCGGTGCTCTGGAAAGTGTCGGAGAAGCGGCGGATGCCGGGCTTGCCGCCGAGCAGCAGCAATACCACCACCACATACAGGATCAGCAGCCATAGCGGCTGCTGCAGCGCCAGCGGGCCGAGCAGATAGGTCAGCAGCGCGATGAAGGTTGGCAGCAGGCTTTGCTCGCCTGCAGCCAGCCGGTTCCAGTATTGCAGTGCCAGCAAGCCGGAGATGATGAACAGGCCGGCCATGAACAGCCACAAATGCGGGTCGAGTGCGGCGAGCACAAAGCCCATTACCGCCAGCAGCGTCAGGGTACGGGTAGTGCCGAAGCCCAGGTCTTTGTTGCGGGCGTGGCGATAGCTGTGGACTTCCAGTCCGATAACGAAGCCGAATAATACGGTGGCGACGAGCGCCACAAGCATGGGGGGGATTTCTGGAAAGATGAACATAGGGTATGGCTGTATTAGAGATCGAAAACCTGATTGCGCAGGGGCATGTGAACTTCGGTGTTTTTCAGGCGGCTGGAAAAGCTCTGCATCACCTCTTCTTCACCGTGTACCAGGAAGGTGCGGGCGGGCTTGATGTGATGATGCCACGCCAGCAATTCATCACGGTCAGCATGGGCAGAAAAGCCGTTGATAGTATAGATTTTAGCTTTGACCGCAATCTCTTCGCCAAATATTTTGACTTTCTGCGCACCGTCAATGATTAGCCGCGCCAGTGTGCCCTGTGCAGCAAAGCCGACAAATATGACGCTGGAATCCTTGCGCCACAGGTTGTGCTTGAGATGGTGGCGTACCCTTCCACCGGTACACATGCCGGATCCGGCCATGATCACTGCTCCGCCCACTACCGTGTTAATGGCCATGCTTTGTGCGGTTTCGCGGGTAAAGTGCAGGCCGGGCAGGCTAAAAGGGTCGTTGCCGGCATGGAACAGCGCCGCCGTGCTTTTCTTGTAGCAATCCGGATACTGCTTGAATATTTCAGTGGCGGAGATTGCCATCGGCGAATCCAGAAATACCTGCATGCTGCGTGGCAGCACGCCTTGTTCTACGCCTTCACGCAAGAAGAACAGCAACTCCTGGGTGCGCTCCAGAGCGAAAGTCGGAATGATGATATTGCCGCCGCGCTGCAAGGCATCGTTAATGGCATCGTACAACTCGGTGATGGATTCCGGCAGGGAACGATGCAGCCTGTCGCCATAGGTGGTTTCCATCACCACGACATCGGCATGTTGCGGTGGTGTCGGGTCGCGTAGCAGTTTTCTGCCCGCGTTGCCCAGGTCCCCGGAAAAAACCACTTTGCGGTTTTTTTTACCTTCTGTGAGGTTCAGGAAAATACTGGCTGAACCTAAAATGTGGCCGGCATCCAGAAAAGTGGCGCTAATGCCATGGGCGATATCGATAGCATGGTCGTACTTGGCACTACGCCCGAAGTATTCCAGTGTGTTGAGCGCATCCAGCGTGGTGTACAGCGGTTCATCGCCATCCTGTTCGCCATGGCGCTTGTGTTTGCGTGCCCGGTAACGGGCTTCGTCTTCCTGCAAACCGGCGGCATCCATCATGACCACACGGGCCAGGGCGCGGGTGGCGGCAGTGGTGATGATTTCGCCGCGAAAGCCGCGTTTGACCAGCAATGGCAGCCGTCCGCAGTGATCGAGGTGGGCATGGGTGAGCAGTACGTAATCGATGGTGGCCGGGTCAAAGCCGAACGGTTCGCTGTTTTCTTCGTCCAGTTCATGCCCGCCCTGATACATGCCGCAATCGATCAGGATGTTTTTACCGGCACACACGATCATGTGGCACGAGCCGGTAACGCCGCGATCGGCACCATGAAAGGAAAGGTTCATTTTGAATCTCCTGATTGGCTGCGCGGTGCGCGCCCCAGCTTGGCTTCCAGCGCGAGGATGCTGCGCGTGGTGGCAAGCACGCTGTCTGGGTTAAGGCTGATAGAGTCGATGCCGAGTTCAACCAGAAATTCCGCCATCTCCGGGTAGTCGGACGGCGCCTGACCACACAGGCCGGAATGGATGCTGTTTCTGCTGCAACCCTCGACGGCCATGCGGATCATGGCTTTCACGCCGTCGTCACGTTCATCGTAATCAAAGGCGACGATCTCGCTGTCGCGGTCGACGCCCAGCGTGAGCTGGGTAAGGTCATTGGAGCCGATGGAAAAACCATCGAAGCGCGAGGCAAACTGGTCGATGAGGATGACGTTATTCGGCACTTCGCACATGGCATAGACCTGCAAGCCGTTATCGCCACGCTTTAGGCCGAATTCGGCCATTTTGGCAAGGACCAGGTCGGCTTCGGCGACGCGGCGCACGAACGGCAGCATGAGGATGACGTTGGTCAGCCCCATTTCCTCGCGTACCCGTTTCATCGCCAGACATTCCAGCTTGAAGCCATCAGCATAGGCGGGGTGGGCGTAGCGTGAGGCACCGCGAAAACCGATCATCGGGTTGGCTTCATCCGGCTCGAAATCCTTGCCGCCCAGCAGCGACGCATATTCGTTGGATTTGAAGTCGGACATGCGCATCACCACTGGTTTGGGGTAGAACGCGGCCGCCAGTGTGCCCACGCCTTCGGTCAGTCTGGCGATGAAGAAATCCGCGCCACTTTTATAACCGTGGGAGAGCGCGATAATCTGCTCGCGCACTGCCGGATCGGTGATACGTTCGGGGTAGAGCAATGCCATCGGGTGCGCCTTGATGGCCTGGGTAATGATGAACTCCATGCGCGCCAGACCGACGCCGTCATTGGGCAGTTGCGCCGTTTTGAACGCCAGATCGGGATTGCCGATATTGATCATGATCTCCGTTGCCGGGCGCGCTAACTGCGCGAGATCGGTCTGCTCGACGTGGTAGGGAATGTCGCCACGGTAGACATCCCCAATGTCGCCTTCTGCGCAGGATACGGTCGCCAGTTCGCCGTTGTGCAAGGCAGTGGTGGCATGATCGGCACCGACGATGGCAGGAATGCCGAGTTCGCGGGCGATGATGGCGGCATGGCAGGTACGCCCGCCGCGATTGGTGACAATGGCAGCCGCGATTTTCATTACCGGCTCCCAGTCAGGCGACGTGGTGTCGGCGACGAGGATTTCCCCCGCCTGAAATTCGGATAGATTGGCGACATCGCTGATGATGCGGACTTTGCCGCTGGCGATGCGCGCGCCGACTGCGCGACCGGTAATTGCCAGTTCGCCGCTGCCGTCAAGATGAAAGGTTTCCAGCAGGTTGGCGGCACGCTGCGAGGTCACGGTTTCCGGACGGGCTTGCACCATGTACAGCTCGCCATCGAGGCCATCCTTGGCCCATTCCATATCCATAGGGCGGTCATGGCCGATTTTTTGCGAGTAGTGGTTTTCCACTTTCAGTGCGTAGTCGGCCAGCGTCAATACGTCGGTATCGCTGATGCAGTAGCGTGCCTGATCGGCTACTGGCGTGGGAATATTGACCGTAGTGATGCCAGCCTGCGTAGCGCTATAGGTCATCTTGATTTTTTTGCCGCCCAGTCGCCGGCGCAGCACCATGCGGTGGCCCAGATTGAACGTGGGTTTGTGCACATAGAATTCATCCGGCTCCACCGTGCCTTGCACCACGTTTTCACCCAGGCCATAGGCGGCTGTGATAAACACCACATCACGAAACCCGCTTTCTGTATCCAGCGAAAACATGACTCCGGAGGCAGCAATGTCGGAACGCACCATTTTCATGACGCCGATAGACAAAGCGATTTTGAAATGATCGAAGCCCTGATCTACACGGTAATGAATGGCACGGTCGGTAAACAGGCTGGCGAAGCAATGCTTGCAGGCGTCGAGTAGTGCATCATCGCCGCTGATGTTGAGGTAGGTGTCCTGTTGTCCGGCAAAGCTGGCCGTGGGCAAGTCTTCGGCAGTGGCCGAACTGCGTACTGCCAGACTGAGCGTGTCGCCGTATTCAGCCTTGAGCTGGGTATAGGCGAGCAGGATTTGGGAACTGATATTTCCTGAAAGCGGGGCGTTATAAATGATGTCGCGGGCGCGAGCGCCGCGCCGGGCCAGATCGACGACATCCTCCGGGTTGAGCGCATCGAGTGCATCATGCAGCGCGGCACTGACCCCGGGCTGCGCCAGCAAGTCATGATAGGCATCGGCGGTAATGGCAAAACCGTTGGGTACTTTTACGCCCTGTGAGGTGAGTTCGCGGTACATCTCGCCCAGCGAGGCATTTTTTCCGCCGACGAGAGCGATGTCTTCAATGGTGATATCTTCAAACCAGCGGATGTAATTGTTATCCATTTCGACCTCCAGAGCTTACCTGATGCTGCGTTATGGTTATTAGTCCAGTATATGCCAAATGTTTCGGGGGGCGCTATAAATCCATTTTTTGAATACGCTGACATGTTGCTGAAATCTGCTAGAATATCAGCATTAGTACGTTATACGTATAGCGTGTAAAGGAGGGTGCCATGCACAAAAAAATGACGATTACCCTTGATGAAGACGTTTACGAGGGATTGTATCGGACTGTCGGCAAACGGCGTATAAGCCAGTTTATTGAAGATCTGGTAAGGCCGTATGTACTGGATACCGCGTTAGATGAAGGGTATCGGGCAATGGCGGCCGACAAGGAGCGTGAAGCTGAGGCCAGTGAATGGGGTCATGCCATTATTGGAGATATGGCTGATGAAGCGCGGTGAAGTCTGGTGGGTGGAGTTTGATCCTGCAGTAGGGAGCGAGATACGCAAGACGCGCCCAGCCGTGATTGTCAGTAATGATGCAGCTAACCGGAATCTGGCGCGGGTTGTTGTCGTGCCGCTGACCAGCAACGCAGAGCGTCAGTATCCAGGTGAGGCGTTGGTAACGATAGCCGGAAAGCCAGGTAAGGCAATGGCTGACCAGATTATGGCAGCAGATAAAGCCCGACTGAAGAGTCAGCTTGATACCTTGTCCAAACTCGATATGCTGGCGCTGGAAGATGCCATTCGAGTTCATCTGGGAATGCATAAGTAGTGCTTCCCTAACAGAATATTATGAGTGAATATTCTCTCCAGCCTGATTCTGATTATTGGGCGCTTGCAACCCGGCAATTAGCACAGGCTGATGCTGTGATGGCAAGGTTGATTGCGTGCTATCCGCACACGCAGTTGCAAAGTCGCGGTAATGCGTTTGAGACGCTGGCGCGGGCGATTACCGGCCAGCAGATTTCCATCAAAGCGGCTGATACGGTATGGCAGCGCCTGCTGGCACTGACAGCGGTCAATCCGGCCGCAATCGCGGCGCAACCGGCTATTGCCCTGCGTACCTGCGGCTATTCGCAGCGCAAGGTCGAATACCTGCATGATCTCGCGCGGCATTTTGCGGATGGCTTGGTTGATCCGTCAGTCTGGCCGAATATGGATGATGCCGCTATCATTGCTGATCTCACACAAATTCGCGGTATCGGGCAGTGGAGTGCGGAAATGTTTCTGATGTTCAATCTGTTGCGTCCGGATGTGCTGCCGGTGGATGATATTGGTTTGCAAAATGCGTTTGCCATGCATTACCCTGAGCTACAGCCGTTTAATAAAGCGGGATTGCGTCGTTATGCTGAACGCTGGCAACCCTGGCGTTCGGTAGCGACCTGGTATTTGTGGCGCAGTCTCGATCCTGTAGCGGTGGCATACTGAGAGTTTTGTACTGGTTGACAGATAATGCTTCAGTGTCTATATTAGGATTTGGTTATATTGATTAACGCGTCTTTTGTATCCGGGAGCTTATTTTGGAAAATATCACAAACAAGTCAGTGTCACGCCGCTCTTTCCTGAAAGGTGCCGCTTTATTGGCCAGTATCGCAGTTGTGCCTGCTGCTCTGGTAAGTAAAGAAGCTGCCGCTGCGAAAATGGCCAAAGCCGCTTTGCAATATCAGGACAAGCCTAAAGGCGGTCTGGAGTGCGTGAATTGCGTGCAGTATGTAGCAGGTAAATCAGCCAAGGCAAATGGTACCTGCAATGTGGTAGAAGGTGATATCAACCCGCATGGCTGGTGTCTGGCTTACGCAGCTAAGGGTTAATTCCCGTCGTTCAGTAGTTCAGATGTAAAAAAGCGCAATCCTACGATTGCGCTTTTTTATTGCCGTCAGTTGTCGTGGTTAAGCCGCGATTGATGATTTCCGGGTTCGCGCTGACTTGCCAGCTAATTTGCCGGATGCAGCGGTTGGGCGGGTGCGCATCGGGATGATTTCAGCGTCATACACTTGCTGGTGCGACCAGTCGTCGTTGGTTGACTGTGCCAGTTTGAATACGCTTACCGTATCAGCTAATGAGCTCGCCTGATTTTGCAGGCTGATGGCAGCGGCAGCGGCCTGTTCCACCATTGCGGCGTTCTGTTGCGTCATTTCATCCATTTGGGTAACCGCCTGGTTAACCTGGGCAATACCCGAGCTTTGCTCCCTGCTGGCAATCGTGATTTCATTCATGATGTCGGCGACCTGCTTGATGGCGCTGACGACTTCTTCCATGGTGCCGCCGGCTTCATTAACCAGCTTGCTGCCGACTTCGACCTGGTTTACCGAGTTGCTGATCAGGATTTTAATTTCCTTGGCCGCTTCTGCAGAGCGTTGGGCGAGGCTGCGCACTTCTTTGGCGACCACTGCGAATCCACGACCTTGCTCGCCGGCACGCGCGGCTTCTACTGCGGCATTGAGTGCCAGAATGTTGGTCTGGAAGGCAATGTTGTCAATGACACCGATGATGTCGGCAATCTTGCGGGAGCTGTCTTTGATGGAACCCATGCTGTCGATGACCTGATGCACGACAGAGCCGCCTTTAACCGCAATGCCTGATGCAGAAGCTGCAAATTGACTGGCCTGATGGGCGTTATCGGCATTCTGTTTCACGGTCGAGGTCAATTCTTCCATGGAGCTGGCTGTTTCCTCCAGTGAGGCGGCTTGCGATTCGGTGCGTGAAGACAGATTGGCATTGCCGGCAGCAATTTCACGTGAGGCGGTGTTGATGGTATGTGTGCCGGTACGTACTTCGGCGACCAGTTGCGCGAGGTTGAGCGTCATGCCGCCAAATGCGTTGATCAGACCGCCAATTTCGTCTTTGCCGGTAGAACGGATTTCGTTGGTCAGATCGCCGTTTGCTGCGCTGTTTACAGCGTGCTCCAGCGATTTAACTTCACGGGTAAACGAGGTATAAAAGCCGGCGAACAGATAACCTGCAATAGCCAGTGCCAGTAACACGCCGGCTATCATTTCATTGCGCCAGTCGGTTGCTTGCTGAATGCGCTGTTGCAGTAATCCATTGATCAAATTTGCCGTCGTCATGCTGAAAGCAGCCAACTCGTCCATGCGTTTATTGCCCGCATCAAAAAACTGGTTGCCGGAAGTCTGGTTGGCTGAATTCAATACTTCGATTCGGGTTCTTTCCAGATAAGCCTTGATGGCGGCCAAGGTAGCGGTATGCGGCGCCAGCGTTGCTTTCAGTGCCGGGTTTTCATGATACAGACTGGGCAGTTGATCCGCGATGCGCTCGATGCCGAATCTGGTCAGCATGATGTCTGAGTTAAGCAGCACATCTTCATTGCCTTCAAATAAACCGGTATCGATGATGGAAGCGCCACGCCCTGAGATTTCAGCAAGGTTGTCGCTGACTATAGGAATAGTGCGGGTGAATAAAGTTATCAGGTGATGGCTCTCGGCCATTGCATCCAGGCTTAAATGAGATCTGTCGGCAATGAACGTGTTGAGCTGATTCAATTGCTTGAGTATGGCGGTGTGGCGCTCATAACTGGTTTTAGACGGGTCTGTGCTGACATTGCTTTCCAGAGTTTGCCAGTTTTGTTTCAGTGTGGCCCAAGTGGCTGCTGTACCGAAACTATTGTCGGATTTTTGCAGGTCATCGAACTGAGCCATCTTTTTGTCTATGTTGTTGCGGATTTGCGCGGCAGTTGCGCTGACCTGCTGATTGCCATTGAGCAGCATGTGTTGCAAACCGCGGTGCTGCTGGGTGAGACGGATGATGTCGTTGATTTGTTGCATATGGCGCATGCCGGCTTGCTCTTGTTCAGCCACTGAAACGGACTTCTGCAATTCGCCGAATAACAGGGCGGTGACTATAAATAACGGCGTAATAAAAACCACTGACAGCACGATGAATTTTGGCAGTAAACGCAGTTGCTGCATGAGTTTTGCGGCGGGTTGCAGAAGGGTGTGCATAATGGTCTTCCTGATGGCATAACGTTGAATTGAGGCAAAACGTTTAAACCCTGCAGGTTTAAACGTTGTCCTGGGACGAATTATGCTGACCGATTATGACTATTTAATGACTTTTTGAAGACGATTTGATGCGTAAAAAGACAGCGGGGTTACAAGCCCCGCGTGCTGCGGGGTTTGCTAATTTCGTTGTTTGATGGCACGTGCCAGCGCGCTGGCCATCGCGTTATTTTGAGGGGCTGCCGGTGCTTGCTGCGTCGGTTTGGCGGGGCGGGCCGCGGCAGGTTCGCGTGGTGTGACCGCATCCTGCAGGCGCATGGTCAGCGCGATGCGCTTGCGCTGGGCATCGACTTCCTGCACTTTGACTTTGACCACGTCACCCGCCTTGACGATGCTGTGCGGATCCTTGACGAAGGTGTCGGCCAGTGCGGAAATGTGCACCAGACCATCCTGATGCACGCCAATATCGACAAACGCGCCGAAATTGGTGACATTGGTGACCACGCCTTCCAGCACCATGCCTGGCTGCAGGTCGCTGATCGCCTCGATACCGGCTTTGAACGTGGCGGTCTTGAATGCCGGACGCGGGTCGCGGCCCGGTTTCTCCAGTTCACGCAGGATGTCCTGTACAGTGGGCAGGCCGAAGTGTTCATCGGTATAAGCGCGGGCATCTACCTGGCTGAATACGCCGGGTTGACCGATGAGCGCAGCAGGGTTGGGGGTCTGCAGGCGTTGCATGAGGTCTTGCAGGATACGCCCGGCGACCGGGTAGGCTTCCGGATGGACCGCGGATACATCGAGCGGATTGTCACCACGCACACGCAGAAAGCCGGCGGCCTGTTCAAAGGTTTTGGCACCGAGGCGCGGGACTTTCTTCAATGCTTCGCGGCTGGCGAACTGGCCGTACTGGTCACGGTAGCTGACGATGTTTTCTGCCATGGTCATCGATAATCCGGATACACGTGCCAGCAGCGGTATCGACGCGCTGTTGACGTCGACGCCGACCGCATTGACGCAGTCTTCTACTACCGCATCCAGGCTTTTCGCCAGTTTCGACTGGCTGACATCGTGCTGGTATTGGCCGACGCCGATGGATTTCGGGTCGATTTTCACCAGTTCGGCCAGCGGGTCCTGCAAGCGGCGGGCGATGGATACCGCGCCACGCAGGCTGACGTCCAGTTGCGGAAATTCATTGGCGGCAAATTCCGATGCCGAATACACCGAAGCGCCGGCTTCGGAAACCACTACCTTGGTCATGTTTAACTGCGGCAGGCGGGCGATCAGGTCAGCAGCGAGCTGGTCGGTTTCGCGCGAGGCGGTGCCGTTGCCGATGCTGATGAGTTCGACGTTATGTTTTTGTGCCAGTGTTGCCAGGGTATGTAAGGTACCATCCCAGTCATTGCGCGGCGCGTGCGGGTACACGGTAGCGGTATCAAGCAGCTTGCCGGTGCCATCCACTATAGCAACTTTAACGCCGGTGCGGATGCCGGGGTCGAGGCCCATGGTGGCACGTAATCCAGCCGGCGCCGCGAGCAGCAGGTCGTGCAGGTTGCGGGCAAACACGCGGATGGCTTCGGTTTCGGCGCGTTCGCGCAGGTCGCCGAGCAGTTCCAGTTCCAGATGCATGCCCAGCTTGATGCGCCAGGTCCAGCGCACGGTGTCGGCCAGCCACTGATCGGCACTGCGGTTCTGATTGCTGATACCGAACTGGCGGGCAATCATGCTCTCGGCAGGGTGGCTCTGCGGTGTATCGCTGAGTTCTTCCGGCAGCTTGAGTGCAACGCGCAGGATATCCTCGTTGCGGCCACGGAACAGCGCCAGCGCCCGGTGCGGCGGTACTGCTTTCAGTGGCTCGCTGTAGTCGAAATAATCGCGGAATTTGGCACCTTCGGTTTCCTTGCCCTCGGCCACGGTGGCGACCAGGATACCGTTAGCGGACAAATGCTCGCGTAACCGCGCCAGCAGTCCGGCGTCCTCGGCAAAACGCTCCATCAGAATCTGGCGTGCGCCATCCAGCGCGGCTTTGCTGTCCGGCACGCCTTTGTCGGCGTCGATATAGGCGGCGGCAGCGGTATCCGGATGCAGCGTGGGGTCATTGAGCAGGGCATCGGCCAGCGGTGTTAACCCGGCCTCGCGTGCGATCTGCGCCTTGGTGCGGCGTTTCTGTTTATACGGCAGGTACAGGTCTTCCAGCGTCTGTTTGGATTCAGCCTGCGAAATCTCGTTTTGCAGGGCCGGGGTCAGTTTGCCCTGCTCGGTGATGCTCGACAGGATTGCGCTGCGGCGCAGTTCCAGCTCACGCATATAGCCCAGTCGTTCTTCCAGATGGCGCATCTGCGTATCGTCCAGCCCGCCGGTAGCTTCCTTGCGGTAACGGGAAATAAACGGCACGGTGGCGCCTTCGTCGAGCAGGGCTACGGCCGCCATCACTTGTTGCGGGCGGACATTCATTTCAGCGGCAAGACGCTGTTCAATCGCAGGTAACATGGATTTATCCGGGGATACGTGAAAAACCGCAACTATGCATAAAGTCCAACTGGCTGACAAGCGGTATAATCACCCCTAATTCGTTACTCATTGATTCAACATGCTTACTACTGACAGCCTGACCCGTTTTATGTTTGAACACGCCGCCGTGCGCGGCGAATTAGTCAGCCTCGATGAAACCTGGCGCGAAGTGCTCAAGCACGCCGAATACCCGGCACCGCTGCAGACTTTGCTCGGTGAACTGATGGCCGCCAGCGCGTTACTGATCGCCACCCTGAAATTTGAAGGCAGCATGATCCTGCAGATGCAGGGCGAGGGTGCGGTGAAATTGCTGGTAGTCGAGGCGACATCGGAGCGTACGCTGCGCGCCACTGCACAGTGGGACGGTGATCTTACTATCGGTAACTTTGCGGATTTGCTGGGCGAAGGCCGTTTGATTATTACCCTGGATCCGGTCAGTGCTGACAAACAGGCCTATCAGGGTATCGTGCCGCTGCAAGGCACTGACGTCGCCGCCGCACTGATGCATTACATGGCGCAATCCGAGCAACTCGATACCCACATCGTACTGGCCGCCGATGAGGAATGTGCCGCCGGCATGCTGTTGCAGAAACTGCCGGATATGGTGGATGGCGATCCCGATGCGTGGAACCGTGCCACCCATCTCGCCGCAACCCTGAAAGAGGAAGAATTATTGACGCTGGATGCTGCAATGATCCTGCATCGACTGTTCCACGAAGAAGACCTGCGCGTATTCGAGGCCGAGTCTGTGCGCTTTGCCTGCACTTGCTCGCGCTCACGCGTCGCCGACATGCTTAAAATGCTGGGGCGCGAAGAGATAGAGTCCGTGCTGGAAGAGCAAGGCCAGATTGAAGTGCAGTGCGAATTCTGCAACCGCCATTATCGCTTTGACCCGATAGATGCGGCGCAACTGTGGTTGCCGAATGTGACTGCGCTGGAGGGGGAGACGCGGCATTGATGGTGTGTGGTTGCCGTGAACAATACGGCAACCACAGAAAGTAGAGATTAGTGGGGTGATTGAATCTGGGTTGCAATCGTCTGTAGTCTCTTATCGATATCCTCGCTGAAGTGAGGCGCCAGAATTAATGGCTTGCCAGTCTCTGAATCAGAGCGCACCTGCCGCAATTGTTTTTCTATGTCATCCAGTTCGGGAATGATTTTAGGCGCGGCTAGTTGACGTAATATTTCGACGTCTAATAGCTGGAAGTCTCGTTGGCTGAGAACTTGGCTTTTTGCCCATTGTAATGTACGTATTGCATCATCACGATGCCCTTCAGCTACACGCAGACGAGCAAAAACTATTAAACTGTCTACATGGTAAGGAGCTGTTTTTAAGTTGGTGACTATGATGTCATGTGCTTTGGCATAGGCGAAATTGGGGGGGAGGTCGGCTTGATGCGCAAGTAGGGTTTTCACTTCACGTACACCTATGCTTGGACTGTTCGCAGTTTGTGAACGAATTGTATCGTATCGATTCAGCGCTTCATTAAGTAATTCGCGTTTAAAGTTGCCGCCGGTCATACTTATTCCATTGCTATTCTCCAAGCCAGACTCAGCCACTTGCAGCATGACTTCTTGTGCAATGCCCTCTTCTGGGCGTATGGCGGTGATGAGTTTGGCGATGTCATAGGTGGTAATATTCGGTGCTATGCGGTTTAACAGTTTTAAACCGGGTTGCGATCCAGTTAAGCATGCTTGCGCAATAAGATGCAGGGCGAAAGGTGTAGCAATAAGTAAAATAGTAAAACTTGCTACTAAATATTTTATTGGGTGGCTGATTGAATCAAACCTCGGTAGGTTTGTTGTGCAAGGTATTTCAGTTAGTTGCGCAGCGCGGGCAAGATATATTCCCGCAATGATGTTCATAAAAGCGAAGCTGAAAATAAAATTTAGGCTGGCATGGATGAAAATCGCCAGTACCCCTAATAACAATGCGTTACTTTCGAAACCCTCTGATTTATGGCTCAGTTTAATGCTGGAACGTAATTGCCAGACAATGCCAAGTAGCATAACCAGTAATATTATTAGTGCGGGAAACCCGCCCTCTGCAGCTAGCTGTAAATAGTCATTATGAGCTGAAACACCGGCGGTTGAGTTCTCTTGATGAGATCGAAAAGCAGGGTAGATGCCAGCAAATGTTCCCCAGCCTGTGCCTGTTAAAGGGTGAGCAATAGCCATTTTTATGGTTGATTGCCACATCAATAAACGCGCGCTGGTGGATGCATCTTGGCTTAATGCATAGCTACGATTGGCAATATTTGTGTCCACACCTAAATTGGCACCGGCGTAATAGCCTAATAGAGCTAAGAGGGGTATGCTAGCAACCCACCATTTAGCTTTCGTATACCGCACTCCTGCCCATAAAAACAGAGGTAATAGTAGCAACCAGGTTGCGATCCCCGCCCGTGATGCTGTGGCAAACAATGCCATGCTGATAATAAACAAGCCAGCTCCGTATAAGATTGCCTTGCTACGAATCTGGGTGTTGGTCAAATATAGATAGGCAGCTGGAAACCATAATAGGTTCATCAATGCTGCAAAAACGTTACGATCAACCAAGGGGCCAACAGGCCAGCCATAACCGATATGAGCGATGACTTGCCATAAACCCCACATTGCCAAGCCTACCCCGCTGAGGAAAAACATTATACGTAACTGATGCCATGTTTCACCTAAGATGGAAGAGTTAGATGCGGTTAGATAAAGTACAGGTAATCCTGCCAATACTGCCACTGCTAAGATGCTAGGGTTAGGTATATTGCTACTATAAGCAACTATAAACAGCCAAGTAAGGTAAATCAGCATCAGTTTGGTTAATGAATAATCTCGCCAGATTTTTTGTTTAAATATAGCGCTACCCCCTACCATTACCGCGGTTAATAGCATTAATGCAGTTAGGGCGCTACCAATATACCAAAAGCCGGAGAGAATTAACGCTATAAGAAATAGTAGGTAAATTGATCGGGTAAGGTTCATGGCGTTAGGTTATGTTATAAACAACTCTAAGCAAAAACGAATATTTTATTCGTGCTAGTTTTGAATTTAGATGAATTTTATTTCAAAAAAAATCCCCTCAGCGAGGGGATTTTTATTTAAACAAATAATAAATTATTTACACAACTGGGTTGCAAGACATCCGCTACCAGTGTTAGCCCAAGTTACCGATCCGTTAGCACCAACTGTAGGTGTTAGGATATATGTGTCAGTAGCAGCAATACCTTCCACAGCATTAGGAGTCATTGTGATTTTGCCATCTGTGACGGAACTGTTTGCGGCATTCACGTATTTGGTGCCGCTAATAGCCACAATTCCGTTACTGCCTGTAGTGCAACCAGTAGGTGTTCCGCCAGCAGCTATGCCCAAATCTTGGATACAAATTTCTACTGAAGTTTTGACCCCTTGGCTTGCCTGTACAACTTCAGTGAATTTAGCTTTTTTAACATAATTGCTATAGGCAGGAATCGCAATCGCAGCCAGAATACCGATAATCGCAACCACGATCATCAATTCAATCAGGGTAAAACCCTTTTGTACTTTTTGCATGTTGTTCATTGTGTATCTCCTAATAAAGTGAATATAGCTAAAACACCTTGGTGTTGATCTGGTGTTCGAATGATTATACGCAAGCGTTGTGCCAGGTGTTGTTGCGGCGGTTGATTTTACAAATATTTCACAATTGAGCAGTTGTGGAGTGGTTTGAAAAACACTCGTAAATATTATGGCATATGGCTTAAACGCCTTATTTATCATGGTTTAACGGTGTTGGAAAACGAATTTTTTTAAAAGCGATTGCCTGGTTTTCTGTTGTGAAGATGTTGCGTTGCGTTGCTTTAAAAAATTCGGGACAGGTGGCAGTGATTTTTTTGGTAGTTAAATTCCGGCGCAATGTGACGTAATACGGCAGGTGTTGCTGTTGTTCAGATGTTGTAAATCAGTTGGTATTTCCCCACGGGTCAATAATGACCAGTCCTTCGATATTGCTGAAATCCTTAATATTGCGCGTAGCAATAGCTAATGAATTGACGCATGCGATTGCAGCGATTTGTGCGTCTTCGACGCTAATAGGAATGCCCAGTTTTTTACGGTTGGAGACTATTTTTGCGTATGTGTCAGCGGCATGTTGTTCAAAAGCCAGGCAGCGGTTCGCGAAGTCTTCAATAAACATGTTTTCTGCAATATCCATGAGTGACTGCTTACGTTTGCTATCAGGTAATAACGCCAGCCCCAGGTTTATTTCAGCACGCGTAATGGCGCTAATCCACAGGTGCGCTGCCGGTTGCTGGTCTATCCAGTGTAATACAAGCTCATCAGGTTTGGGGCGCATGAGCTCGGATAGCACGTTAGTGTCGAGTAGTATCATGCAGCGGCATTATTCGCCAAAATCAGGGGTCGGTCGGGATAGTGTGCGTGCTGGAAGGGGTAACTCTACGCCACCCAATGCAGCGAAACGTTGCGAGATTTTGCTACCCAGTCCGCTTGTGTTGCTTGCCAAAGCGCGTTTCAGAATTTGTCTGGCTTCTTCTTCCATGGAATTGCCGTGCTGTGCCGCCAGTATGCGTAAATCCGTTTTAATGGATTCGTCGAGGTTACGTATGGTAATGCTGGCCATGTGAATACTCCTGCTGAATGATTGCATTGTAATCATTGATAGCGTTTTTATCAATATAAAACCGGAAATGATAGTGAGTGGATGAGTGTAGGCAGGCGTGTCCAGGTCCATTTATATGGAAATCACTGACTCGCGGTTACAATATGTTTTTTAGAATTGATGCGGAATGACGATGATGGCGTTAGTGGTGGTGGTGTTGGCTTATTTGTTGGGGTCGTTGTCGTTTGCGGTGCTGGTCAGCCGTGCTTTCGGCTTGCCGGATCCGCGCAGCCATGGTTCGGGCAATCCAGGGGCGACCAATATGTTGCGTACCGGGCGCAAGTCGGCGGCGGTGCTGACGCTGCTGGGTGATATGGCGAAAGGCTGGCTGGCGGTGTGGCTGGCGGGCTATTTGAGCGTGCGCTATCAGTTGCCGGGCTGGGTAATCTATGCCGCGGCAGTGGCGGTGTTTCTGGGGCATTTGTATCCGGTGTTCTTCGGCTTTAAAGGTGGCAAGGGCGTGGCTACGGCGGTGGGTGTGCTGTTCGCGGTTTCGCTGTGGCTGGGACTGGTGTGTGTGTCGATCTGGGTTGCGGTGTTTGTGATTTCGCGGGTTTCGTCACTGGCGGCGCTGGTGGCGGCGGCGGTAGCGCCAGTATTCGGCTACTATCTGCTGGGGGATATAGTTGCGCTTGCGGCGTTATCGGTATTAACAGTGTTGATCTTCTGGCGGCATCGGGCGAATATTCAACGCTTGTTGGCCGGTGAAGAAGGGCGTTTTGCCAAGCGTAAGTGAGTATCTGACTGCGAGGTGAATGATGGCTTGGATTGAAAAAAAATGGATTATGCGCGTAGCCAACTGACCCAAGTGTTGCGTGGTGTAGAGCGTTATTGTATATATGTATCCTTAGGGATACAATAGGCTAATGATCGAGATTCGCCAAACCGAATACTATGCCTCATGGTTTGCCTCGCTGAAAGATCGGGTGGCGCGCGCTCGCATTGATGTGCGTATCCGTCGTTTATCTCTTGGCAATCCCGGAGATGTGAAGCCGGTAGGTAGTGGCGTCTCGGAGTTGCGGATAGACTATGGTCCCGGCTATCGAGTCTATTTTGTTCAGCGAGGCGAAACACTGATCGTTTTGTTGGCTGGTGGGGACAAGCGCACCCAAGCCAAAGACATCCATACTGCAATTGAAATGGCACAAATTCTCTAGGAGTTAAACATGGCAAAAAATGCTACTCGTCTGTGGGATGTGGCGGAACATCTGGAAACCGAGGAAGATATGGCTGCATACTTGGAAGCGGCTTTCGAAGAGGCCGATCCGGTCCTTATATCGGCAGCAATCGGCGATATAGCTCGAGCTAAAGGAATGGCTCAAATTGCCAGAGAAACGGGGCTAGGTCGTGAAAGTTTGTACAAAGCACTTTCGCCTGACGGTAATCCCGAATTTGCAACGATTATGAAAGTGGTGCGTGCATTAGGGCTGCAATTGCACGCAACTAAGGCTTCTATATCCACAAACAGCTGATAGGCATGGCACAAATCTGCATGCATCGCTCCTGGCAGAACAGGAATGACAGATTTGTGGTTGCGCCTGCTGGCGCTCTGACTGCGAGGTGAATGATGGCTTGGTTTGAAAAAGAAATGGATTATGCGCGTAGCCAACTGACCGAGGTGTCGCGCGATTCGATTGCTTTGGCGGGCGATAAGCTGGGGGAAGTGGTCAAAGAGGGAGCTGCGCAGGTCGGTGCAGAGTTGCGTGATGTGGTGCAGAGCACCAGCCATGAGATTGATCTGAAGCTGGACAAGATTTCGGCAGAGCTGCATAACCAGCGCCAGTTTACCAAGGATGATGTGCGCGAGCTGGTGGATTATGCCGGAGAGCGCCTTGCCAGTGTGCTGGATGAACGGGTGGCGGTAGCGAAGCGCGAGATTTCGTCGCTGGTACAGGAGAAGGTGGAGTATTTCAAAACCGAAGTGGACAGCTTCTTTATCCAGCGCCAGCAGGATCTGGCGCGTGAACGCCGGCGTTTGCTGCTGAATGTGTTGATTGCGGTAATGGCTTCGCTGTCGGTGGGTGTGGTGTCATGGTTTTACCAGCATCTGGCGCGCGGCGAGATGGATCTGTTCGGCATCTTCCGCGTGGTGTTCTCTGCGCTGACCGGCGGTTATGCGGTGTACTTGCTGGTGAAGCTGCTGCTGCGCTGGCGGCGCATGAAGGAACACCGTAAAGATGTGATGTTCCTGGCGATGCGTTATTGGGGCGTGCTGCGTCCGGAAAGCGTGTTTTCCAATGTATTACTGGTGGCGGTGCTGGCGCTGGTGCTGGGGCTGCTGGCATTTCCGAATATCGTCACGGAGTTACCGGGCGGTGCTGCATTATTAAGGGTGGTGCGGGATATGTTCCCGCATGTGCGCTGGTAGTGATGTAAGTTGGGTTATGGCTGTGCCTAACCCAACTTACGAATGATGTTGATCAGGCCGGGGCTTCCATGCTCTCCAGATCCCAGCGCGGGCGTACGGTGAATTTGCCTGCGGCATATCCACCATGGCGTAAGCGCATCGCGCCGGCATAAGCAATCATGGCGCCGTTGTCGGTGCAAAATTCCAGTTCTGGAAAATACACTGTAGCACCCACCTTCTTGGCCGCTGCATGCAAAGCAGTGCGCAGTTGCTGATTCGCACCTACTCCCCCGGCGACTACCAGTCGCTTGCTGCGCGTGGCTTTGAGCGCGGCCAGCGATTTGCTACTGAGTACGTCGGTCATCGCCAGTTGGAACGCGGCGGCGATGTCGGCGTGATCTGCCGGGTCGGGGTGTTTCTGACTGAGCGTGAGCACTGCAGTTTTCAAGCCGCTGAAACTGAAATTCAAGTCTCCGGAGTGCTGCATCGGCCGTGGCAGTCTGAAGAGCGTCGGGTCGCCGTTCTGCGCCAGTTTCGACAATGCGGCACCGCCCGGATAAGGCAATCCCAGTAATTGCGCGGTTTTGTCAAAGGCTTCGCCTGCGGCATCATCGAGGGTGTCGCCCAGCATGGCATATTGTCCAACATCCGTAACATGCATTAATTGGGTATGCCCACCGGAGACCAGCAGCGCGACAAACGGGTAAGCGGGCGGGTCGGCGGATAATAGCGGCGACAGCAAATGGCCTTCCAGGTGGTGCACGCCAAGCACGGGTATATCCAGGGCGACGCCGAGGGCGTGCGCGATACCGGTGCCGACCAGCAAGGCACCTGCCAGGCCGGGACCTTCGGTGTAGGCAATGGCATTAATATCACTTAACTGACGTTGCGATTCAGCGAGTATCTGGCGCGTGAGCGGCAACACGCGACGGATATGGTCGCGCGATGCCAGCTCCGGCACTACGCCACCGTATTCGGCATGCATGGCGATCTGGGTATGCAGAGCGTGCGCGAGCAGTCCGAGATGGGTGTCGTAGAGCGCGACTCCGGTTTCGTCGCAGGAGGATTCTATGCCTAACACTAACATGTTAAGAAAATACGATAGAATGAAGTCGAAGCTGTTTTTGTCATCATTTTGTCATTTTGCTGTCATAACATACCTGACTATTATAATTGAATCCAAAGAGGTTATTCATGGCCGCGACAATTTTGTTGGTCGAAGATGAATCAGGTATCCAGGAGCTGGTTAAGTTTAATCTGACGCAAGCCGGTCATGCGGTGATGTGTGCGGATTCGGCGGAGCAGGCGATAACGCTGGTGCGTGAGGTGTTGCCGGATCTGGTGCTGCTGGACTGGATGTTGCCGGGTATGAGCGGTATTGAGCTGGCACGCATGTTCCGCGCGGATACGCGCATGAAAAATGTACCGATTATCATGCTTACCGCGCGTGGCGATGAGCGTGACAAAGTGCTCGGGCTGGAAACCGGCGCTGACGATTATATTACCAAGCCGTTTTCCCCTAAAGAATTGACCGCCCGGATCAAAGCGGTATTGCGTCGTCGTGCGCCACAAATGACGGAAGATCGCGTGGAAATCCGCGGTTTGAGTCTGGATCCGGTGAGCCATCGGGTGATGGGTAACAGCGTGCCGCTGGAGTTGGGTCCGACTGAATTTCGTTTGCTGCATTTCATGATGACACATCCGGAGCGCGTTTATTCACGTGCGCAATTGCTTGACCATGTGTGGGGCGATCATGTGTTTGTTGAAGAGCGTACGGTAGATGTGCATATCCGTCGTTTGCGTCTGGCACTGGAAGTCTCCGGTCACGAAAGTCTGATTGATACCGTGCGCGGCGCGGGTTATCGGTTGTCTGCACAGGTATAATATGGGCAAGGCCTGTGAGCGAAAGCGGAGAACGATTTGATTGATTTTTGGTGGCGGCCATTGTTGATGTTGTGCGCCCTGATTGCCGTTGCACTGAGTGCAGCGCTGTTTTGGGGCTTAATGGTTGCAACGGTTGTTTTCATTGCAGGTCTGCTGATTTATCTTGGGTATCATTTGCGGCAGATGGCGGCGCTAGCAACCTGGCTGGAGCATGGCGAACGCACTCGTATACCGTCGGCAAGTGGTGCCTGGGATGAGATTTTTTATGGTCTCGATCGGCTGATGCGACGGCAGAAGCGCAGTACTTCCAAGCTGTCTGCGGTGCTGGAACGGTTCGAGCATGCTGCACAGGCGATTCCCGATGGCATCGTGATGCTGAATGAGGCAGATCAGATCGACTGGTTCAATCCGGCAGCAGGGCGTCATTTCGGTCTGGATGATAATGCTGACCGCGGTCAGTTTATTGGTTACCTCATACGTCAGTCGACATTCCATGAATATCTGAGCGGTGATGATTATCGCGAGCCGCTGGTGATGAAATCACCCGCCAGCCGGGAGATGAGTCTGTCGGTGCAGATGGTGCCGTTCGGCGATAATCAGAAAATGCTGATTTCGCGCGATATCACCCAGTTCGAGATGGTTGAGGCGATGCGCCGTGATTTTGTGGCGAATGTTTCCCATGAGTTGCGTACGCCATTAACCGTCGTCGGCGGTTTTCTGGAAACCTTCCTCGATATGGGCAGCATTCCGCCCGCCGATTTCCATAAATATTGCGACCTGATGCAGCAGCAGACCGAGCGTATGCGCCGGCTGGTGGATGATCTGCTGACTTTGTCGCGGCTGGAAAGCCCGCAGAACCGCCTGGTCGAAGCGCCTGTCAGTATGTCGCAACTGGTGCAATCTCTGTATCAGGATGCGCTGAGTCTGAGTGCGGGGCGGCACGATATCACGCTGGAAAGCGAGAGCGAGGATGCGTTAATCGGTAATGCGGATGAGTTGACCAGCGCGCTGGGCAATCTGGTAAGTAATGCCGTACGTTATACCCCGCCCGGTGGCGCCATAACGTTGCGCTGGGGTTGGCGTGATAACGCGCTGTGCTTCAGTGTGCGGGATAGCGGCGAGGGTATCGAAGCCCAGCATATACCGCGATTAACCGAACGTTTTTACCGGGTTGATCGTGGCCGTTCTCGTGAAACAGGCGGTACCGGGCTGGGGCTGGCCATTGTCAAGCATGTGCTGACTCGCCATCAGGGACGTCTTGCAATTGAGAGCAAGGTAGGTAAGGGCAGTTGTTTCAGTGCGTGCTTCCCGGCTACGCGGGTGGTGAAAGTAGCTTGAGGCTACCGGCGTGATTACAATGTCAGGACAGGCGCTGTGACAAGGTGGCCCTGAGTACGCTGGCGATCAGGTTGTTGTCCTGGTTGGGATTGGTTTCGCGCTGCGCTTCACCCCAGATCGGATTGGGAAAGTGCTTGTCTTCCTTGAAGCGCGGAATGACGTGCCAGTGCAGATGCGGCACCATATTGCCCAGGCTGGCCAGATTGATTTTGTCTGGTTTTAATGTGTCGCGCACGGCGGCTTCTACTGCAAACACCACGCGCATCATGCGGTTTTGTTGCACTGTAGTCAGATCACTCATCTCTTTGATGTGCTCATGCCAGATGACCCGGCAAAATCCGGGATAGTCATTGTCAGCAACCAGTATCACCCTGCAGAAGGCATCCTGCCACAGCAGTTCTCCCCCGGTCGTTTCGCATAATTCGCAGTTAGTCATGGTGTTTGCAGGCCTTTAGTTGGTGTCGCAGCGCCGTCTGTCAGTCAGTGCTTGTGCCAGTGTGCCGGAATCAATGTGTTCAAGTTCGCCTCCCACCGGTACGCCGCGAGCGATGCGACTGACGGCGATACCGCGTGCGCGCAGCAGTTCGGTGATGGCGTGTGCGGTGGCTTCACCTTCCATGGTGAAGTTGGTAGCGAGGATGACTTCCTGCACCGTGCCATTGCTGGCGCGCTGAATCAGGCGGTCAAGGTGGATTTCACGCGGGCCGATGCCATCCAGTGGCGATAATCGCCCCATCAGCACAAAATACAAGCCGTGATAGCTTTGCGTTTGCTCCATCATCAGCAGGTCGGTCGGCATTTCGATCACGGCCAATTGGCTGGTATCGCGCGCGGAATCCGAGCACAGCGGGCAGATAGGCGTTTCACTAAAGTCATTACACAGTTCGCAATGGTTGAGCTGGGTCAGCGCCTGTTCAATGGCGTGACCCAGTCTGACCGCACCCTGCCGGTCGCGCTGCAGCAGGTGATAAGCCATGCGCTGCGCGGATTTTGGTCCGATGCCAGGCAGTACGCGTAATGCGGCGATCAGTTCGGCAAGGCGGGTAGGGGATTTCACAGAGGATTAATCAGAATGGCAGCTTGAAGCCTGGTGGCAGATTCAGTCCGGCAGTGAAGCCGCTCATTTTTTCCTGGGTCGTGGCTTCGGCTTTGCGTACAGCATCGTTCATGGCTGCGGCGATCAGGTCTTCGAGCATTTCCTTGTCGTCACTCAGTAGACTAGGGTCAATGGTGACGCGGCGCACATCGTTACGACAGGTCATTAATACCTTGACCATGCCTGCGCCGGATACACCTTCGACTTCGACGTCAGCCAGTTTTTCCTGCATTTTCTTCATGTTTTCCTGCATTTGCTGAGCTTGCTTCATCATATTGCCCAAACCACCTTTTAGCATGGCGTTACTCCTTGATTAATTTGCGGGTTGATCTACGGGTTGAATGGCGACGACATGCGCATCAAGCTGGTTGATGGCGTCGCGCACAAAAGGGTCGTCCTGAATGATGCTTTCGGCCTCGGCCTGGCGAGCAGCACGGGCATCGTTCTGCTGTTTGATCGGGGTGTTGGCGACTTCGGTGGTGAGGCTGATTTCGAGTCGCAGCGGACGGCCGAAATGGCCGCTCAGGGATTCGCGCAGCTTGTCCTGATAGGATTTGTCGGTCAGGTGCTTATGTTCGGCAGGGACGCGCAGTTGCATGTTGTCTGCTTCGAATTGTACGAATTCGCATTGCAATGCCAGCATGCGTGCTTGCCCACCCAGCTTGAGTTGCGTGACCAGCGTGGCCCAGTCGCCATTGTAGGTGGGCGCTGGCGCTGCGGGCTCGGATATATGAGGTGCGGCTGCTGTGGCGACGTTTGGTTCGGTTACGGGTGGAGTCGGTGTTGCCTGGATGGGGGCTGCCACAGCAGGTGCTACCTCAGCTGGAGGTGCTACGCTAACCGCTGGAGCTGGAGCAGCGGTTCTGACTACTGGTGCGCGCTGTACGGTCGGAGCAGGATTAGCCATGCCTATGCTGCTGGTTTGTGGCAGGAATGCCAGCATGCGTAATAAGGTCATGCTGAAGCCGGCAAATTCATCCGGTGCCAGCGCGAGGTCGCGTCGACCCAGCAGGCATATCTGGTAATAGAGTTGCACGGTCTGCGGGTCGAGTTGCGCCGCCAGTTCAATGATGGTGTCGCGATCCGGTGTGTCGTCAGCCAGTGCGGCCGGGACGATCTGGGTCAGTGCGATCTGTTGCAGCAATGCTGCAAAATCCTGCAGCGCGGCATCGAAATCGATACTGCGTACCGCCATCTGTTCAGCTTCGTTCAGCAGCGTGACGCCGTCATTGGCGATGAGCGCGTACAGCAGACTGAATAAGTAGCGCTGGTCAATTGCGCCGAGCATGCCATGCACGGTGTCGGTGAGCACTTCGCCGCTGCCGTAAGCGATGGCCTGATCCAGTAATGACAGCGCGTCACGCATACTGCCCTGGGCGGCACGTGCAATCAGTTGCAGTGCGGCTGGTTGCGAGGGTATGCCTTCCAGTTCCAGTACTTTGGTCAGGTGCTCACGCACCAGTTCCGGCGGCATTTGCTTGAGATTGAACTGCAGGCAACGCGACAGTACGGTAATGGGTATTTTTTGCGGATCGGTAGTCGCCAGAATGAACTTGACGTGTTCAGGCGGTTCTTCCAGCGTTTTAAGCATGGAATTGAACGCTGCTTTGGAAAGCATGTGCACTTCGTCGATAATGTAGACTTTGAAGCGGCCGACTGTCGGCGCATATTGCGCGTTATCCAGTACCTCGCGCATATTGTCTATGCCGGTGTTGGATGCGGCATCCAGTTCCAGCAGGTCGACAAAACGTCCGGCATCAATTTGCGTGCATGCGGAGCACACGCCGCAAGGTGTGGCGGTAATGCCTGTTTCGCAATTAAGTGCTTTGGCGAGTATGCGCGCCACTGTGGTTTTGCCAACGCCGCGCGTACCGGTAAACAGGTAGGCGTGGTGCAGGCGGTTCTGGGTCAGCGCATTACTCAACGCGCGCACGACGTGCGCTTGCCCAGCAAGTTCTGCAAAAGTTCGAGGGCGCCATTTACGCGCTAATACTTGATAAGCCATGATGCCATTTTACCAGAAGCGCTCATTATTGGATGGGCAAAAAACAAATGCCGAGCAATAAGCTTGGAAAAAATAGCATTAAGGGTTATAATCCGCGTTTTTCCTCCCCTCTTTTGGAGTTTAGATTTCATGCCTAGTGTTCGTGTTAAGGAAAATGAGCCGTTTGAAGTAGCGATGCGTCGTTTCAAGCGTACTGTTGAAAAAACTGGTCTGTTGACCGAGTTGCGTGCTCGTGAGTTTTATGAAAAGCCAACTGCTGAGCGCAAGCGCAAATTAGCAGCTGCAGTAAAGCGTCACTACAAGCGTATCCGTAGCCAAACTCTTCCTCCAAAAATGTATTAATTTGCATTTTTTATGAGTCTGAAAGCCCGAATCACTGAAGATATGAAGTCTGCCATGCGCGCCAAGGAAACGGCGCGTCTGGGAGCGATTCGGCTATTATTGGCAGCAATTAAACAGCGTGAAGTTGATGAGCGTATTGAGCTGGATGATACGCAAATAATTGCTGCGATTGATAAAATGCTTAAACAACGGCGTGATTCCATCTCTCAGTTTGAAGCTGCGGGACGACAGGATCTGGCTGATATTGAGCATTTTGAGATCAGTGTACTGCAAGCGTATATGCCAGATGCTGCAAGCGACGATGAAATTGATGCGTTGATTGCTCAAGCTGTTGCAGAAACAGGCGCTGCTGGTGTCAAGGATATGGGTAAGGTCATGGCGGCGGTTAAGCCCAAGCTGGCCGGTCGTGCCGATATGGCGCAAGTGTCAACACGGATTAAGGCCAAGTTAGTCGGCTAATTTTACGTGCTGTTCGGGTACGTATCATTAAAGGTTTCCGCTACTAAAAGGTTTGCGTTATATGATCCCGCAGGATTTTATTCAAAGCCTGTTAAGTCGCGTTGATATTGTAGATGTGATCGATCGCCGCGTGCCGCTGAAAAAAGCCGGTGCCAATTATCAAGCCTGCTGTCCGTTTCATAACGAAAAATCCCCCTCATTTACGGTTTCGCCTTCCAAACAGTTCTATCATTGTTTTGGTTGCGGTGCGCATGGCACGGCAATCGGATTTTTAATGGAATATGCCGGTTTAAGCTACGTTGATGCGATTAAGGCGCTGGCAGATCAAACCGGCATGACAGTGCCGGAGAGTGCGACGCCGAATCCGGTACGTGCGCAGCAAACAGCCAGTCTGGTAGAAGTCATGCAACGTGCCGAGCAGTATTATCGCCAGCAGCTTAAATTGTCTGCTACGGCAATTGAATATCTGAAGAAGCGTGGGCTTACTGGCGAGATTGCGGCACGTTTTGGATTGGGTTATGCGCCGAATGGCTGGCAGAACCTGGGAGCGGTATTTGAGCACTATGCTGATCCGGCATTGCATGAAGCCGGGCTGGTGGTGGTGAATGATGCGGGGCAGCGCTATGATCGCTTTCGTGATCGAGTCATGTTCCCTATCATTAATCAGAAGGGTGATGTCATTGGTTTTGGTGGTCGAGTGCTGGATGGCGGTGGCGAGCCAAAATACCTGAATTCGCCGGAAACGCCATTGTTCCAGAAAGGCAGCGAGCTGTATGGCCTGTTTCAGGCGCGTCGCGCCATTCGGGATGCCGGCCGCGTAATTGTGGTCGAAGGTTACATGGATGTCGTGGCGCTGGCGCAGCATGGCGTGGAATATGCTGTGGCAACGCTGGGTACGGCGACGACAGCAACGCATTTACAGAAATTGTTGCGCCACACAGATGAAGTGGTCTTCTGCTTTGACGGTGACAGCGCCGGACAGCGCGCAGCATGGCGCGCATTAGAGCATAGTTTGCCTATTGTTACCGACAGCAGTCGGCTGGGGTTTCTGTTCCTGCCCGAGTCGCATGATCCGGACAGCTATGTGCGGGAATTTGGGCGCGCTGGATTTGAAACGATGCTGTCCAAGTCGGTTGTGCCGCTTTCAGCCTACTTGTTCAAGCAGATTGCGCAGCAGCACGACCTGGCTACAGACGAGGGTAAAAGCGCTTTTCTAAAAGCGCTGCAGCCGTTAATTGCACAGGTAACGGCACCCAGTCTGGCGCTGATGTTGCGTAAGCGCGCGGCTGAATTAGTGCAGATTGATATGGCGGAACTTGCTGCGTTGTGGCACCTCAAACCGGTGCGGGCATTATCGGCAGGGCCGGCGCGGATAAAGCGTCCGGCGCCTGCGTCTATCAGCCGGCATTTATTACGTATGTTGTTGTTTAATCCGAGTTTGGCACAATATTTAACTGAGGATCTGCTGACGCAAACCGATACTGACACGCAAACCCTGCGCGAAGTACTTGTAATTTTGCATCAGCATCCCCATCTGGATACAGCGATGCTGATTGAGCAGGGGCAGCATCAGTTACATGCTGCCGATATTGAGCAATGCGGTGCTGAAATCATGGATTGGGAAGCCGATCTGGATGTGACACCGGAATTCAATCTGGTATTGGAGCAGTTGCGTATGACGGGTAAGCAGACGCGTATGCAGGTATTGGCGCAAAAATCGCTGCGCGATTTAACTGACGAAGAAAAAAAAGAATTACAGCAATTACGCTAAGCAGACACAGTGTTTATAACGAAGTTTTGGCTGGAATGGTGTGTCGGCTGGTATAATTATCACATTTTTAAGCAGTACTCATTGGATACATTTTTATTATGGCGATCGATCAAGACAAGAATGATGTTAAACAAACCGATGCAGAATTGCGTCGTGCCCGTCTCAAAAATCTGATTGTACTTGGTAAAGAGCGTGGCTATCTGACCTACGCAGAAATCAACGATCACTTGCCTGATGACATGCTCGACGCCGAGCAGATCGAAGGCGTGATCAGCATGATCAATGACATGGGTATCCAGGTCTATGATGAAGCGCCCGATGCTGAAGCCTTGCTCATGTCGGATGCGGCCCCAGCGGTGGCTGATGAAGATGTGGTTGCCGAGGCCGAAGCTGCGCTGTCCACAGTTGATTCCGAATTCGGTCGCACCACCGATCCTGTGCGTATGTACATGCGCGAAATGGGTACGGTAGAGTTGCTGACACGTGAAGGCGAAATTGAAATCGCCAAACGTATCGAAGATGGTCTGAAGCACATGGTGCAGGCGATTTCAGCCTGTCCGATCACCATTGATCAAATCCTGTCTTTAGTCGATAAAGTTGAGCGTGACGAAATTCGCATTGATGAATTCGTTGATGGCATTGTCGCCACCGAAGCTGAACTCGAAGCGGCTGCGGCGGCTGTCGTGACCGCTGCGGCTGAAGAAGAGGCAGCGGAAGCTGAGCTGGACGAAGAGGAAGGCGAAGAAGAGGACGATGGCAGTGCCATGGCAGCAGCCAACCTGGCACAGCTTAAAGCGGATGCAATGGAGCGTTTCGAACTGCTGCGCAAATTGGTCAAGCGCATGCAGGCTGCGCACAAGAAATACGGTTATGGCAGCAAACAATACAACGAATTGCAAACAGAAGTCTCCAACGTGCTGCTGGAAATCCGTTTCTCCGCCAAGCAGGTTGAAGCGCTGTGCAACCTGATTCGCGGTCTGGTAGAAACCGTGCGTTCTCATGAACGCGACATCATGGAAGTTGCAGTTAAGAAATCCGGTATGCCGCGTGAGCATTTCATCAAAGTATTCCCGAATAACGAAACTAACCTGGAATGGGTCAACGAACAGGCTTCCGTCAAGAAGCCTTATGTAGAAGGTCTGATTCGCCATCAATACACCATTATTGAGCGGCAGAATGGTTTGATTGCGTTGCAGGACAAGATAGGTATTCCTATCCAGGACCTGAAAGAAATCAATCGCCAGATGACCACGGGCGAAGGTCGTACCTTGCGCGCCAAGCGCGAAATGATCGAAGCCAACTTGCGTCTGGTTATTTCCATCGCGAAAAAATACACCAACCGTGGTTTGCAATTCCTTGATCTGATTCAGGAAGGCAACATCGGCCTGATGAAAGCAGTGGATAAGTTCGAATATCGTCGCGGTTACAAGTTCTCGACCTATGCCACCTGGTGGATACGTCAGGCGATTACCCGTTCCATCGCCGATCAGGCACGCACCATCCGTATTCCCGTGCACATGATCGAAACCATCAACAAGATGAATCGTATCGCCCGGCAGATATTGCAGGAAACCGGACAAGAGCCGGATCCAGCAGTGCTTGCCGAGAAAATGGAAATGCCGGAAGAGAAAATCCGCAAGATCCTCAAAATTTCCAAAGAGCCGATTTCCATGGAAACGCCGATTGGTGATGATGAAGATTCGCATCTGGGTGATTTCATCGAGGACACTTCAACCCTGGCACCAATGGATGCTGCCATTTATGACAGCCTGCAGGATGTCACCAAGGAAATTCTGGACGGCCTGACCCAGCGTGAAGCCAAAGTTCTGCGCATGCGCTTCGGTATTGAAATGAATACCGACCATACCCTGGAAGAAGTCGGCAAGCAGTTTGACGTAACGCGTGAGCGTATTCGCCAGATCGAAGCCAAGGCATTGCGTAAATTGCGTCATCCCTCCCGTTCCGACCGGCTCAAGAGCTTTATCGACAACGGTAGTCAATAAGATCCATTGCAGGCTGGTAAGAACAGCCTGAAAATGGTATAGTTTTGCGCTTTCGGGTCTGTAGCTCAGTTGGTTAGAGCAGAGGACTCATAATCCTTTGGTCCACGGTTCAAGTCCGTGCAGACCCACCAGTAAAAGTAAGGCCCACAGCAATGTGGGCCTTTTTTACGTCTTATTCCAATGATTTCTGTTACTTCGTAAATTGCTGCCTAGCCGGGTGACGAGCTTCTTATCAGGTGATCAAATGCCGACAAGCTGGCTTTTGCTCCTTCGCTCATGGCAATGATAATCTGCTTGTACGGCACAGTCGTAGCATCGCCGGCGGCGAATACGCCGGGCAGGGAAGTCTGGCCGCGTACATCGATTTCTATTTCTCCGCGAGGAGACAGGGCTAAGGTGTCCTTGAGCCAGTCTGTATTCGGCAGCAGGCCGATCTGGACGAAAATGCCTTCCAGTTCGATACGGTGGGTGGTATTGCTGGCGCGATCCTGGTAAATCAGGCCATTGACTTTGCTGCCATCGCCGCTGACTTCAGTCGACAGGGCATTGAGGATGATGGTGACATTGGGCAGGCTGCGCAACTTGTTCTGCAAAACCGCATCCGCGCGCAGCTTGACGTCAAATTCGAGCAGTGTGACGTGGGCAACGATACCTGCCAGATCAATGGCAGCCTCCACGCCGGAGTTGCCGCCACCAATCACTGCCACGCGCTTGCCCTTGAATAGCGGGCCATCGCAATGCGGGCAGTAGGCAACGCCTTTGTTGCGGTATTCCTGTTCACCCGGTACATTCATTTCACGCCATCTGGCACCGGTAGCAATCACTATGGTTTTGGCTTTGAGCGTTGCGCCATTGGCGAGACGCACCTGATTCAGGCCATCGTCGCCAGCGGGAATGAGCGCAGCAGCACGTTGCAGGTTCATGATGTCGACGTCGTACTCTTTTACGTGCTGTTCCAGCGCTACGGCCAGCTTGGGGCCTTCGGTATGCTGTACCGAAATGAAGTTCTCGATGGCGAGCGTATCCAGTACCTGGCCTCCGAAGCGTTCGGCGACCACGCCAGTGCGGATACCTTTGCGTGCCGCATAGATGGCGGCAGCAGCTCCTGCCGGGCCGCCACCGACGATAAGCACGTCATAGGCAGCCTTGGCATCCAGTATCCCGGCATCGCGTGCAGCGCTGCCGCTATCCAGTTTGGCAACCACTTCTTCCAGGGTCATGCGTCCCTGCCCGAACAGTTCGCCGTTGAGGAAGGTCATGGGCACGGCCATGATCTGGCGCGAGGCGACTTCATCCTGAAACAGCCCGCCGTCTATCATTACGCTTTCGATGCCGGGGTTTAGCACCGCCATCAGGTTCAGTGCCTGTACGACGTCCGGGCAGTTGTGGCAGGACAGCGAAATGAAGGTCTCAAAACGGAAATTGCCGGGAATGGCTTTGATCTGTTCTATCAACGCAGCATCAACTTTGGGCGGGTGGCCGCCGGTCTGCAACAGCGCCAGCACCAACGAGGTGAATTCATGACCCATGGGGATACCGGCGAAACGGATGCGTGCTGTCTGGTTGGGCAGGCCGACCGAGAATGACGGGATGCGCGCGTCTATGCCGTCGTAGCGTACGCTGACCAGCGTCGACAGCGCGCCGATGTCATGCAGCAGTTCGCGCATTTCTGCGGATTTAGTCGAATCGTCCAGCGTGGCGACGAGTTCTATCGGTTGCTGCAGGCGTTCGAGATAGGCTTTGAGTTGGGTCTGGATATTGGTGTCGAGCATGATATTTTCCTCTATGGGATTACACTGCAAAAGCGTGGATAGTATCTACGCCTTTGCGCTGCAATCCCGCTCCCGGTTTAAGCCGGCAGCGGGTGGCAATTAGATCTTGCCTACCAGGTCAAGCGAAGGCGCCAGGGTGGCATTGCCTTCTTTCCACTTGGCTGGGCAGACTTCGCCCGGATGCGCAGCAACATACTGAGCAGCCTTGATCTTGCGCAGCAGTTCAGATGCATCACGACCCACGCCACCGGCGTTGACTTCGATAATCTGGATTTTGCCTGCAGGGTCCATCACGAAAGTACCGCGTTCGGCCAGACCGGCAGATTCGATCATCACGCCGAAGTTGCGGGTGATGGTGCCGGTAGGATCGCCGATCATCGGATACTGGATTTTGCCGATGGTGTCGGAGGTGTCATGCCAGGCTTTGTGGGTGAAATGGGTGTCGGTAGATACCGCGTAGATTTCTACGCCCATTTTCTGAAATTCAGCATAGTTGTCAGCCAGATCGCCAAGCTCTGTTGGGCAGACAAAGGTAAAGTCAGCCGGATAGAAAAACACGACCGACCATTTGCCTTTAAGGCTTGCTTCGGTAACGTCAACAAACTTGCCGTTGTGGAAAGCGGTGGCTGCGAATGGCAGAACTTCGGTGTTGATTAAAGTGGTGTTCATGCGTCTTGCTCCTTGGTGGGTTAAAAATTAGTTGCTACGGAGCGTATGATAAAGAAGGGTGATTAATAAATCTAATTGAAAATATTAATTTGATAGATAGTTAATAGCTATCGGTGTTGTTTTTGTGATTGTGGTGCATGGTTGTGCGGCGGGAATGCTGATGGCGTGGGTAGTACAAGATGCCTGATTGCTGGCGATATTGCGCCAGCAATCAGGATCAGTTTTCGGCAGTATCAAGTTCGGCTAAGGTTTCATGCAGATTCAGCCAGCGTTCTTCAGCCTCATCTATCATGTTGCCGAGCTCTCCCTGACGCTTGAGCAGCGTTTGCAGTTTGTCGCGCTGAGCCACTTCATACAGGGTGGTGTCGGCCAGTTGCTGGTCGAGTGTGGTTTTTTCGGCTTGCCATTTCGGCAGTTGCTGGTCAAGTTTTTCCAATTCCTTTACGATGGGGCGGCGTTGCGCGAGTCGTGCCTGGCGTTCCTGTGCCGATTGCTCGCGTTGCTGGCGGCGTTCAAGCTTGTCAGGATTGACGCTGGCTTCCTGCAGACGCTGCTGGTTGAGCCAGTCGCGGTAATCGTTCAAATCACCATCGAATACTTGCGCCTTGCCATCCGCGACGATCATGAAGCTGTCGCAGGTGGTGGAGAGCAGCGAGCGGTCGTGCGATACCAATACCACACCGCCCTGATAGCCTTGCAATGCCAGGTTGAGGGCGTGGCGCATGTCCATGTCCAGATGGTTGGTGGGTTCGTCCAGCAGCAACAGGTTCGGACGTTGCCAGATCAGCAGTGCTAGCGCCAGGCGCGATTTTTCGCCGCCGGAGAATGGACCGCAGGGTGACATGGCTGCGTCGTTGCGGAAGTCAAAGGTGCCGAGGAAGTCGCGCAATTCCTGCTCGCGGGTATCGGGTGACAGCCGTAACATGTGCTGCAAGGGGGATTCGTCGGGGCGCAATTGCTCCAGCTGGTGCTGGGCGAAGTAACCGATGGCGAGCCCTTTGCCTTCGCTGCGGGTGCCGCTAAACGGCTGGATTTCACCGGCGAGTAATTTGATCAGTGTGGATTTTCCGGCACCGTTGCGGCCGAGCAGGCCGATGCGTTCACCGCTGCGTACCGCGAGGTTGATATCGGTCAACAGCGGTTGCGCGCCATAGCCGACGCTGGCGTGGCGGATATCCAGTAGCGGGTCGGGTGCGCTGACCGGATCACGAAAAGTGAAGCTGAATGGCGAGTCGACATGAGCTGCGCTGATGTCTTCCATGCGTGCCAGCGCCTTGATCCGGCTCTGCGCCTGGCGGGCTTTGGTGGCTTTGGCACGGAAGCGTTCGATGAAGCTTTCCAGATGGGCGCGTTCGCGCTGCTGCTTGTCGAACATGGCTTGCTGCACCGCCAGATGGGCGGCACGCTGGCGTTCAAAGTCGGAATAGCTGCCGCTATAGAGCTTGATGCCACGGTTTTCGATGTGCGCAATATGGGTGGTAACTGCATCAAGGAAGTCACGGTCATGCGAAATCAGCAGCAGCGTGCCCGGATAGCTCTTCAGCCAGCCTTCCAGCCACAGCACCGCATCCAGATCCAGGTGGTTGGTGGGCTCATCCAGCAACAGCAAATCAGAGCGGCTCATCAGCGCTTGCGCCAGATTCAGGCGTACGCGCCAGCCGCCGGAGAAGTCGGCAACCGGTTTGGCAAAGTCGGTATCGCTGAAGCCCAGACCATGAAGCAATTCCGCAGCGCGCGCCCGGGCGCTGTAGCCATCGATTTCGCCCAGTTGTGCATGCAGTTCACCGACACGGTGCCCGTCATTGGCAGCGGTGGCCTGCTCCAGTTCGTGCTCGATTGCACGCAGGCGTTTATCGCCATCCATGGCAAATTCCAGAGCCGGTTGCTGCAAGGCCGGAGTGTCCTGGGAGACGTGCGCGATCACCCAGGTATCAGGTAAGCTCAGTTCACCGGATTCGGGGTGAAGTTCGCCGAGGAGCAGGGCAAACAGGCTGGATTTGCCGCAGCCGTTGGCACCGGTCAGACCGATTTTCTGGCCGGGGTGAATTTGCAGATTGGCTTGCTCAATGAGGACTTTGGCAGCACGGGCGAGGGTGAGTTGTGTAAAACGGATCACGGTAATCAGCTACGGAAATCGAAAGATGTAATTGTACGCTGCTCGGTAGGGACTCAGGCAACTGATAAAAAAGAGGGCGTCCGAAGACGCCCTAAATACCGCATGGAGGATGAAAACGGTGCATAAACCAACAACGAAAATTTATGCCCCACTCTTTACATAGCAATGAGCGTGCCATGATTAATTGTATTAATAAACAGTATGTTGTGTTTTTTATGGCGATGACTGTCGGCACCTGTATAGTGCCGACACAGTGGAGTTCATCCTTTTTGGTGCATGCTCAGGATAATTGCTGGTTTACGAATGCGAGCAAATCCGGACTCAGGTTGTTAGTCGCTTTGGCTCGGGTAAACGCTTCACGCGCTTTGTCCGGTTGATTGTCGGCTTTCAGGGAAATGCCCAGGCCCATCCACCACACGCCAGATTGCGGCGCCTTTTTCAGCGCGACAATATAGTGCTCAATTGCCGATTTATGGCGTCCGTTACGCTGCAATAATGCGGCGAGAAATGCCTGATAATCCGCCTGTTCGCTTGCATAAGGCAAGCTGCGCTCCAGCGTGGCGATGCCATCAGTGATGCTGCCGCGCTCGACTTGCAGGCGTGCCAGTATCATCGCCAGATCGGTCTGGTCGGCATCGAGGGCGATACCATCCTGCAAACGACGCTCGGCTTCTGCCATGCGTTTATTCTCAATCAGCAGTCCGACCAGTGTCAGTCTGGCGGCATGGTGGTGCGGATCAAGCGACAAGGCTAGGCTGAAACTTTCCATGCCTTCATTAATGTGGCCTTGCTGCGTCAGTGTCAGTGCCTTGCGGTATTCGTTTTCGGCCAGTTGGGCAGTCGTCAGTGGTTTGAGCTGTTTGCTGATGCTGCTGTTAGCAGTAATCTGCACAGGATCATTGAGCGGTACTGGTTTGCTCGGTAATACGCTGGGGTTAGGATTGCTGATACCCAATGACAGTGTCAGCGAGGGTGTTAGGGTCGGTATAGTGCTAGCCAGAGTTGGCTGAGCTACTGCCGCTACGGGTACGGCAGGCGGTGGAGCTACTGTCGGAGCCGGTTTGGTTACTGCAGGTACAGCAGCTTGTATGGCGTGGCGCATGATCGGCGGCGTGACGGGTTGCGCTGTATTTGGCCGGCTGTGCCACCATAACCATGCTGCAGCGTTAATAGCGATAAGGCTGGTCAGGCTGACCCAGAACCAGATTGGTATTCCTTTTTTCCGGGGTTGCAGCGGAATGGCGGTAACCTGGCTGAGGGTATCCGCGGTGGGTGCCTGCCGCTGTGCCAGGTCTTGCAACATCTGATTGATTAGACTCATTTAAGTATGACCCATCCAAATCCGGTAGCGAGCATGATGAAGGCGATCGCCAGGTAATACCGGTAATGTACGATTTGCTGTGCGGCTTCAGTGTCCTCGGCAGCGATGCTGATCTGCCTTGCGCCGATTTGATACTCGCCAGTGCCGAAGCTCAGCATCATGGCTTTATGGGCGAGGATGTTGATCAGACGGGGTATGCCGCCACTGGCATGATGCAGGGCCTGCAAGGCTCGTCGAGTGAACACAGGTGGGCCCTGATAGCCGGCAGTGTGCAGGCGATGCGCCACATATTGTCCTAGTTCAGCGAGGTTGAGCGTGCCTAGCTGATAGTGGAAGCTGATACGCTGATTCAGTTGGCGTATGCTGTGGTGCTGTAATTTCTGATCCAGTTCAGGCTGTCCGAGCAGGATGATTTGCAGCAATTTGCGTTTTTCGGTTTCCAGATTGGTGAGCAGGCGCAGCGCTTCCAGCGTTTCGATGGGCATGGCCTGAGCCTCATCCAGACACAGTATGACCTGCTGACCCTGATTGGCGCAGGCCAGCAGCGCTTGCGTAATGGATTTGAGCAGCTGGTGTTGCTCGATATTGGCTGCCGGGCTGAAGCCTAGCTCTTCGGCGAGCGCCAGCATCAGGCTGTGCGGCGTCAGATAGGGGTTTGGAATGTATGCGGTGACAAATTGCGGGGTGGGTTGCGTGGCGTTGATATGCTCGATGTGAGCCAGAAATTGGCGGCACAGTAAGGTTTTTCCGGTCCCAACTTCACCGGTGATCTTGATGAAGCCCTCGCCGGTGCTGATGGCAACCAGCAAGGTATTCAACGCCGCCTGATGGTGGCTGTTGGCTAAAAAGTAACTGGTATCCGGGGTGAGGGTAAACGGATACTCGCGCAAGCCGAAGTGTTCAAGGTACATGACACTCAGCTGCCACCGCGTTGCATGTTCTGGATGCGCTCGCGGCTTTGTAATACATCCTGGGTCCAGTCGCTGCCGCCCTTAACCACTGTGGTCTTAAGCAGGATCACCAGTTCGCGCTTTTGCGAAATACGATTGGTATGTTTGAACAGCGAGCCGAGTAACGGTACGCTGCCCAGTCCCGGCACTTCGGTTTTGTCATCGGTGCTGGCTTCGCGCATCAGGCCGCCGATGGCCACGATGCTGCCGTCCTGCACCCGCACCACGCTGTCGGTTTCGGAGATGGTGCTGGATGCCAGTGGTAGCGTCAACGTGCCCAACGACTGGCCGAGGTTTATCACTTTATTTTTTTCGGTCACATTGCTCACCGAAGGATGAATGTGCAGGGTGATAAGACCTTCATCCGAGATTTGCGGGGTCACATCCAGCGCGATACCTGAGAAGAACGGGCGCAGTGTCACATTCGGCGTGGCCGTATTGGTTGCACTGCCGGTACTGGTTACCGTGGAGGTGACATTGGTGACGAAGAATTCGTCAGTACCGACTTTCAGTATCGCCATCTGGTTATTCAAGGTAGCTATGCGCGGGCTGGAAAGCACACGGGCTGTGCCCTGGGTATCGAGGAAATTCAGTAAAGCAGCAAAGTTATCGGATTGTGCGGCCACATTAAGCAAGCCCGCGCTGGTGTTGATGGCAGTGGACATGCCGGCAGAGAATATGCTGGCCAGCGTGCTATTGGCGACGGGTGTGCCACCGGGTACGCCAAAACTAGCGGGATCGGCACCCACCGAGAATCGGCTTTGTCCGTTGCGGTTGAATGCTGCCCAGTTAATGCCGGTTTGAAAACCATCATTCAACTGCACTTCGATAATTTTTGCTTCGAGCATGACCTGGCGGTCAACGGCCAGTTGCATGGCTTTAAGGTAGTTTTCCACCTGGTGAATTTCCACCGGCATGGCGTGGATCAGCAGGACACCTGATTGCGGATTGACCACCACATTGCGGCCATCTTTATCGCCGATAATGGTAGATAACGAGGTTTTGAGGTCGCCCCAGAAATCAGTTTCGATCGAGGTGGTAATTTTACTGGTTTCGATTGCGCGGCTGTTAGCTGCGCCCGGTGTTGTGGTGGGGATCGCGCCGGGTACTGCTCCCGGTGTGATGGGGCCGTCACTGACAGAGCCTGAAGTCACGCGGATGTCAGAGCTGCCCTTGCGGTGGCCGGCAATGTAATTGAGCTTGAACACCCGGGTCTGCATGGTCATCGGCTGGATGAAAATGCGGCTGCCGTCCACTTTGTAATCATAGCCGTAAAGCTCGCGGATGGCATCCAGTGCTTCAAACACCGTCACGTTTTTAAGATTGACGGACAAATTCCCGGTCAGATCAGGCGGGATCAGCATGCTGTAAGGCGTGCCGGAGACAATGCCCATGAACACCTGGCTGGCAGGCGCATTGTTGATAACCAGATCAAATCGTTGTTCTATCGGCTTGGCTGCTTTCGGCAAGGCAATTTGCAAAGGCGGTAATAAGGCCGCATTTACGGCCGCAGGCTGCATTTTTAACGGGGTTTTGCTTGAGGCAGCAGCTTGGTCCAACTCAGTGTTGATGTGTGCCTGAGTGTTATCGGCTTTGGGTTGCAGTGCGGCGCAGCCGGTCAGATTGAGCACCAGTACAGCCAGTAAACCGGATAAGTAACGGGTAGGGGTAAGTGAGCGGCGTGTGTTCATGATTCTACCTTTAATTGCGGTGAACCGACGGTTGGTGGGTCGATTTTGCGGGTGGGTGCATGCGTTTCTCTACATTGGGAAACAGTTTCAAGGCTGTGAGTCCGGTAGCGGATTTAACAATGACCGCGTTTTCTGTAATTTTCACAATACGACCTTCACTGAGTGTATCGCCCGGCTTGACCATGGTGCCGTTTACCATCGCATAGCGCTGGCTGCCGCGAATGGTAATGGACTGTATCGCTGATCCGGTCGTAGCATTGCCATTTGGGCCAACTGTGGCGATAGAGGCAGGCGGTTGCGTCGGGTCGTGCGGCATATCAGCAAAGCTGGTGGCAGCAAGGCCTGATAACAATGCAGTGCATACCCAGCGGGTGAGCAAGCTTAAATACTGAGCCATGCTTTATCCTGACTTAATGTGTAGAGGCGTAGCGTAAGGCTGACGGTTTGGTCTTTATCTACGCTGAGCGCTGCTTTGCCCCAGAACATGCGCCACGGCAAGGCCTCGACTGCGCTCAAATAGCGGGTGAGATCAAGGTAGCTGCCGGTCACGGTGATTTCTACACCGTGTTTATAAATGTGGTTGGCGGTTTCAGTCGGACTGGCTGCATCGGACTTGGCAGTTGTAGAGGCTTTACTGTCTGCACTGGTGTCGGTATCGGATTTGGCATTCAGGATTTCAACGGGCAGTGTTTTCAGCGTGACCAGGTGTACGTTCTGGTTATGACGCAGGATGTTTTCCAGCAGCGTCGACATTTGTTGCGGTGCGACCAGTTTGCTCTGGATGTCATCCAGGGTTTTGCCGCTATCGGTGGCCTGGTTGCGCAACTGCGCCAGTTTGACCTGTAGCGCGATGTCCGGATTGGTGCTGCCGGCTTTGAGCAACTCCTGGATTTGCGCTTGCATCGCTGCGGTGGCTTGTTGCGATTGCACAATTTGCTCGGCTAATTGCTTCTGATGGGCGAGTTGCGGGTTGATCAGCAGCGTGTTGATGATGGTTACGATGACCACGACCACAGCGGCGAATACCATGATGCGCTCGCGCATGCTCAGGACATCGATGCGGTTAGCCAGATTCTGCCAGTGGGCTTTTAATGCTTTCATTTAGCTGGCTCCGCTTTGCTGTTGCCCAAAGTGAATTCGATATACGGCAAAGGCAAGCCGGGGGTGCCGGTGCTGGTTGTCGGTGTATCCGGATGGCGCATGTCGAGCGCGGCAAAGTGCACACCGGCAAACACAGGTTCAAATTTCAGGTGCTGGATCAGCAGCGGGACTGATGCCGGTTGCAAGGCGCGACCGCTGATGGTGATCTGATTGCCGTTGCCGATAACTTCGAACCCGGTTAGCCATAAACCACTGACTGTCTGGCGGGATAAGGCCTTGAAATACTCGGAAAAGCCTGTCTGGTTGCCTAACTCGCCTTGTTGTAGCAGATCCAGAATAACCTGACGTGCGCGCACATCCTGTTCGGCTTTGGCTACTGCATCGGTTAACAGCGGGTCAGGCTTGCGTGCGGCCATTGTGGTGGCGAGCGTAGTCAGCTGCCGTTGTGCGGCTTCGTGCATCTGCACCATTTGTCCGGCCTGTTTTGTCAGTGCGCGAGTCTGATACGCCAGATAAGCGTAAAACACGGCGCAGCCCAGCAGGATAAGGCCCAGGGATTGGGCCATGGTGACAGCAGAAAAGTATTTTTCCTGTTTGCGGAACAGCGGGTTGCATAAATTGATCTGTTGACTCACAGGGCTTTATCCTCATGCCGTAATGCTGCGCCCAGGCTCATCCAGAAACGGGATTGCTGTTCGGTCTGCTGTAATTCCGGGGTGAGGTCGAATACTGCGGCCAAGTCGAGGATTTCCACGGGGATATACAGGTTGCTGGAGAGGTAGGCCAACAATGCCGAGATTTCCGGTGAGGCGGGTGCCAATACCAGTTTGGCCAGACTGATAAACGGGTACTGGCGGTCGATGTGGTCAAACGTGCGTTGCAATTCCAGGGTGAGCTTCTCGAATAGCTGTTCCTGATATTCGGTGTTGGGAGTGCCGATCTGGATAAGATTAATATCCAGCCGACGTGACAGATACAGTTCGCCATTAAAGCTGATGGTCAGCAAGCTACCAGCCTGATCAACGGATAGCAGCGCCAGGCCGCGATCAGCAGGCGCAATCTGAGTCGTAATATTACGTTGTGCCAGTTCCGGGATATCGATCACTTTAAGCGGGATTTGTACGCTGTCGAACATCGCCTGGCGTTGCGCGATAAGCTGGTTGCGAGCGGCGACAACGTACATCATCGCTTTGCGTGCCGGGGCATTTTTATCCACGGGGATATCGAGTACGTCGATGGTGGCATCATCCACATGGTAGTCGAGCATATCTTTGAGCAGCCAGCGTACTGCGGTTTTTAGCTCTTCCTGTGGCACACCGGGGGTTTCGACTGTCAATAACTGGTATTCGCCGGCACTGAGTAAATGGCTGCAGTCGTAGCGTTTGGTCTGCAGTTCTTTGTGGATATTGGACAGCAATACGGATGTTTCCAACTGTGCCAGCGGATAAAACTTAGCCAGCGCTACTTTGGGCTTGGCATGGGCGGTTTGCGTGACACGGGTGACACAAATGCCGTCGGCCTGCAGCTCAAAAACCATCCCGCCCTGTGTTTTTTTGATTTTTGAGAAAAGCCCCATTTTTATCTATTTTTTTAAGTAATTGTATGAAAATTAAAGCAAATGCATGAAGTTGTCAATTAGCTTAATACATCTCGCGCATATAGATGAATTCATTCGCATTTTTGTAAACTCCGAAGGTTGCGCGTGCGGTCGGGTTGGTCAGGCCCGTACCCTTCCAGTTGTACTGTAGCCAGGCAGGGGCAGCGATAGTGATGTCGACATAACCTTTTGCCCCTGGTTTGGATAATTTTAGCTTGCTGTCGCCGGCACTGAATGGTGCCAACAGAGTTGCTGTTGTCGTTAATGTGGTTAACAGGCCTGAGCTCGCAGTAGGCGTAGTTGGCACGGGGACTGATGTGCAGCTATCTGCAGCATTGGTGACAAAGGCGGTGCCGTTATAGTATTGCGCCACCATGGGCACAGGCAGGGCAAGTGCTTCTGAACCGCTGGCGTTATTGATTTTGATGCGGCCACTGCGGATCTCAGTAGTGCCTTCGCTATAACCGGATGATGTAATGCTGTCAGCGTCCGTTGCGCGAAGTTTAATTGTTGTAGCCCCCGTTAATGCATTGTTGAAGGCATAGGCTGGCGTACTGACCGAAGCGACGCCCTTGCTAAAGTTGGTGGCAGCTACGCTGTCGGTATTGGTAACAAACTTGCCAACAGGTATGGCTGCTGCATTGGCATCGGTCAGGGTGACTTTCTGGGCAAAATTTGGTGATGTATTGGTTGTGCCATCATAATTTTGCGTCGTAGTGGGTGTAGCCAGGCCATTCATCGCGGTGATGGCAACCGTAAATGGTTGTGCTGAGTATGTAAAGCTGCCGGCATTGCAGCCATGGGTCACTGAGGTAATGAAATGATCAGGGGTAAAGCGCCCCACCATGCCGATATTGCCTGTGCCGGAGCAAGTCGTGCCGGTAGAGCCGGAGTTGCCTGTGGCTGAAAGCCCCGAGCCCAGATAGCCGTTGCTGTTGCCGAGGTTAGCGATCAGGTCAATGTTGCCTACTTCACTCCATGTAAGATTGTTACTTGCCGCAATGCCGCCACTGAAAGTGCCCAGAGTGCCAGCGAGCGCCCCGTTTTGGGAATTGGAGCCTGTTGGCTGGCACTTTGTGAATGACAGATTTACGCTTTCTGGCGTGGTCTCCTGTCCAAAGTTGGGCGTGGCTATGCCTGATGCATTGACTGCGGTTACCTTGGCACTGAATGCCTGCCCGGCTTTGATTGGGGCTGAGGTAATACTGCTGAATGCAAAAGATTTTGGTGCCACGATCAGTTGGGTGTTACCCGAGATGGTCGAGCCGCCGGAAGGGGTGTAACTCGCCCATAATCTAATCTGGCCGACGTCGGAATAGCTGAAGGTGAAAGGCGCTGCAGGTATAAGCGTTGTGGAGTTAAAGGTAAGCGATTTGCTGGTGTAATTGCCGCTGGTAGCGGTGATTGTGCCATTGGCATTACTGGCTATCGTGGTGGCAGTGCCCGAGGTAAACGTAACCGCTTGTCCGGATTGGCAACTGCTCGGGTTGTTGCATTCCGATGCCAGATTAATATTGACCGCCGTTCCCGCCGGGAATAATGAGGTGCAAACACCGGTGGTAGTGCCTTGTTTGATGGCCTGAAGATAGTAAGTACCCGAACTGACCCCAGCGACCTGATTGGTAATGGGATTGCCAGAGCCATCCACAAAACGGAATCCGGCGGATGAGAATACCAATGGCGCATTACAGGCGGTGCCAAACGTATAATCTGCCACAGCGCAAGATGCCGCTGCGCCGGATGTAGTGGAGACGGTGCCTGAAGTTGCGCCGATAATGACAGATTCGGCAGTGGAATCCTGCAACCCGAAAGTGACCGAAGACTCATTGCTGAACACATAGCTTGCAGAGCCGTTGCCATTATTGGTAATAGTGCTGACAGAGCCACCCGTTATGTTGGACCAGTTGCCGTGGTTCGTGGAGGTAGATAGGTTCAGGGTTGTGCCAGACAGAGTCAGCAATGTGTGATTGACATCATGTGCTTCTATCGTCACCGGTGCTGTATCGCAGGTGACAGCCGAGCCGTTGTGAATAATGTGGAAATGATCGAGTGAAGTGCAGGCATGCGTGGCATTCATATCGGCCAATGCCTGATTGGTATTGATTTCGGTGGAGTAGATATTGACTTCGTCGATGTAACCGTTGGCACCATTTGGCGTGCCGCCTGTGGGAGTAATGCCTGATGTGCGATTGTCACCAATGTTGAAAGTCGAGAGCGCGGTAATCGAGCCGTTTGAAGTGGTCCGCAAAGAGGTTGTTAACGCGCCGTCCAGAAAAATTTGCAACAAGGTTTGATTGCTGCCAGGACGCATATTCCAGCTTGCCCCGACATGATGCCAGGTATTGGCAGCGAAGGCCTGATTTGCCGACGATAGCGTTAATACCGTGCCGCTACTATCAGTCACCGCGAGTTTTAAAGCACCGGCTGCTGTTTTCATAAAGAAAAATGGTTTCGCTGCAGTCGTTGTGGCATCAAGCAGCATGGCATCAGCTGAATTCCATTTTGCGTTGGAGTAAAACCAGAAGTCGGCAGAACCCGCGCTGGATGGTGAAAGCGGAGTGGAAACGGCATCTATGATTGCATTGCTGGTGTTGTTGGTAAAACTCCCTCCACGGCAAATCTTGCCGGTTGCAATATTGCTCGCTGCACCTGTCCGAGATGCGTTCCGGCTATTGCCGGAAGTGTCTTTGATCTCGTTGGGCGTGCCATTCCAGGTGCTTTCGTCGAAGTGATATTCAGCACTCTTGCCTGCTAACTGGTTAGCGGGGTACCAGAGGATTGCAGATCCGATGGTCGGATCAATAAATGCCTGATTGTATGCATATAGTGTCGAATCAGTAGTGTTGACCTGTACGCCTACAGTAGCCGCCGAGCCTGTTGAACTGCCTGTGGTGTATTGATATTTGAAATTGCTGTTCAGGCCGCCTGCGGGGCTTTCATACAAGCTGATCTGGAAATTATAGCGTGTGGTGCTGTTGTACAGTTTTACGTTTACCCAGGAAATGACCATGCGCCGATTGGGTGCTGTGCCAAGTAATTCGTATTGCACAGAGGCACCGGTGGTGTTGTTGGCAGTGCCGGCAACAATATCGGTCCAATAAGCCACAATCGCATTGCCAAGTTGTCCGCTGCTGCACCCGGTATAAGCTGTCGCATTGGCGGTGGCGGGCAGGGTAGTGTTGGTATAGACGCGCCAATAACCGGATGTGTCATTACCGAATACCAGCATACCGTTGGAATAGATGCGTACTCCGGTCTGAGCGACTCCGGCAAAAGTGAAGGTAAAGTTATTTGCGGGAGAAGTTACGCTGGCAAAACTGATATCGGCCCAGTCGTCATCGCCATTGGGATACCCGGTACACGCTGGCGCGGGGCTGGCTGTATGCCAGGCAACAGTTTTGGCGGCAGCCGAAGGAGTGTCGTAACTGAAGGTGTCGTTGCGATAGGCGTACGTAGCCGCCATGGCAGGCAATGCCATGAGCGTCGTGGCGAGTATCAGCCAAAGAACGAGTAACGAATGGATAGCGCTTTGTTTATCGGTATTTTTAATTTGAACGCACATGTTTTATTCCCTTATTTCTCTAGCGTGGCTTGCAGTTGACGCTCGATATAAGTGCTGCTGCCAACGATTCCGGTGCTTGCAGTAGCTGTAATCTGGTAGAGGTTGACGGTGTTGACGCCCTCAGTGTATGGGCCTGAACGTGAGCATGTCACCGTCAGGCCAAAGCCGAACAGATTTTTGTTGAGCGGAAAGCCCGTACACCCGCTGTTGGCGACGATAATTTGATACGCACCCCATTCTATGCCGGTACGGGCGGCCTGATAGGCTTTTGCGCCCTGCACATCTTGTGCGGAAGTCATTTGCTGCACATTGGAGAAGGTGAGCATGAATGCGCCCAGCGCTGACAGCACGACCAGCAGAAAAATCGCGGAAACGATGGAGAAGCCGCGCTGAAGGAGGTTAAGGCGCATTGCTGACATGGGTTTCATAATATAAATTCACGGCTTCGCCGCTTTGGCTGAGTTGCAGAGTAGCCGAAACCAGACCGGCCCGCTGGGTGATGACCTGGGGGTTATAGGTGAAGTTACATGCGCTGACGTTCTTGGCCAGGAGCGCACTGGTGCCGCTGCTGAAACTGGTGGGCTGGCTTGCGCTTATCGTGTAATTCCAATAGCGCGTGAGTGTGCCGGCAGTCGGGTCGCACACGTAGGTCACCGGTGTCTGGATAATTTGGAAACGATTGCTGGGTGAAGCAAACGGAAACAGCTTGGCATTGATGCTGACGGTATTGCCCGCGATGCCGGTGATTGGGCTGGTGTTGTCGGCAGAGTAAGCATCTGCGCCGGGGATGCCCAGGTTGTAGATGGCGATCAGATTGAGTGCGCCTGATGTGGTGGCGATGGCGGGGCCAAGTACGTCGAATTTGGTAGTGCTGGTGGTGAAATCCAGAACATTGCCGGGGGTGTCGGTGCGATAACGCCCACCGCCGCTGGTCAGCAAAAATTCCAGATAGGAAATCCCGCCAATATTGGTGACGCGTACACTATTGGGCAGCGCCAGATGCAGGTCACGGCTAATACGGCGCACCGCAGTGTCGGCGGTGTCAGTCAATTCGGCTCGGCGTACGCTGTCGAAATAACCTTGTACCGGTGTGCGGATGAAAGTCGCCACCACCGCAGCAATGATAGCGGTGATGGTAATGACAACGATGGCTTCTATCAGAGTAAAGCCGCGCTGGGTAAGGGGAGGTATGGGTCGCATGATCATGGCACCGCGTTCGGAGCGTACTGGAAACGGTAGCCGGTGAGAGTGAGGCTGTCGTTACCTCTGGTGACGGTGACATCAATTTTTAATACTTGACCTGAAGCCAGTCCAAAGCTGGCGCCATCCGTCGCTATGGCGACAGTTGCGGTATAACTGCCTAAGCCGCCTATGGGGGTGTTGGTGATGTCGTTGATACCAGTCATGGTGAAACCTGCGTAGTCGTTGACATTATCAAACTGGTTAGCCGAGTCGTAACGGGTCTCAGTGACGCCAGTGTCTGGATTGACGTCCGGCCCCATGGCTTCTGGAGTGGTGGTGCAGGTGCCCGTGCTTGCCGTGGCATCGTTAGGGTCGCAGGTAGTAAATGGCTGCAATTCGATTTCTTCCAGCAATGATTCGGCAATGGCTTGTGCCTGCTTGCGCAGCATAGGGTCAGCACTGTGTTGCGTGGTGACGTTCATCACCGCTAACACACCGGCGACGGCAGTGCTGACGATGACAATGAAAATGATGAGCTCGATCAGCGAGACTCCGGACTGGCGTTTAATTGTGCACATAGCCGGTGTCCTGCTCAATGATGATGCTGCCAGTAGCGTCTTTGACTTGTATGGTCTGCCCGCTGCTGGCTTGCCCCAGCGCATTAAAGTTGAAAGCGGTGGGGGTGCTGGTGTAGGTAATTCCGGTTGAATGCGGCGTAACGGTAAACGGGCTGCTGCCGGCCGGGTTGGCAAGATTGGTGTCGCACGTGCCGACATTAGCGGCGGAGGCGATGGTCAGGGTCAGACTGGTGTTGGTGAAAGCGGCGCATACGGTACGGCGCTGGGCAATCGCGGTTTTTTGCGCATAGCGCAGTGCCGACATGGTTTCATCATAGAAACCACGACTATCAAACGTGCTGCGGTCAAACATGCGCGGTATGGCGGCGACGGCTAATACGCCGACGATAACGATGACGACGACGAGTTCGACCAGAGTGAAGCCGGTTGAGGGGTGTTTCAGAGAGTGGTAACGATCAGACCTGCCCATCTATTGCTGCTCCAGAAAAGGCGTGTGGCCACATGATATAAGTAACTGCTGAGGTGGGATAAACAAGGGGTTCCACTAATGGAACCCCTTATCGGTCAAGCTATTTAGTTGCCGGCACCAACAGCGCTGTAATCTGCTGTATAAGTTTTTGTAGCCGTTGCGCTTTTATCTTTATAGATAGTACAGGTAACGGTAGCGCCGTTAGTTGTGGCTGGAGTGTCTGCAGCAAGATAATAAGGTGTGCTTGTGGTAGATAATGTTAATGAGGGAGCCAGTAATGTACCTACATCAGAGCATTTTGCGACTTTGACGCACTTGCTGGAAGTAGCGTTATTGGTAACAGCGCAGCCACCGTAGTTGATCGCTGCGGCAGAACTTAAGCCACCAGCAACACCTTGAATGGCAGCTTTGTCAGCATCGTCTGTCAAATCAATGAATCTTGGCAATGCGGTCGCGGCCAGAATGCCCAGAATGACGATCACGACGACTAATTCGATCAAGGTAAAACCGCTTTGAGTTGTTTTCATTTTTGTGCCCCTGTGCAATTAATAAAAGTGTTGATGATTATTGTAATAACGGTTGAATAATACAATTCTTAAGCGCACGTGGCTAGCGTGGCGTTGACGGTATAGGTTGGCAGGGTATCCGCTGCAGCGGGTGCGGTATAGCTGATGCTGCAATCGGCAGTGCCGCCGGTATGGTTGGCATCGACTGCGGCAATCACCGGTGCGGTTAATCCGGTAATGACGTAATCCGGCGTGGTCAGTCCGGCCAGCGGCACAATTGACGCTGCATCCGGGTAGCCATTGACATAACTGACCGTGGTGCCTTCGATGATAATGGCCGGTGTGCTGGGCGTGCCGGTGTAGTTGCTGCTGTAGCCACGGGTGAGCAGGGTGGCGTGCGCCATGGCGGCAGCGGATTTGACTGCGCCCATGGCACCATTCATTTTAGCGAGGCGGGCGTCGGCCTGAATCGCGGTAAAGCGGGGCAATGCCATCGCAGCCAAAATACCTAAAATAGTGATGACGACCACAAGTTCGATCAGGGTGAAACCGCTCTGTTTATTATTCATTTTGCGTCTCCGTGCGTTTTATATAATCTGATTTTATTTGTGCAATGCAACCTTGCCCAGATCCCAGATCGGTAAGAATACACCCAGAGCCAGTATCAGCACCAGTATGCCCAGGCCGATAATCAGGATGGGCTCGATTTGCGAGGACAGGGTTTTGAGTTCGTAATCGACTTCGCGTTCGTACATCTGCGCGATTTCTTCCATGAGGTTGTCGAGATCGCCGGTTTCTTCGCCGACGGCGATCATCTGCAGTACCACCGGGGTGAACACGTTGGCAGTGGCGGCGGTGCGCAGTATGCTTTCGCCACGTTCGATGCCGTCGCGCATCTGTTCGATGCGGCTGGCGATGTAGGCGTTATCGACGGTCTGGGCGACGACGTTGAGACTCTGGATAATCGGAACGCCGCTTTTGCTGGCCAGCGCGAAGCTGCGGGCAAAACGTGCCAGCGTGCCTTTGAGGATGATTTTGCCGGCGATGGGGATGTTGAGTTTGGTTTTGTCCCAGCGATAGCGGCCTGCTTCGGTGCCGATGTAGTATTTGAAGGCGATGATGCTGCCGATGATGATGGCCAGCATCAGTCCCCAGTAATTCACCATGAAATTCGAGGTGTTGATGAGGATTTGCGTGACCAGCGGCAGTTCAGCATGAAACCCGGCATAGACCTTGGCAAACGCGGGGATGACGAACAGGTTGATAACGCCGATGGCGATGGCCATGGCCAGGACGACAAAAGACGGGTAGCGCAAGGCGGTGCGGACGCGCTCACCCATCTCGCGTTCGAATTCGAGGTGGTCAAACAGACGGATAAACACTTCTTCCAGTCGCCCGGTCATTTCGCCAACGCGGATCATGCTCAAATAGAACGCTGAAAACACGGTAGGGTGGCGCTGCATCGCGGCAGACAGTTCGCGGCCTGCATCCAGTGATTCACGCAGGTCCTGAATGACGCCGGCAAAGGTTTTATTGACGGCGGATTCCTGCAGGCCAGCCAGGCCGCGCATGATGGGCACGCCGGCTTTGAGCAGGGTGTAAATCTGGCGGCTGAATAATTGCACGTCGATAGCAGTGACTTTGACTTCGGTGAGTTTTTTCCACCAGTTGTCACCGGTCTTGGCATGCGGGTCGGCAGTGAGACGGATGTCGACCGGGGTGACGCCCGTGTTGATGAGCAGGTCAGCGACGCTGCCGCTGTCGGCACTTTCCAGTGTGCCTTCTACCAGCTCGCCACGAGTGTTACGGGCTTTATATGCAAAAAATGGCATGGGTGGGCTAGTCGTCAGTCAATTAAAAAATTCAGGCGCTTGAAGGCAATGTTAACGTTATTAATCATCGAACTGATTGCTGATGCGCATGGCTTCGGCCACTGTGGTTTTGCCGGCGACTACCAGGTTGATAGCATGGCGGCGCAAGGTATTGCCTGCCATCTGCTGTTCGGCAGCGCGTAAAAACACGGCGGGATCGGCCTGGCTGGCGGCTTCGGCTACGGCATTGGTGATTTCCAGCATTTCATACACGCCTATGCGTCCACTATAGCCGGTTTGATTGCACTGCGAGCAGCCTTTGCCGTGTTGATAGGTCTGGCTGTCGACGCTGGCGCCTAGCTCGGATTTGAGCCAGGTGTGTTCGGCGGGTGTCGGTGTGTACGGCTCGTTGCAGCTGTCGCAGATGATGCGCACCAGCCGCTGCGCCAATACCGCCTGTATCGAAGTGGCGACCATGTAGCGCGGCACGCCCATGTCCATCAGGCGGATGGGGGTGCTGGCGGCATCGTTGGTGTGCAGGGTGGAGAGCACCAGGTGGCCGGTCATTGCGGCGCGCATGCCGATCTGTGCGGTTTCCTGATCGCGCATCTCGCCGACCAGCACCACGTCGGGATCCTGACGCAATGCGGCGCGCAGCACGCGGGCAAAGCTGAGATCGATTTTGTCGTTGACCTGCACCTGGTTAATGCCGGGCAGGCGGTATTCCACCGGGTCTTCTACGGTGATGAGTTTGAGCTCGGGGCTGTTGAGTTCGGACAGTGCGCCGTACAGGGTAGTGGTTTTGCCGCTACCGGTCGGGCCGGTTACCAGAATAAGACCATTCGGTCGTTTCAGGATGGCGCGGAAGCGTGCCAGCATCGCCGGTGGCATGCCGATGGCGTTGAGATTGAGGGTGTTGCCGCTCTGGTTGAGCAGGCGCATGACCACTGATTCGCCGTATTGGGTAGGCATGGTGGAGATACGCACGTCGATGGATTGCTGTTTGACCTTGATGGCGAAGCGGCCGTCCTGCGGCAGGCGTTTTTCGGAAATATCCAGCCCGGAGATGAGCTTGAGGCGCAATGCCAGTGCTGGTGCGATCTTGATGTCGGCACGGGTTTGCAGGTTGAGCACACCGTCAATGCGGAAACGAATCTGTAGCGCATCTTCCTGAGGTTCGATGTGAATATCCGAAGCATGCACCTGGGTAGCGTCGTCAAACACCGATTGCAGCAGCTTGACGACAGGGGCATCTTCGCTGCCGGAACCGGTGCCCAGTCCGGAAAAGTCGACTACGCTGTCGCCCAGATCCTGCTCCAGTTCGCGGGCGAGATCGGTGATTTCGCCAGTCTTGCGGTAGATCCGGTCTATGGTTTGCAATAAGGCATTTTCATTGACGACGGCCAGGTCTATGGTTTTTTTGACGACACGCGCAATTTCGTCATACACGTAAAGGTCTGTTGGGTCGGTCATGCCGATGAGTACGCTGTCGCCGCGGTCTTCCAGTACCACTGCGCGGAAGCGCCGTGCCTGCATTTCCGGCAACAGGCGCGTGGTTTCGGGTTTGATGCTGTAATTTTTGAGCTGGATAAACGGGATGTTGAGTTGCTTGGCAATCGCATCGGCGATCTGGTCTTCGGTGATGAAGCCGTTTTCGACTAAAAACCGGCCAAGTTTGCGCCCGCTCTTCTTCTGTTCTTCCAGTGCTAACTGCAGCTGGGTTTCAGATAGCAGCTTTTGTTGAACGAGTAATTCCCCAAGGCGGATTTTTTCTGGGCGGGCCATGCACGATCCTTAAGCATAATTTGTCTTTGTACAATATCTTAACGCGAATTCATTGGGAGTGGGCGCTTGTCGTCAATTTGTCATGTTGCTGGTGTATTTTGACAAGCTAGGAAAATCAGGTGGAAATTCTCATGAAGCTACGCGAAGAGTTATTAGATATTCTGAACCGGCGGGCACTGTATCCGCTGTTTCAACCCATTATGGATTTGCATCATGGCACAGTGATTGGCTACGAGGGGCTGATTCGAGGTCCGGCAGAGAGTGAATTGCATCTGCCCCAGGCCCTGTTTCAGGCGGCTGAGCATACCGATTTGCTGGTGCGTCTGGAAATGCTGTGCATTTATACAGTGATGACGCAATTTATTCAGTCGGATTTGCCGGGCAGGCTGTTTGTCAATATCAGTCCCTTTGCGCTGCTGGCGGGCGCGCTGTCTGATCCATTGTTAACTGATTTAATTGGCGAGCACAGCGTGCTGACGGGGCGAGTGGTGTTTGAAATCACCGAAGGTTCGCCGCAAATGGACAATGCATCGGTGGTCGCCGGGCTGATGACCTTGCGCGAGCGCGGTTTTCAGATTGCGCTGGATGATCTGGGTGAGGGTTTTTCCAGCTTGCGGCTTTGGTCGGATGTGCGTCCGGATTTTGTGAAAATGGACAAGCATTTTGTTACCGGTATTGATAAAGACCCGGTGAAGTTGCAGTTTGTGCGCTCAATCAAGCAAATCGCGGAAAAAAGTAACGCCATTATTATCGCTGAGGGTATAGAACACCGGGCTGAATTGCTGATTTTGAAAGAAATGGGTATTTGCCTGGGGCAGGGTTATTTTATCGGTCGTCCGGTAATGCAGCCCGAGCGGGTGCCCAGTGCGGCAGCGCAGGCCTGCCTGGATGGCGCGCTGGTCAGTGCGAATCCCTGGTCGAAGATGGTGTTGCAGCGCGGGCGCCAGGCCCGGTTATTGCTGACTGAGGTGCCGACGGTGACAGTGACGACTGCCAGCGAAGATGCGCTGAAAGTATTGCTGGCTAATCCTGAGCTGAACGTGTTGCCGGTGCTGGATGGCAAAGTGCCGGTTGGTTTGCTGAATCGGACCCTGGTGGATAAATTTTCCCATGGTTATGTGCGTGATTTGTACAGCCGCAAGCCATGCACGTTTTTTATGGAGCAGAATCCGCTGATCGTGGATGTGACCATGTCAGTCGTGGCATTAAGCCAGTTGGTGCTGATGCAGGGGCAGAAACGCTTTGCCGATGGTTTTATTCTGGTGCGGGATGGTGCTTATGCCGGCGTCGGATCGAACTTTGCATTGATGCAGGAGATGACCAAGCTGCAGATTCAGGAGGCGCGTTACGCCAATCCGCTGACAATGTTGCCGGGTAACGTGCCTATTAATGAACAGATAGAGTTACTGCTGGGTAATGGGCAGATTTTCTGCGCATGTTATGTCGATCTGGACTGGTTCAAGCCGTTTAATGATGTGTTCGGTTATGGGCGTGGTGATGAGCTGATCAAGCTGACTGCCAATGTGCTGGTGAATCATGCGGACAAGGATATTGATTTTGTCGGCCATATCGGCGGTGATGATTTCTTTGTGCTGTTTCAGAGCACAGATTGGGAGCAGCGTTGTCAGGCTATTTTGCAGGCATTCGACAGCGCTGTGCAATCTTATCTGCAACAGGAAAATCTGGGTGACGGTTTTTACGTGGCAGAGGACAGGCGTGGCAACCGCGCGGAATACAGTTTCCCAACCTTGTCTATTGGCGCTGTGCCGGTGGGTCGCAATCAATTCCGTGAGTGCCATGAAATTGCAGCAGCCGCCACGGAAGTGAAAAAAGGCGCGAAAAAAATATCGGGTTCCAGCTTGTATGTCGAGCGCCGTACGGCTTCGTTGCAGCAAACCAGGGTGCTGGCAGCGGCTTGAGCAAGTATGAAAACGCCGGCAGTTGTTTAAAGATAGTAGCAAGTTGAGCATAACGCTTGCTATTATCTACGCATGAGTAATCAGCTACGTATCGCCAGTTATAACATCCATAAGGGATTTTCCCACTTTAATCAGCGCATGGTGATCCATGATCTGCGCGAACGCTTGCGTGCACTGAACTCGGATATCGTGTTTCTGCAGGAGGTGCAGGGCAGTCATCTGGGGCATGAGCAACGCTGGAAGCACTGGCCGGTTGCGCCTCAGTACGAGTTTCTGGCGGATGAAGTGTGGACAGATTTTGCTTATGGCAAAAATGCAGTGTATGACGATGGGCATCACGGCAATGCGATATTGTCGCGTTATCCGATAGTGCGCTGGGAAAACCTGGATATTTCGGCGCATGCCTTTGAGTCGCGAGGATTGCTGCATGCGGTGATTGCTGTGCCGGATATTGAGCATGAGGTGCATGCGTTCTGTGTGCATCTGGCATTGTTTGAGCGTAGTCGTAAACAGCAGTTGGCTATGTTGCGGCGGCGCGTGCTGGAGGCGGTTCCGCAAGAGGCGCCGTTGATTATTGCCGGTGATTTTAACGATTGGCGTGGTCATGCTGGTCGGGAATTTGCGCGGGATCTGGGTTTGGTTGAGGTTTTTGTAGCTATGCATGGCAAGCCGGCCAGAAGCTTCCCTGCACGTATGCCGCTGTTGTCGCTGGACAGAATTTATGTGCGTGGCTGGCAAGTACATCATGCAGAGGTCAAGCACGGGATTGACGACTGGCATCGCTCGGATCATGCCGTGCTGCTGGCAACGGTGGGCGTGTTGTGATGAATGGTCTGCTTTCCGGGAATCAGGTTGATTTGCTGGAAAGTGGTACTTCGTATTTCCCTGCGCTGGTAGAAGCAATCAATGCCGCGCAGTTCGATATTGATTTGCATACTTATATCTTCGCCAGCGATGCAACGGGTGCGATGATAGCGGCAGCTTTGTCGCAAGCAGCACAACGCGGCGTACGGGTGCGGGTGCTGGTGGATGGGTTTGGTTCGCGCGGTTTGTCGCCTCAGCTGATTGGCGGCATGCAAGACGCGGGCGTGGAGTGGCTGGTGTTTCGGCCTGATGACAGCTTGCTGGTGATGCGCCGTCACCGTTTACGGCGTTTACACCGCAAAGTGGTGCTGGTTGATGCGAAAATTGCTTTTGTCGGCGGTATCAATATTATTGATGATATGGATACGCCGGGGCAGACTCCACCGCGTTTTGATTATGCCGCGCGCGTGCAAGGGCCGATATTGGTCAGGATAATTCAGGATGTGCAGCGGCTATGGTCGTTGGTGCTGTGGACGCAAAGTAAGACTGCATGGCGAGCTAATAAGCGGATTGCTGTGCAAACTCAGGTGGCTGGACAGGATAGCGTAGCATTTGTGGTGCGCGATAACTTCCGGCACCGGCGCGACATTGAGCAGGCATATATGGCGGCTATTACCGGTGCGCGCAGTCATATACTGATTGCCAATGCCTATTTTTTGCCGGGCATGCGCTTTCGCCGGGCGTTGATTGAGGCAGCGGCGCGCGGGGTGAAGGTGACGCTGCTGTTGCAAGGCAGGGTGGAATACCGTCTGGTGCATTATGCATCGCGCGCGCTGTATGCTCAGTTGCTGGAGGGCGGGGTGGAGATTTGCGAGTATCACAAGAGCTTTTTGCATGCCAAAGTGGCCGTGATTGATGAGCTGTGGGCTACGGTTGGGTCGAGCAATATCGACCCGTTCAGCTTGTTGCTGGCGCGTGAGGCCAATCTGGTGGTGGAAAGCGGCGATTTTGCACGTGCATTGCAGCAGAGTTTGCAGGTGGCGATGCAGGACGGAGGGACGCTGGTGCAGCCGGATGGTTGGCGCCGGAGAGCGTGGTATCGGCGTATTTTACCGAACCTGGCATTGGGTCTGGTGCGCATGTTAAAAGGGTTGGTGGGTTATGGCAGGGAGTGGTGACTGCGTTGCTCCGCACAGGGTTATTGTGTTATAATTTTGAGCTTGTTATTTAATGTTAAATAGCAAAATACGCACAACTGTCTATGCTTAGGGTGTTCTCAATGAGAATGTTGGGCGACAGTTGGAGGCTTAACCCTAAAGGAAATTATCATGTCTATTACTATGCGTCAAATGCTGGAAGCCGGTGTTCACTTCGGTCACCAAACCCGTTTCTGGAACCCGAAAATGGCACCGTACATTTTCGGTCATCGCAACAAGATTCACATTGTCAACCTGGAAAAAAGCTTGCCTATGTTCCAGGACGCATTGAAGTTCGTGCGTAAACTGTCTTCTAATAAAGGTACTGTATTGTTTGTTGGTACCAAGCGTTCTGCACGTGAAATCGTCCGTGAAGAAGCTGAGCGTGCTGGCATGCCTTATGTGGATAACCGTTGGTTGGGTGGTATGTTGACCAACTTCAAAACCGTTAAATTGTCCATTAAGCGTTTGAAAGATCTGGAAGTGCTGTTGGGTGACGAAAGCGCTAAGATCCCTAAAAAAGAAGCGCTGGTATTGCAGCGTGAATTGGATAAATTAAATCGTAGCCTGGGTGGTATCAAGGATATGGTTGCATTGCCTGATGCGATTTTCGTAATCGACGTTGGTTACCAAAAAGGCGCTGTGGTAGAAGCTAACACACTGGGTATTCCAGTGATTGGTGTGGTTGATACCAATAACAGCCCTGCTGGCGTGAATTTCATTGTGCCAGGTAACGATGACTCCAGCCGTGCAATTCGTTTGTATGCACGTGGTGTTGCCGATGCTGTGCTGGAAGCGCGTAACCAGTCCATTAACGAGATTTTAGGTGAAGGCGAAGAATTCGTTGAGGTTGCTGACGAAGCGGCTGCAGCGCAATAATCACCAAAACGTTTAACGAAAAGGGGCTTTCGCCCCTTTTTTTGTAAATTTTGTATCGATTCAATTAAGGAGCAAGGCATGGCTGAAATTACAGCAGGTATGGTTAAAGAGTTGCGTGAACGCACTGGCTTGGGCATGATGGAATGCAAAAAAGCATTGACTGAAACCAGCGGCGATATGTCAGCGGCAGAAGACTTGTTGCGTATCAAGAGTGGCGCTAAAGCGAGTAAAGCGGCTGCGCGTGGCGGTTCAGAGGGCGTGATCGGCGCGTTTATCAGCGCCGATGGCAAAACTGGCGCGCTGGTAGAAGTGAACTGCGAAACCGATTTCGTGGGCAAGAACGAAGATTTCCTGGCTTTCTCCAAAGCTGTAGCGCAATTGGCGGCAGAGCATAACTGCACAGATATTGCTGCATTGTCGGCAATGGCCATGACTGGCGGTACGGTAGAAGAGGTGCGCCAGGCATTGATCATGAAGCTGGGTGAAAACCTGACTATCCGTCGCGTAGCTTATTATTCGACAGCGGGTCGCTTGGTAACTTACCTGCATGGTTCGAAGATCGGCGTTATGGTTGATCTGGATGGCGAAGAAGCATTGGGTAAAGATCTGGCGATGCACATTGCTGCAAGCAAGCCGGTGTGTGTGTCCAAAGACCAGGTTGCATCTGACCTGATTGAGAAAGAGCGCGAGATTTACACCGCTCAAGCTGCTGAATCAGGCAAGCCTGCTGATATCGTGGCTAAAATGGTAGAAGGCCGTGTAGCTAAATACCTTGCAGAAGTAACATTGCTGGGTCAGCCGTTTGTGAAGAACCCTGATCAAACGGTAGAGAAATTACTGGCTGAGAAAAAAGCCAAAGTGAATGGCTTCACCATGTTTGTTGTCGGTGAAGGCATCGAGAAGAAAGTGGTTGATTACGCCGCTGAAGTGGCTGCTGCTGCGAAGGTGTAAGCATGAGTGCGCCAGTGTATAAGCGTATATTGCTCAAGCTCTCCGGCGAAGCGTTGATGGGGGAAGATAGTTACGGTATTAACCGTGACACCATCACCCGCATCGTCAAGGAAGTTAAATCCGTAGTGGATATGGGGGTGCAAGTCGCCGTCGTTATCGGTGGCGGTAATATCTTCCGTGGCGTTGCGCCCGCTGCAGCGGGTATGGATCGCGCAACTGCCGATTATATGGGGATGCTGGCAACAGTAATGAATGCACTGGCGTTGCAGGACGCCTTCCGTGTTAATGGTGTAGTGAGTCGCGTACAATCGGCGTTAAATATTGAACAGGTTGCCGAGCCTTATATACGTGGCAAAGCCATACGCTATCTGGAAGAGGGGCGTGTGGTGATATTCGGTGCGGGAACGGGTAATCCGTTCTTTACCACCGATACCGCTGCAGCTTTGCGTGGCATGGAAATGAACGCTGATATTGTTATCAAGGCCACCAAGGTGGATGGCGTATATACTGATGACCCGAATAAGAATGCAAGTGCTACGCGTTATCAGCGCCTGAGCTTCGATGAAGCGATACAGAAGAACCTGAAAGTAATGGATGCAACCGCGTTTACGTTGTGCCGGGATCAAAAAATGCCGCTGGCAGTATTGAGTATTTTCAAGACCGGCGCTTTGGCGCGCTTTGTTGCGGGTGAAGACGAAGGTACGATAGTACATTGTTAAGAGGAATATTGCATGATTGCTGATGTCAAGAACACCGCTGAACAAAAAATGACCAAAAGCTTGGAATCGCTCAGAATCGATTTAGGCAAAGTACGTACCGGGCGTGCACATCCGGGCATACTGGATCACGTTATGGTCGATTATTATGGAAACCCGACGGCTATCAACCAGGTGGCTAACGTCACGCTGATGGATGCGCGTACGATTGCTGTGCAGCCATTCGAATCCAAGATGGTGAGTGCAATTGAGAAGGCTATTCGTGATGCTGATCTGGGATTGAATCCAGCCAGCCAGGGTGCAGTAATACGCGTGCCTATGCCTGCACTGACTGAAGAGCGTCGCCGGGATATGATCAAACTGGTTAAAACCGAGGGTGAAGCAGCCAAGGTTGCTGTACGTAATGTGCGCCGCGATGCTAATGATCAGCTGAAACGATTACTTAAAGACAAGGCTATTAGTGAAGACGATGAACGTCGCGCGCAAGATGAAGTGCAAAAGCTGACCGACAAATTCATCGCTGAAGTGGATAAAGCGCTGGTCGCTAAAGAAGCCGATTTGATGGCGGTTTAAGCGTGAGTATTTTCAGTAGCTCGACGCAAGCCATTCCAGAATCAGTGGATGTCCCGCGTCACATTGCCATCATTATGGATGGTAATGGGCGCTGGGCAAAGAAGCGTTTTATGCCACGTGTAGCTGGCCATAAACGCGGCGTGGAAATGGTGCGGGAAGTCATTAAGGCGTGCGCTTCCCGTGGCGTCAAGTATCTGACTTTGTTTGCGTTCAGTTCCGAGAACTGGCGGCGCCCTGAAGAAGAGGTGTCGTTACTGATGGATTTGTTCCGCTATGCGCTGGAACACGAAGTCACGAAGCTGCATAAAAATCAGGTGCGTCTCAAGGTGGTGGGCGACTTGTCCCGCTTCGAACCCCGGCTGATACAACTCATACATGAATCTGAGCGCATGACAGCAGGTAATGGTGGGCTGACCTTAACAATCGCAGCCAATTATGGCGGTCGCTGGGATGTGTTGCAGGCGGTTACCAAGTTGTTGGCGCATCAACCTGAACTGGCTGGCCAGCCGCTGGCAGAGCATCATCTTGAACCCCATTTATCAATGCACTATGCGCCGGAGCCGGATCTGTTTATCCGTACCGGTGGTGAACAGCGCATCAGCAATTTTCTCCTGTGGCAGTTAGCCTACTCCGAGCTTTATTTCACACCAACCTTGTGGCCTGATTTTGGCGCGGCCGAACTGGATCAGGCGATAGCCTCATTCCAGCAACGCGAGCGCCGTTTCGGACGTACGAGTGAACAACTTAAACAACATGCTCCTTAAACGTATATTAACCGCTGCTTTGTTGCTGGTCGGCCTGTTGGGCTGCCTGTTTTTTCTGCCGGATACTCTTTGGGCGCTAGTCATGCTGCTGCCCTTGGCGGTGGGTGCGCTGGAGTGGGGCAAGTTATCCGGCTTGTCTAAACCTGCCAGGGTGACTTATGCGCTGGGGAATGTGGTATTGGCGGGCGTTACCTACTATTTTGATCTGGCCGCATGGTTATATGTGGCGGCGCTTGTTTTATGGCTGATCATCGTGCCGATGTGGCTAGCTGCAGCTTGGCAGCTTAAATCACTCTGGTGGCGGATGCCAGTGGGTATTTTGGTATTGTTGCCGCTGTGGATGGCGTTGGTCGAGTTGCGCGAGCGTGGTCCATGGTGGGTGCTGTTGCTGATGGGCGTGGTGTGGATTGCGGATACGGCTGCGTACTTTGCCGGCCGTCAGTTCGGTAAACACAAACTCGCACCGAGCATTAGTCCGGGTAAGACCTGGGAGGGCGTAATCGGTGCCGCTGTTGCTGTGGTGGTATACGGCGTCATTGTATTGAAAGTATTGAGTGGCCCGCGGTTCGATGCATACGCCTGGGCATTGCCGGTAATGATACTGGGTGTGGTGATGTTGTACCTGAGCATATTGGGCGACCTGTTTGAGTCCTGGGTCAAGCGTGTGGCCAATGTTAAGGACAGCGGCAGCATATTGCCAGGGCATGGGGGTGTGCTTGATCGTATCGATGCGCTGACCTCAACCTTGCCAATTGCTGCATTGATCTTGTTGCATGCCGAATTGTTGCAGCGAATTTTATGACTAAAGTACAAAATCTGACAATTTTAGGCGCGACCGGCACGATAGGGGTAAATACCCTGGATGTGGTAGCGCGCCATCCTGAGCGTTTCAAGGTCGTGGCATTGACTGCCAGCAGCCAGCTGGAAAAGCTGGTAACACAATGTCAGCAGCATCAGCCACGCTATGCGGTAGTGCTGGAAGAGAGTGCGGCGGTTCGCTTGCGCAGTTTGTTGCTTGATGCCGGTTTGAAGACGGAAGTATTGTTTGGCATTGAGGCGTTGGAGTTTGTATCCGCCATGCCCGAAGTTGATACGGTTATGGCTGCAATCGTCGGTGCAGCGGGTCTGCGCCCGGCCATGGCTGCGGCACATGCGGGTAAGCGTATTCTGTTGGCCAACAAGGAAACGCTGGTTATGGCGGGCAGCTTGTTCATGCAGGCAGTGGCCGCGGGTGGCGCTGAGTTATTGCCAATTGATAGTGAACATAACGCTATATTTCAATCGTTGCCTCGCGAATTCGCCGGCGACCTGGCTGCATGCGGGGTGCGTCGTATTCTATTGACAGCATCCGGCGGGCCATTCCGTACGCTGCCGCTGGCAGATCTGCCGCATGTCACACCTGATCAGGCTTGTGCTCACCCTAATTGGGTAATGGGTAAAAAGATCTCGGTTGACTCCGCTACCATGATGAATAAAGGTCTGGAGGTCATTGAGGCGCACTGGCTCTTCAACGCGACTCCCCAGCAAATTGAGGTGGTGATCCATCCGCAAAGCGTGATTCATTCCATGGTGGATTATCTGGATGGCTCTGTGATAGCGCAGTTGGGTAACCCCGATATGCGCACGCCGATTGCTTACGCATTAGGTTTCCCGGAACGGATAGATTCAGGTGTATCAGCGCTGGAGTTGTTTGGCCGTGGCTTGACATTTGAAGCACCCGATTACACTCGTTTCCCTTGCCTGAAGCTGGCGTTTGATGCCCTGGCACAAGGCGGAATGCTGCCTGCAGTGCTGAATGCTGCCAATGAAGTTGCGGTGGCGGCATTTCTGGCAGGGCAGATCGGGTATGGCGATATCGCGCCTAATATTGAATACGCATTGGCTCGTGCAATTACCGGGGAGCCAGGTTCGCTGGAAGATCTGGTGGAAGCCGATGCGCAGGCACGGCGTGATGCCGCAATGCATATACAGAAGCGGGCGGCGTAGTCATGCACCTGTTAAGTACCCTGCTCGCATTTGTAGCGGCCTTGGGCGTGCTGGTGGTGGTGCATGAATCCGGCCATTATCTGGCAGCACGCTGGGTAGGAGTAAAAGTGCTGCGCTTTTCTGTCGGATTTGGTAAGCCATTATTTACCCGGCGCTGGGGGGCAGATGCAACGGAATGGTCAGTGGCTGCCATACCGCTGGGCGGCTATGTAAAAATGCTGGACGAACGCGAGGCGCCCGTTGCGGCGGCCGAGTTGTCGCGTGCATTCAATCGTCAAACTGTGTGGGCGCGGATGCTGATTGTGGTGGCGGGCCCTGTGGCTAATTTATTATTGGCAGTGTTGCTGTACTGGGGGCTGTTTTTGCACGGCGTACCAGCAATTAAACCGGTGTTGGCGGAGCCAGTACCAGCGAGTGCGGCAGCATTGGCCGGATTGCATCAGGGTGATGAAATCACCGAGATCGCCGGTCAGCAGGTACAGAGCTGGATGGACATAGACTGGATACTGTTGCGTAAACTGCCTACTCAATCCCCGCTACAGATTAAAGTGGCCGGTGGTGGTATGCATCAGTTGGATGCGAGCGGAGCGGCGCTGGGGGATGGTAAAGTAAGTGTGTCTGCACAATTGGGTTTGCATGTGTATGAGCCCGCTTTGCCTGCCATTATCGGGCAATTGATACCCGATGGTGTGGCGCAGCGTTCAGGTTTGCGTGTGGGTGATCAGATCGTAGCTGTAAACGGCGAACCCGTTAAAGTCTGGTCGGATTTGGTGCAATGGGTGCGGAATAATCCCGCCCGATTGCTAAAAACCGATGTCAAGCGCGATAGCAAAATCGTGACTATTAATTTGATGCCAGAGCTGTCACATGAACAGCAGCAAGAAATCGGTAAAATTGGCGCCGGTCCGCAAATAGATGAAGCCCTGTTCAAAGATATGCTGACGGAAGTGCATTACTCCTTCGGTCGCGCGTTGCAGCAGGCATTCAGCAAGACTTGGGAAACGTCAGCTTTCAGTCTGGTTATGATGGGGCGAATGATCACGGGTGAGGTGTCCTGGCATAACCTGTCGGGACCACTCACCATCGCGGATTATGCAGGGCAGTCGGCACGCAGTGGCGGGCTGGCCTTTGTCAGCTTCCTGGCGCTGGTCAGTATCAGCTTGGGCGTGCTTAATTTATTGCCGATTCCGTTATTGGACGGCGGTCATTTGATGTATTATATTATCGAAGCCGTTAAGGGCAGTCCGGTACCCGATCGCGTCATGGAATTGGGGCAGCGCTTCGGAATGGCGGCACTGCTGACGCTGATGGTGTTCGCTTTTTACAACGACGTTATTCGTTTGTTTGGTTCTCAATAATGCACAACAAAATCGCTATAGCACTGGTTACTAGTGTGTGGGCAATGTCTGCTCACGCAATCGACAGTTTCGTCGTAAAGGATATACGCGTTGAAGGGATACAGCGTACTGAAGCCGGTACGGTATTTAGTTACCTCCCTGTCAAAGTAGGTGATACGCTGGATGCAGACAAATCTGCAGCGGCAATTAAAGCTCTGTATGCAACCGGGTTTTTCAAGGACGTGCGTCTGGAAGCCCAGAATGGTGTGTTGATTGTGGTCGTGGAAGAGCGCCCGGCGATCGCGAAAATTGATATCATCGGCAGCAAAGAATTTACCGCAGAACAAATCAAGGATGGCTTGAAACAATCCGGCCTGGCTGAAGGTAGGATTTTTGACAAAGCCATGCTGGACAGGGCGTCGCAAGAAATTAAACGTTTGTATTTCAGCCGTGGTAAATATGCGGTACAAATCGACACGACAATTACACCCTTAGAGCGTAATCGTGTTTCGATTACCTTTAACGTTAAAGACGGCGATGTTGCCAAAATCCGCGATGTCAATATTGTCGGCAATAAGGCTTTTAGTGAAAAGCAATTGCGAGGCCTGTTTCAGTTACGTACCCCCGGCTGGTTTACCTGGTACAGCAAGAACGATCAGTATTCCAAACAGAAGTTATCTGCTGATCTGGAAACCCTGAAGTCGTTTTATCTGAATCAGGGGTATCTGGAATTTAATATCGATTCTACCCAGGTGTCGATTACGCCTGATAAACACGATATTTACCTGACTGTTAATTTGACGGAAGGTGACAAATATACCGTTACCGACGTCAAGCTCGCTGGCGAAATGATGGTGCCTGCAGCCGAGTTGCAGAAACTTATTACGCTCAAAGCTGGCGATACGTTCTCCCGCGAGAAAATTACCGAATCAGCGAAAAAAATTGGTGACCGTCTGGGTAATGACGGTTATGCGTTTGCTAACGTCAATGCAGTACCTGAGATTGATAAAGATAAACATACGGTAGCGTTTACCTTCTTTGTCGATGCTGGCCGCAGAGTTTATGTCAACCGTATCAATATTAATGGCAATACGCGTACCCGCGATGAAGTGGTGCGCCGTGAGTTCCGCCAAATGGAAGGCGGCTGGTACGCGGCGGACAAGATTCAGCGTTCGCGCGAGCGTGTCGAGCGTCTAGGCTATTTCAGTGACATCAACGTTGAAACTCCGCCGGTGACTGGAACGACAGATCAGGTGGACGTGAATCTGAGTGTGACTGAAAAAGCCACCGGTAATATCATGGTGGGTGCGGGTTTCTCTTCCTCGGAAGGCTTGATTCTGTCAGGTTCCATATCGCAGAATAACCTGTTTGGCAGCGGTAATGCATTGACCGCGAGGATCAACAGCGGTGGCGTAAATAAAATATATTCGATTTCGTACACCAATCCTTACTTTACGCCGGATGGTTTGAGCCTGGGTTATGACGTGTACCGCAGAGATACGGATACCAGTCGTTTAACCGCGCTTTCCACATACAAGAACTCGACTGTCGGTGCCGGCGTGCGTTTAGGCATTCCGCTGAATGAGAAAGATGCGATCAGCCTGGGACTGGCTTACGAGCGCTTTACGTTAACTACGTATCCGACCAGTCCGGTTCAGTATGTGAACTTCGTTAATCAGTATGGCAGTACTAACGATACTGTACGTGCGGATCTGGGCTGGTCGCGCGATAGTCGTGACAGCCTGACTTACCCGACCAAGGGCATGTTGCAACGTGTCTATGGCGAAATAGGCGTGCCGCCTGGCAGCTTAAAGTACTATAAGCTGAATTATCAGCACCAGTGGTTCCAGCCGTTAAGTAAAAACTTTACCCTGATGCTGAATGGTGAAGTTGGTTACGGTGATGGCTATGGCGGCCAGGGTATGCCGTTCTTCAAGAATTTCTACGCCGGTGGCGTGAGCTCCGTACGTGGATATGATACAGCGACGATAGGGCCTAAGTACCAGGATCCAACGACAGGAGCCATTGTGTCTGCAGGTGGTACACAGCGCGTTGTCGCGAATGCCGAGTTGCTGTTCCCGATGCCGGGTATGGAAAACGACAAATCGGTACGTCTGAGCGCATTTTTTGATGCGGGTGAAGTGGCTGGCCCTGGGGATTATTTAGGTCGTTACAGCAGCTTCTCATTCCAGGATTTGCGTTATTCAACGGGTCTGGCGCTTAACTGGGTTTCACCGGTCGGTCCGCTAAAATTCAGTCTTGCACAACCGCTGAATCCACAAAGCGATGATAAAAAGCAAGTCTTCCAGTTTACGCTGGGTCAAGTATTCTAAGGAGTAGTGTTTTGAGCAAGCCATGGTTAAAAAGTATCGTTGCCGCAACATTGTTGGTTGTAAGCACCGCGTCATTCGCTGAACTGAAAATCGGTTTTGTAAATACCGAAAGGGTGTTTCGTGAAGCTCCCATTGCGCTGACTGCCCAGAAAAAGCTGGAAAAAGAGTTTGCATCGCGGGATGCAGAGTTGCAGAAAATGGCAAAGCAGGCACGTGATTTGCAAAACCAGATCGAAAAAGATGGCGTAACGCTGTCTGATTCAGACCGTCGCAATAAAGAGCGTGATCTGGCGAATTTGAATCGCGAATATCAGCGTAGCGTACGTGAGTTCCGTGAAGACTTGAATCTGCGCCGCAATGAAGAGCTGGTTAAAGTACAGGATCGCGCACGCAAGGCAATTCAGGCTTATGGCGAAGCCGAAAAATATGACGTGATTTTGGAAGACGCCATTTATTTCAGTCCAAAAATCGATATTACTGACCGTATAATTCGTACCTTGTCGCAGTAAGCGGGTACACGTCATGTCAGTTCCCGCCTATACGCTGGCTGAGTTAGTGGCGCAGTTTGGTGGCGAGGTGCGCGGTGATGCATTGACCGCGGTGTCGCAAGTCGCCAGCCTCGCCCATGCTACCCAGCATCAGCTTGCCTTCCTGGCTAATCTCAAATATCGCGATCAGCTTGCCAGCAGTCAGGCAGGAGCCTTGATTGTGGGTGAGGATATGGCTGAGGCAAGCGCTAAGCCGCGTATCGTAACCAAAAATCCGTACACCTACTTTGCAAAAGTCTCGACTTTGTTTAATCCGCCCATCCGCGGTGAGGCAGGTGTGCACCCCAGCGCAGTCATCCATCCTGAGGCCGTAATCGGCGAAGGTGCCGAGATTGCTGCCAACGCAGTGGTTGAGCGTGGTGCAGTGATAGGCAGTCGATCTGTTATCGGCGCTGGTAGTGTGATTGGTGCGGAAACCATCATTGGCTGTGACGCACTGATTTACGCCAATGTCACGGTGTATCATCGTTGCGTGATCGGGGATCGGGTTATCCTGCATTCTGGTTGCGTGATCGGTGCAGATGGATTCGGTCTGGCACCCGATGCCGGTCGCTGGTTAAAGATTCCGCAAATCGGACGCGTTGTGATTGGGGATGATGTTGAAATCGGTGCCAATACCACGGTGGATCGCGGGGCTCTGGACGATACGATCATCCATGATGGCGTAAAACTCGATAACCAGATTCAGGTAGCCCACAATGTGCATATCGGTGAACACACTGCTATTGCCGCCTGTACCGGGATAGCAGGCAGTGCACATATCGGCGCGCATTGTACGATAGGCGGCGCGGCCATGATATTCGGTCATATCGAAATTACCGATCGGGTAAATATTTCCACGAATACCCTGATTACCAAATCGTTACCGAAGCCGGGGACCTATACCTCGGCATTGCCATTTTCAGAACATAGCGAATGGTTAAAAAATGCAGTGCAGATGCGTCATCTGGACAGTATGGCAAAGCGTCTGCGCGCTATGGAAAAACAGCTGGAAGCTTTGGAGAAAAAAACAAATGAATAATATGGATATCAATGAAATCATGGCGTATTTGCCGCATCGTCCACCCTTCTTGCTGGTAGACCGTGTGACTTATTTAGAGCCGGGGAAAAACATCATTGCGTTAAAAAATGTCACTATGAATGAACCGTTCTTTACCGGTCATTTCCCCGCGCATCCAGTCATGCCGGGCGTATTGATACTGGAAGCGCTGGCACAGGCCGCAGCCTTGTTGTCATTCAAAACAGTCGGCAACCCACCCGACAGTAACGCTGTGGTTTATTTTGCCGGTATTGACGGCGCGCGCTTCAAGAAACCGGTCATGCCGGGCGATCAGTTGGTATTGCATGTCGAAATAATGCGCCACCTCAAAGGGATCTGGAAGTACGCAACCTACGCCGAAGTGGACGGTCAGCGCGTCGCTGAAGCAGAGATGATGGCGACTTTGCGCTAATGAGTGAAAGTCTAGTTTAATGATACATGAAACAGCAATTGTCCATCCAGGCGCACAGCTTGGTGTGAATGTCAGCATCGGTCCCTACAGCATTATCGGCGAGCATGTGCAGATCGGTGATGGCACCACAGTCGCCGCCCATGTGGTGATCAGTGGGCATACGACTATCGGCTGCGACAACCAGATTTTCCAGTTTTGTTCGCTGGGTGAAGTGCCGCAGGACAAAAAGTACGCCGGTGAACCAACCCGCCTGGAAATCGGCGACCGCAATATCATTCGCGAGTTTTGTACATTCAATCTGGGAACAGTGCAGGATGTCGGCGTGACGCGTGTCGGTAACGACAACTGGATCATGGCCTACGTGCATTTGGCGCATGACTGTCAGGTCGCCAATAACACCATTTTTGCCAACAATGCCTCCTTGGCAGGCCATGTCCATGTTGGTGATTACGCTATACTCGGCGGGTTTACCGGAGTGCATCAATTCTGCAAGATCGGTGCGCATGTGATGACGGGTATCTCCAGTGTGGTGTTCAAGGATATACCGCCATACGTGATGGCTGCTGGACAACCGGCTGCGCCCCACGGGCTGAATAGCGAAGGTTTGAAACGGCGCGGATTTACACCGGCGGCCCTGGCGGGCTTGAAGCGCGCCTATAAAATACTGTATCGGGAAGGTCTGAGCTTTAGTGAAGCTCAAATCAAACTGTCCGAACTCGCGCTGGAAGTGCCGGAAGTCGCATTGATGTCCGACTTCCTTGCGCAGTCTGAACGCGGGATCATCCGCTAATCATGCAAGATCATATTCGACCGCCACGGATTGCGATTGTTGCTGGCGAAGCATCCGGGGATCTATTAGGCAGTCACTTGATCCGTGCGATCAAAGCACGTTGTCCGAATGCCGAATTCTATGGTATTGCCGGACCTAAAATGATCTTTGCCGGCGCGCGCAGTCTGTTTCCCATGGAGAAACTGTCGGTTAATGGTTACGTGGAAGTGCTGCGTCATTTACCGGAAATTCTGGGTATTCGGCGCAAGCTCAAACGCGCTATCCTCCAAGACTTGCCTGATCTGTTTATCGGCATCGACGCTCCGGACTTCAACCTCGGGCTGGAAATTGATCTGAAAGCCAGGGGTATCCCTACCGTGCATTATGTCAGCCCCTCAATCTGGGCCTGGCGCGGCGGCCGCATCAAAAAAATTGCGCGCGCTGTATCGCATATGCTGGTGGTATTTCCTTTCGAAGAGGCGATTTACCGTAATGCCGGAATACCCGTGACGTATGTTGGCCACCCGCTGGCAGATATGTTGCCGGAACAGCCGGATCGGCAGGCTGTGCGTGAGCGGCTGAATCTGCCATTGGCGACACCCATTATTGCTTTGTTACCTGGTAGTCGCGTGGGTGAGTTGCAGCAGCATGCTCAGCTATTTGTAGAAACTGCCCAACTGGTGCAGGCGCATCATCCGGAAGTGCGTTTTGTCGTGCCGCTGATCAGCCGGGAAACGCGCGAGATATTTACGCGTGCGCTGCATGCCTGTGATCATCCGCCGCCTATCCAGATCATGATTGGTCATGCTGATTATGCAATGACCGCTGCTGATCTCGTGCTGGTAGCTTCGGGTACGGCAACGCTGGAAGCGGCGTTGTTAAAGCGGCCTATGGTCATAACCTATCGTGTACCTAAATTTACTGCCTACCTGATGCGGCGTCAGGCGTATCTGCCGTGGGTGGGTCTGCCTAATATTCTGGCCAACCGTGACGTGGTGCCCGAGCTGGTGCAGGAGAATGCGACTGCCCCGCAATTAGCTGAAGCCCTTATCAATTTGCTGACTGATAAAAATAAGCGTGCAGAAATAGAAATCGAATTTGCGCGCCAGCATCGTGCTCTCAAACAGAATACGGCAGAAAAAATGGCTGATGCCGTGTTGCCATTTTTAGGCAGAAAGTGCAGCTGATTTGCGGCGTTGATGAAGCCGGTCGCGGGCCACTGGCCGGTGCCGTGTATGCGGCTGCCGTAATATTGGATCCGAAGCGCCCGATAGATGGCCTGACTGACTCTAAAAAATTAACTGCCAAGCGGCGTGATCAACTGGAGTTGCTGATCATTGAACGCTCGCTGGCCTATGCGGTCTGTTTTGCTACAGCGGCTGAGATTGATCAGGTAAATATCCTGCAGGCATCATTGCTGGCGATGCAGCGTGCGATCATGGCTTTGACCATGGTGCCTGATGAGGTGCTGGTTGATGGCTTGTATTGTCCCAAAGTAAATTTCCCCAGTCGAGCCATTGTGCAGGGGGATTTGACCGAGCCATCGATTTCGGCGGCATCGATCCTGGCCAAAACTGCACGTGACCGGGAACTGCTGCGCTTGCATGCGCTCTATCCGCAGTATGGTTTTGCTCAGCACAAAGGTTATCCTACCAAGTCGCACCTGGCGGCATTGGCGCAATATGGCATCACGCCCGAGCATAGACTTAGCTATGCGCCAGTGAAAGCCTTGGCGCAGCAAACGATGTTTTAACAGCAAACCCGAATGCTACTCTAACTGTATTTATTGAAAGGGAATCAAATGATACTGGCAAAGTTTTTACACGTATTGAGTGTGGTTATCTGGGTAGGCGGGATGTTCTTCGCTTACATGGCATTGCGTCCGGTGGCAGCTGAACGTCTGGAGCTGCCGCAACGCCTGAGCCTGTGGGAAGGCGTATTCAGCAAGTTTTTTCCATGGGTGTGGACATCGGTCGTGCTGATACTTGCTAGCGGCTTGTACATGATGGCGATGCTGGGTAAGCCGCCCGTTCATGTGGCTATCATGTTTGTGCTCGGAATTATCATGATGCTGCTGTTTGCCCATGTGTTCTTTGCGCCATTCAAACGCCTCAAGCGCGCCGTCGCAGCACAGGACTGGCCGGCCGGTGGTGCCGCACTCGGTCAGATTCGCAAGCTGATTGCCATAAATCTGAGCCTCGGTATTCTGACCGTGACCGTAGCGACCCTGGGTGTCTATTTAGGTTGATGCTGTAATGCCTGGCAATGTGCCAGTATGGGTGTGAGCAGCGCAGCGCCAAGATTTTTGCTGCGCGCCACACTCCAGCCAGAGTGCGCATCGGGCAGGTTGGCATTATCCTTGAACGGCATTTCCAGCGTAAGTGATACGCAACCGAAAGTATGCCCCACATATTTTGAGGCCAGCGTAAGCATTTCATCGGAAAACCGATCCGGCGCGTAGCCGTGTTCAGTCTGAAAATCCGGACTGATCTGTTGCAGCAATTGGGTGAATTCTTGCTGTTGCGCGATTAATTCGGGTGCATAGCCAGGTATCATTTCGCAGCCATCAGTGAACACGTACGGGATGGTCTCGTCGCCGTGTATATCCAGGAACAGGGCAACACCCGTGTCATGCATGGCCTGGCGCACGCGGCAAACTTCGGGGCTACGTATGATGCCAGGCTGCATCCATTCCCGATTAAGATTGATACCCACTGCATTGCTGCGCAAATTGCCATGGATGGCACCGTCCGGATTCATGTTGGGAACGATGTGCAGTGTGGCCAGTTGTGCCAGTTGGCGCGCGACCGGGTCGCTGTCATCAATCAGGCGCGTCAGCAGACCTTCGATGCACCATTCGGTCATGGTTTCCCCGGGATGCTGGCGGGCGATAATCCATACCGGTAACTTCCCCGAGCCCCAATGAATCGCATCGATAGGGCGTTCTTCCACACTGTTTCCCAGCGAGCTGATGCGCACATTCTCAGTTATTGCCGCGCGTGCAATCAGATCCAGGTGGCGTTCGTAGGCATAGGGTGCGAAATAGGCGTAATAGACATTGTCATGTTCTGGCCGGTGACGGATGGTTAATACCTTGCCATCATAATCAGTCGGGACGCGAAACCAGTTGTGCCGGTCATAACTGGCCATGGCCTGATAATCTTCCCAACCCTGGTCATAAGTGCAGTCTCCGGCATTCAGTAAGTGCAGGGTGAGCTCGGTGTTGGCAACGTCGTGGGCGCGAAAGTAAAACCATTGGCGGAATTGTGCGGCGTTATCTGCACGGATATTTAGCTGGATGTTGCTGGGATCGGTGGCGGCGACGACTTCAATTGCGCCGGCATCGAATTGGCTGGAGATCAACATAGGGATTACGGTTTAATCGTAGAAAAACAGATTAAACCGTAACTCCGGGTAAAACGCCAGAATTCTGTAAGCGCGAGATGTTTACCTGGTTTTGCAGGTTTTGATACCAAAAGGAAGATAAGCCGGACACCAGCCGATAAGGCCGGTTGCCAAGGGTACAACACCTATCCAGCCCCAGATGCCTATCGTGCCGGTAGCAGCCAGAGCTATCAACACGACTCCGGCAACAATGCGTATTACTCGATCAATACCGCCAACATTGTGGTTTATCCTGTATCTCCTGTTAATCGCAATGGAATCTGTATTAAAACACAAACGGCGCAGGGAGGTGTTATACGGCCACGGCCAGCATCAATTGCTTCATGTCGCGTACCGCAGCTTCCCAGCCGACAAATAACGCCTGCGCGACGATGGCATGGCCGATGTTGAGCTCAGCCACGCCGGGGATGGCAGCAATGGCTTGCACATTGTGGTAATGCAGACCGTGACCGGCATTGACTTGCAGCCCCAGCTTATTGCCATGCTCGACTGCGCGGATGATGCGCTGCAGCTCACTGGCTTCCTCGTGCTTATTCTCTGCATCGGCAAAGCGCCCGGTATGGATTTCTATCACCGGCGCACCGCAGGCGCGTGCTGCATCTAGCTGGCGTTCGTCGGCATCAATAAATAGCGACACGCGAATACCGGCACTGGCTAATATGTCACAGGCGCGTTTGACCTTGTCGAGTTGTCCTGCCACATCCAGCCCGCCTTCGGTGGTGAGCTCTTCGCGACGTTCCGGCACCAGGCACACATCATGCGGCTTGACCCGGCAGGCGATGGCCAGCATTTCATCGGTGACGGCCATTTCCAGATTCATGCGCGTGGTCAGTACCTGGCTCAGGGTGTCCACGTCGTGATCCTGGATGTGGCGGCGGTCTTCGCGCAAGTGCAGGGTAATCGCGTCTGCACCTGCCATTTCGGCCACCAGTGCAGCTTGTACCGGGCTGGGATAACGCGTACCGCGCGCCTGACGGATGGTGACAACGTGGTCGATGTTAACGCCGAGCTGTATCATAACTGTTGTAAATCCTTGAGTAGTTCCCGCGCGTGCAGGGTTTGTCCGGCGAGGTGGTGGTTGATAATGTGGCGCATCAGCTGCTTGCCCTGCATCAGGCTGGCAGGGTCGGCGTAATCGCCACTGGCCAGATCCAGCAGCGTTTTGCCGCGCAAGATCAGGCCGTTATGCGCATGTTCGGCGGAAGTCAGGCAGGCACCGCGTTCACACACGTAGCTGTAGAATTGTTCGGCTATGACTGGCTGGCCGCTGTCGGCTTCGTGGGTAAAGGGTTGCGCATAGCCAAGCTCGGCAAGCAGGCGCTGCTCGAACTGGCGCAGGATGATGGCGTATCCGGTCTGGGATAAGCCCGGCGTAGCCAGTGCCTGCAAGGTGGCGTGATAATGTTCGAACAGTTGCGGGTGTGGATCATCGCGTGCCAGCAGCTTGAGCATGAGTTCGTTGATGTAAAAGCCACATAACAGCCCCATGCCTTGCGGCAACGGCAGGCCGCCTTGCCATTCGGCCTTGTGCAGGGTGCGCAGTTCACCTTTGCCAGCAAATGACAGCAGCAGCGGGGTGAATGACTGGATCAGGCCACGCAGTTGCGAGCGTGGTCGGCGTGCGCCACGCGCTACCAGCGCGACACGGCCGTGTTCGCGGGTGAAGGTTTCGACGATCAGACTGGTTTCACGGAAAGGATAGCTGTGCAGCACCAGACCGATCGCGTTATCGACGCGACTACGTTCGTGGGCGGTGCTGGGAAGCCGGGCAGTCATTGCTGCTTAATCGTAACCGAGTTGCTTGAGGATGCGTTCACTATCGGCCCAGCCGCCTTTGACCTTAACCCATAGTTCCAGATACACCTTGCCACCGAACAGACGCTCCATGTCCAGACGGGCCGAGGTGCCGATTTCCTTGAGCTTGCTGCCTTCATGGCCGATGAGGATGGCTTTCTGATTGTCGCGGTCGACCAGGATGCTGGCAAATATGCGGCGCAGTTCACCTTCCTGTTCGAATTTTTCTATCATCACGCTGGCAGAGTAGGGCACTTCTTCGCCGGACAGGCGGAAGACTTTCTCGCGCACAATCTCAGCGGCAAGGAAGCGTTCGCTCTTGTCGGTAATGTCGTCTTCGTCGAACATTGGCGCTGCAATCGGCAGATAGTTGCGGATTTCTGCCAGCAATTGCGGCACATGCTCGCCATTGCGTGCAGAAATAGGCACGATGGCGGCAAATTTGAATAATTCGTTCATGGAGCTGATGAACGGCAATAACTGGTCTTTATCCTTCACCAGATCGAGCTTGTTCAATACCAGAATCACCGGCAAGTCGCTGGGCAGCAATTCCAGCACGCGCTGGTCGCGTTCGTCAAAACGGGTGCCCTCGATGACGAAGAGCACCACATCGGTTGAATGCAGCGCATCCATCACGGTTTTGTTCATGCCGCGATTCAGTGCGTTGTTGTATTGTGTCTGGAATCCGGGCGTATCAACAAAAATGAACTGCGCATCCTCGCTGGTATAGATACCATGGATACGATGGCGCGTGGTTTGCGCCTTGCGGGACGTGATGCTGACTTTGGCACCAACGATGTGGTTGGTAAGCGTTGATTTGCCAACGTTGGGGCGACCGATAATGGCAATAAAGCCGGTGCGGAAGTCGGGGTTGCTGGTGTCCATGGTGTTGACCGGGGTAGCGGGAGGAATAGGCTGTATTTTAACCTAAAAAGGTGTCGAGCTTGATACTGCTGCAACAGCCTTTTTGTATACCAGGTCAACCAGATGGTCATGTATCCGCTAGGTGGTCAGCCGGGTATAACCAGAATGTCATGACGATAGGCTATAATTCGCGCATCAGCGACTGTCCCGGAATTATGCGTGGGTGGTGCGCGTTAGATAAATGCGCTATCGCAAAGCTGAAAAATATAAAATTAATCGCCGTAATCCCCTATCCAACCAGACCCAACACAAACTACCGTATTGCCATGACCACGACTTCAACCTCACATCTCGTCCTCATACCCAGTTATAACCCGGGTGAGAAAGTTTATGAAACCGTGCGTGACGCGCGTCAGTACTGGCAGCCGGTATGGGTGGTGGTCGATGGCAGCACCGACGGCACCGCTGCTGGCCTGCAAGCCATGGCTGCCGAAGATGCTGGTCTGCGCGTCATTGTGCTGGAGCATAACCAGGGCAAAGGCGCTGCGGTGTTGCATGGCATCAATCTGGCCGCGCAGGCCGGATACACCCATGTGCTGACCATGGATTCAGACGGCCAGCATCCCGCCGAGCAGATCCCAGTATTTATGGCGGCATCTATCAAGCAACCCGCTGCGATGGTGCTGGGCAAGCCGGTGTTTGATGCCAGCGCCCCCGCATTACGCGTTCAGGGTCGTCGCGTGTCGAATGCCTGGGCTAATCTGGAAACACTGTGGGCAGGCATAGGCGACTCACTGTTCGGCTTTCGTGTCTATCCTATTGCGCCTTTGCAAAAGGTGATGCGTTTTCAGCCGTGGATGCGGCACTTTGACTTCGACCCTGAAGCAGTGGTGCGACTGTGCTGGCGCGGAGTTAAGCCGGTTAACCTGCCGGCTCAGGTGCGCTATTACCGTGTCGAAGAAGGCGGCGTATCGCATTTCCGTTACCTGCGCGACAATCTGCTGCTAAGCTGGATGCACCTGCGACTGTTCCTCGGGTTCGTGCTGCGGCTGCCGCTGTTGCTGGTAAGGCGCATGCTCGGGCGATTCTAGTCTCAGTCAGCGTTACCCAACCAACCGGTTGACCCCGCTCACCAGCGCCTTGATCGAGGCGGTGACAATATTGGCATCCATGCCCACACCATAGCATTCGCCGCCATGTTCGGGGCTGGTCACTTCCATGAAGGCGCAGGCCAGTGCATTGCCGCCATCGCCGCTGCTGCCCATGGAGCGTTCTTCATAACTGCGTACTTGCACATTCATGCACAGGCCGCGCAAGGCGTGTGCTGCCGCATCAATCGGGCCATTGCCTTCGCCAGTCAATACATGACTCACGCCGTTCTGTGTTACGGTCAAGCGGATGCCTTGCGCTGCGCCATGTTCGAACAGGTGGTGCTCCACATAGCTGAGCGGCGCGTCGCTGGCGAGATAGGTGTGGGTAAATAGTGCCCAGATGTCGGCAGCGCTCATTTCCCCGCCATGTTCATCCACATAGCGCTGTACCACGCCGGAGAATTCCACTTGCAACCGGCGCGGCATGACTATGCCGTATTCGGTTTCCAGCAGATAGGCGATACCGCCCTTGCCCGACTGGCTGTTGACGCGGATCACCGAGTCGTAGCTGCGGCCGACGTCGGCCGGGTCGATGGGCAGGTAGGGCACGTTCCATAAAGTGTCCGGTTGCTGTGCGGCAAAGCCTTTTTTGATGGCGTCCTGATGCGAGCCGGAAAAAGCGGTGAACACCAGATCGCCGACGTAAGGGTGGCGCGGGTGAATCGGCAACTGGGTGCAGTATTCGGCGGTGCGCGCCACGGCATTGATGTCGGAGAAGTCCAGTCCCGGTGCCACACCCTGCGTATACAAATTAAGCGCCAGAGTGACGATATCGACGTTGCCGGTGCGTTCACCGTTGCCGAACAGGCAGCCCTCAACCCGGTCGGCCCCTGCCATCAATCCCAGTTCGGCAGCCGCTACCGCAGTGCCGCGGTCGTTGTGCGGATGCAGGCTGAGAATGACGCTGTCGCGGCGCGCGAGGTGACGGTGCATCCACTCGATTTGGTCGGCGTACACATTCGGTGTGGCTGTCTCCACGGTGGTTGGCAAGTTGAGAATGATCTTGTTGTCCGGGGTAGCGTCCCAGGCCGCTGTCACCGCGTCGCACACTTCCAGCGCGAAATCGAGCTCGGTGGCGGTGAAGGTTTCCGGACTGTATTCCAGTACCCATTCAGTTTCCGGCTGCTCGGCAGCCAGTTGCTTGATCAACTTTACTGAGGAGACCGCCATGTCAATGACTTCCGTCTTGCTCATGCCGAACACGATGTCGCGGAAAGGTTTGGAGGTGGCATTGTAAACGTGGACGATAGCGCGACGTGCGCCTTTGAGTGACTCCATGGTGCGGCGAATCAGATGCTCGCGTGCCTGGGTGAGCACCTCGATGGTGACGTCGGCGGGGATGTGGCCACCTTCGATGATGTGCCGTACGAAATCAAAATCGGTCTGCGAGGCAGACGGGAATGCCACCTCAATTTCCTTGAAGCCGATGTCGCACAAGGTGCGGAACATGCGCAGCTTACGCTCAGCGTTCATTGGTTCGAACAATGACTGATTGCCGTCGCGCAGATCCGTGCTCATCCACATCGGTGGTGCCGTAATGGTACGGTTCGGCCACTGCCGGTCGGCAAGCTGCACGGGTGGAAACGGTGCGTATTTGCTGGATGGGTTGGGTAACATAATCTTCGGCTCCTTAATGTTGAACGGCTCTATTCAATAGGAGATATGGTACGCAAAAATGGATAGCAGGTGCTTGCGTAATTGTGTTAAATAATCATATTAATTGGCATAATATTGCGATATATTGTAATTTATTTAATTTATATGCCTTTTATTAAAAACCATGAGCAATATTATTAATATTGACAGATTCGATCGGCAGATTCTGCGCCTGCTGCAACAGGATGGGCGCATCAGTAATCAGGAATTGGCCGACCGTATCGGCCTGTCGCCATCGCCTTGTCTGCGCAGGGTGCGTGCGCTGGAAGACGCGGGCTACATTACCGGTTATCGCGCGCTGGTTGATGCCAAGGTGCTTGGCCTGGCGTTGATGGCCTTGATTCATATCTCCATGGATCAGCATACCCCGGAGCGTTTTGATTATTTTGAAATAGCCATAGCCGAGATACCTGAGGTCATGGAGTGTCTGCTGATTACCGGTCAGGCGGCTGATTATCAGCTTAAAGTGCTGGTCAAAGACATGGATGCGTATCAGGAATTGTTGCTGAACAGAATCAACCGGATTCCGGGCGTGACCGGGGTGCGTTCCAGCTTTGTGCTGCGGCGGGTGGTGGATAAAACAGCGGTGGATGTGGGTGAGAGTTAGTTGTTTTAACAACCAGTTTGTTGTAACAGCATGGCAGGCGCTGGTACAAAAAAACTGCACTGCTGGCATTGCAAGCCAATTTCAGTGCAGTCTTGAAGCATTAACGCTTGATAGGCGAGATTTTAGTGCCTTCGATACTGATGCCGGCCATGAGTCCTTGCTGATCGAATATAAACGCATAGGCATCATCTTTCAGTGTCGATGATGATAGGTTCTTGGCAATACCCTCATTCACCACCACCACTGTTGGTCCTACACCGATTTCCCATCCCTTGGATTTGTCGAGATACCTCACGGCTTTGTCGCTCATCAGGAATACGACATAGCCGTATGACTGGGCACCAGCCTGCAAGCCCCAGGAGGCAGAAACGGAATTGTAGTAGCCAGTGACATTAGCGCCCTTGTACAGAACGCCTTCGCCATAACTGCCGCCAAATACCAGTCCGGCTTTGACAATGTTAGGGAACACAAGTATTGCCTTGGCTGATTTTGAAATGACCTCTGCTATAGGACGAGACTTGTACAGGGTGTGTAATGCCTGATTGGCATCATTATTCAAGTCCTCTGCGGTTGCGGCATTCGCCTGACCGCTCGTTGCACCCAGCGAGAATGCAGCAGCGGTAACAAACAAAATTTTAATTAAATTGCGTCGCATATTCATCATGATGAACCTCCTGGTGTTGGGAATGGTCATTTTTGACCTGATTGGCAAAATGCCAGGATATATCGAAGAGCGACTACCCTGTTATAAAGCTGAACGAGGCAATCGCGCTTGAGACATCTGCTTTTATTTCATGTAGCACATCAGCAGATTAGATTGAGCGCACTTTGGCTTTGATGATTGCTTCCACATCACCAATTGCCTTCTGGACGTTTCCAGTGATCTGTTTTTCCAGTCCTTTGGATTGTTGCTCATCACTCTTAATTAACTTTCCTGCTGCTTCCTGCGTTTGGCCGACGAGGTCTTTTACGGTGCCTTGAATCTGGTCTTTATTCATGGGAATCTCCTGATAAAACCTTAGATTGCCTCTGTTTTCAGGCTACGTCTGTGCGTAACCTAACATAGTGGAAATTATTGATAATTGCTTGGTGTTTTAAGTGAGGAGTGAAGTGGAATAGCGAATATCACACTATGCAGTGATGACTTTGCTCTACTAGTTACAGCTATTTGCGCACAATCAGCAGAACCAACCCCGCTGCTATCGCGCCTACGCCGACCCAGACAGGAATGTTTACCGTTTCCTTGTCCTTGACTGACAACTCTATCGGTCCAATCTTGGCCTGATGCGTTTCCTTGGTATAGGTAAAACTGCCATATGCCAATGCCAAGCCGCCGGCTACGATTAATATGACTGCTAACATTTTGAATGCATTCATCAATATTCTCCTGCATGGTGTTTTTTCAGATTGTTACAGCCGTCGACCCTGAATGACACGCAACAAAATCACTACGATGGCGATGATCAGAAGAATGTGTATGAATCCGCCCATGGTGTAGGAGGAAACCAAGCCAAGCAACCAGAGCACAATCAGAATAACGGCGATGGTTCCGAGCATTTTCAATCCTCCTTATAGAACGAACAGGCTATCTGTCAGCGCGGCAATGGCGAAGCGGTTCGAGTGCTTGATAAGCATCTGCATGTACACAACATAATACGGATGCAAACAGAGTGGCCAGCCTGCTTTCTGGTTTAAATATAGACCATACCCGGAATGATGCAAGGCGTTCGTTAATCGGTATGCAGGGGACATCCGAATTATCCATTGTGTTGCCTTAGTTCTGGGTTTCGTTCAGTGGCAGGTTCAGGGTCTCTTTGACTTCTTCCATGACGATATAGCTTCTTGATTCCTGTGCGCCAGGAAGGGTGAGCAGGATGTCGCCCAGCAGTTTACGGTAGTCGGCCATCTTGGGGATGCGCGCTTTTACCAGATAATCAAAATCGCCTGATACCAGGTGGCACTCCAGCACACTCGGCAGTTTGATAATTTCCTGTTTGAATTTCTCGAAGATCACCCCCGATTTGGCAGATAGCTTGATTTCCACAAACACCAGCAGTGACAGTTGCAGGGCATGCGGGTCGAGGCGGGCATGATAGCCGAGGATGACGTGTTCCTTTTCCATGCGTTTGACCCGCTCGCCGCAAGGGGTGACGGAGAGACCGACTTGTTCGGCCAGGTCGGTAATGGAAATACGCGCATCTTGCTGCAAAATGGCGAGTATCTTGCGGTCGATTTTGTCCAGTTCACGGACGGCGTGGGTGCGGATGCGCATGGAATTCTCCTTGGGGTACCGTAATTCGTGAATTTTCGGGAAATACAACATGTTAAATTCATTAATATAGAAATTTATACTGTGTATCGGTAAATATAAAGATAATTTTTCTGCTGTTGCGGATATAAACTTCCTTTATGCACTGAATGTTTCAAATGGATATTGTGCGGAGGTGTGTGATGCGTGTCGTCGTGCTTGGAAGTGGAGTGGTGGGCATAACCAGTGCCTATTATCTGGCGCGAGCCGGTCTTGATGTGACCGTGGTGGATCGGCAATCCGGGCCGGGCATGGAAACCAGCTTTGCCAATGCCGGCCAGGTTTCGCCGGGCTACTCGGCGCCGTGGGCGGCCCCGGGGATTCCGCTGAAAGCCGCCAAATGGCTGTTTCAGCACCACGCGCCACTTGCTATCCGGCCGGATGGTTCGCTCTGGCAGTTGCAATGGATGGGTATGATGCTACGCAACTGCACGGTTGAGCGCTATGCGCTCAACAAGTCGCGCATGGTGCGACTCGCTGAATATAGCAGGGATTGCCTGCGCGAGCTGCGTGCCGAAACCGGCATAGCTTATGAACAGCGCACCCAAGGCACACTGCAGGTGTTTCGCAGCCAGCAGCAACTGGACGCGGCAGCCAAGGATATTGCGGTACTTGCCGAATGTGGCGTGCCGTATGCATTGCTTGACCGTGAAGGCTGCGCAAAGATCGAGCCTGCACTGGGGCTGGTTAAGGAAAAGCTGGTCGGTGGCTTGCGCTTGCCGGGTGATGAAACCGGAGATTGCCAGCTATTTACCACTCGCCTTGCCGAAGAGGCGAAAAAGCTGGGAGTGATATTTCACTACAATTTGCCGGTAGATCGGCTACTGAGTGCCAATGGCCGCATTATTGGCGTCGAGGCCGGTGGCGAACGCATCATGGGTGATCAGTTCGTAGTGGCCATGGGCAGTTATTCGCGCCCTATGCTGCAGGCGCTGGGGATTGATATACCTGTGTATCCGGTCAAAGGCTATTCACTGACTGTGCCAATTACCAATGCCGCCGCCTCACCTGTTTCCACCGTCATGGATGAAACCTACAAAGTGGCGATTACCCGATTTGATGACCGCATCCGTCTGGGCGGCATGGCCGAGCTGGCCGGTTTTGATCTGACGCTCAATCCGCGCCGTCGCGCCACCCTGGAAATGGTGGCTGGCGACCTGTTCCCGCAGGGTGGCGACATACCTGCGGCTAGCTTCTGGACCGGATTGCGTCCGATGACGCCTGACGGCACGCCTATCATCGGGGCGACCCGTTACGATAATCTTTGGCTTAATACCGGTCATGGCACGCTAGGCTGGACGATGTCCTGTGGCTCGGCACAGGTACTGGCGGATTTGGTGGCTGGAAGGACTCCGGCCATCGCGGCAGATGATCTGGGCTTGTGCCGCTATGATAGCAAGCATGGTGGATGCCATGCCAAGACAGCGCTTGGCAGTCAGATGGCAGGTTGACGGGGAGATGCGATGAGTCGTCCTGCTGTTGCCCGTATCCGCCTGGATGCGTTCCGCCATAATTATCGATTAGCCAAAAAGCTGCACGGTGGTAGTGCGCTGGCAGTAATCAAGGCCAATGCTTACGGGCATGGTGCCGTGCAATGCGCGCGCGCCATTGCCGACGAGGCTGATGGCTTTGCCGTAGCGGCGATCGAGGAGGCGCTGATCCTGCGTGCAGCGGGCATTACTGCACCCATATTGCTGCTGGAAGGATTTTTTGAATCAGCAGAGTTGCCAGAGATTGAGGCAAATAATTTGTGGATTGTGGTGCACCATCTGTGGCAGGTTGAGGCGCTGATGGCAGCCAGGTTATATAGTCCGCTCACCGTCTGGCTGAAAATGGACAGTGGTATGCATCGGGTGGGGTTGGCGCCTGAAGTTTACCGGCAAGCCTATGAACGGCTGAAGCAGCACCCCAATGTTGCGCACATCGTGCTGATGAGCCATTTTGCGCGTGCGGATGAGCCGGGTTCCAATTATACGGTGCGGCAAATACAGGCTTTTCAGACGGCGATTGCCGGCATCAGCGCGCCGGTCAGCCTGACTAATTCTGCGGGGGTGCTGGGCTGGCCGGGCGCTTATGCGGACTGGGCCCGGCCCGGCATCATGCTGTACGGGGCGAATCCGTTTGCAGGACAGGCAGGCAGTTTCGGCATGTCAGTCGATGAGCGCCTGCGCCCGGTGATGCAGCTGGAGTCGGCGCTGATCTCAGTGCGCACCCTGCCTGCGGGCGAAGCGCTGGGTTATGGCGGTATTTTTGTTGCCGAGCAGCCTACCCGGGTCGGGGTAGTGGCTTGTGGGTATGCCGACGGCTATCCGCGCGTGGCTCCGATGGGCACTGCCGTGGCGGTGGATGGTAAACTGACCCGAGTGATCGGGCGGGTATCCATGGATATGCTGACGGTGGATCTGACTGATCTGCCTGCAGCGAATCCGGGCAGTCGCGTCGAACTGTGGGGCGATCAGGTACCGGTGAGCGAGATAGCTGAGCGTGCCGGAACCATAGCCTATGAATTATTATGTAACGTCAAACGCGTCCGTTTCGAATATACGGATATATCAACTGAGGAGTAATGATGAAACTGATACAAACGCAACATGCACCGGCTGCAATCGGCCCGTATTCACAAGCTGTGGTGGCGGGATCGATGTTATTCACTTCCGGGCAGATTCCATTGCGTGCTGACGGCACGCTGGTAGAGGGCGATATAGTAGTACAGACCCGGCAGGTGTTCGATAATCTGCGCGCTGTGATCGAAGCAGCAGGCGGCACGGTGGCACAGGTAGTAAAAACCACGGTATTCCTCAAGGATCTGCAGGATTTCGCGGCAATGAATGGGGTGTACGAGGCTGCGTTCGGCAGCCACCGCCCGGCGCGTTCAGCGGTACAGGTTGCGCGTCTGCCTCGCGATGTACTGATTGAAATCGAAGCAATTGTGTTGTTGTCCTGAGCGTACTCAATGCCATGCATAAATGTGCATAGCTATTTGCTCATGCTTTCCGTGGGCTTTGGGTTAGGGCGGTCAGGCAATCAGCGAATATATTGAGCAGTTTGCTGATATCTTGATGGCTGGTGGCCGGACAGATCAGCATCATGTTGTGGAATGGAGTGAGTAATACGCCACGGTTGAGCAGGAACAGGTGGATCGCGTGTTCCAGCGTATCGTGCTGGGCTGCGCGTGCCTGTCTGGCGTTGAGCGGGGCACTGGCACAGAATTGCAGTTCGAGACGCGCACCGATGCGGGTGATACACCATGGCAGATCATGGCGGTGCAAGGCGTCACGCAGGCCGTGTTCCAGCGTGGCAGCGAGTTCCAGCATGTGCGTATAGGCGCTGGCTGTGGCGACTTCGGTCAGCGTGGCATGGATGGCGGCTAGCGTCAGCATATTGCCGGAAAGCGTGGTGCCGATGCCGGAGTGGCCAGGCGGTGCAGCATCCTTAGCGGCTTGCATGCGTGCTGCCAGTGCTGCGCTGAAACCATAGGCGGCTGCCGGCAATCCACCGGCAATCGGTTTGCCTACCACGACAAAGTCCGGCTCTATCCCGGCATTGCGTGCCCAGCCGCCGCGACCGCTGGAGATGGTATGGGTTTCATCCAGCACCAGCAGTGTGCCATAGCGCTGCGTCAGTTCACGCAGGCCGGCGATGAAACCGGGCAGCGCCGGTACCATGCCGCAGTTGGTCAGAGCCGGCTCGGTAAGCAGACAGGCGTAGTCTCCTTTTGCCAGTTCGCGTTCCACAGCGGCCAGATCGTTAAAGTCCACTGCGACGGTATGCACGCCCGGATCGGTGTTCTGCCCGAGCAGGCTGGCGCGGCTGACGGTGTGGCCATCAACCACATCGACCATGGTGTCATCTACCGTGCCGTGGTAGCAGCCATCGAACACCAGCAGCTTTTGCCGTCCGGTGATTGCGCGCGCCCAGCGCAGCACGAAACGGTTGGCGTCGGTAGCGGTGGTCACCAGTTGCCAGTACGGCAGGCCGAACTGGTCGGTCAGTGCGGTGCCGACATCCGGCGAGATCACGTCCGGCAGCATGGTGGTAAAGCCGCGCCGTGCCTGCTGTTCCAGTGCGCGGGCTACCGGCTCCGGGCTGTGGCCGAACATGGCGCCAGTATCGCCCAGGCAGAAGTCGGTATAGTCAATGCCGTCGGCACAGTTGAAGTGCGCACCGTGCGCCTGGCGCACAAACAGCGGGGTCGGTGTGCCCCAGTCGTGCATCCAGTGCAAGGGCACGCCATACAGAAAATGCTGGCTGGACTGTCTGGCCAGTTGCGCTGACGCGGGGTGCAGTTGCAGATAGCGCTGACATTCGGTTTCCAGCAAATTGGCAGCATTGATGCTGAGGTGATCGTTGCGGGTGGTATGCATGTATGACCTTTACTGGCGCCTGACAAATGGCTCCATTGTTTGTGTAAAAGTGGCTCTGGTGATTGGGCCATTATCCAGGTTAGTATCCTACTCAACTTTCGCTCCCTATAGCAAGCGCTCTATGTTTTTTCAGTGCATGCCGTTTCATGACAACCATGCCGAGCAGACCCGCAGTGCTGCGGCAACCCCGGTCTGGACTTGGCTGTGTGGACGCATGGCCGCAACATGAAGGAAAGATATTTATGCTCGCCTGTGAACAAAAACTGATTCAGGATTCCTACTATGCTGACAGCTTTAACCTCCGGCTCAGTTACCCCCGGCTCGAAGGGGAAACGGAAGCGGACGTCTGTGTGGTTGGCGCCGGTCTGGCAGGCCTGTCAGCTGCGATCGAGCTGGCAGATCGCGGTTATTCGGTGGTCGTGCTGGAGGCTGAAACCGTGGGCTGGGGTGCCAGCGGCCGCAATGGCGGGCAGATTATCTCCGGTCTGGCCTGTGATCAATCCGTGATTGAGAAAGCCCTGGGCTTTGATGCCGCGCGCAAGGTCTGGGATGTCACCATCGAGGCGCTCGATCTGGTGCGTGCACGGGTTCAACGCTTCGATATCCAGTGCGATCTGGTGGATGGTTTTCTCGGCGTGGCGGTAGGGGAGCGTAAAGGTTCAGCGTTGCGCGCATGGTACGAGGGCATGGCCAAACGCTACCAATACGACAGCGATACCGAATGGATAGAGCCGCATGCGTTGCATCAGTGGATAGACAGTCCGCGTTTTCACAGTGGCTATCATGATCGCCGTTCCGGACACCTGCATCCGCTCAACTATACGCTTGGATTGGCGCGGGGAGCGCAGGGTCTTGGGGTGCAGATATTTGAACACTCGCCAGTGCAGGCAATGAGCAAAGGTGAACCGGCGCAACTGCAGACGGGCCACGGCAGCGTCAAGGCACGTTTCGTCGTGCTTGCCGGTAACATGTATTTGCCGGAAGTTGCTCCCGGGCTGGCACCGGCATTGGTCAAGCGAATTATGCCGGTAGGCACCTATATCGTCGCTACCGAGCCGCTGGATCCGGCGCTGACTGCCGAACTGATTCCTACTCAATCGGCTGTGTGCGATTCCAATTTCGTACTGGATTATTTCCGTTTTTCTGCGGATAACCGCATGCTGTTTGGTGGACGGGTCAGTTATAGCACGATGACGCCGCCGAATCTGAAGGAAGACATGCATAAGCGCATGAAGCGGGTATTTCCGCAACTGGCCAGTGCCAAAGTGGCGTATTCCTGGGGTGGGTTTGTCGATATCACCATGAATCGTGCGCCGGATTTTGGCCGGGTGGCGCCGAATGTGTATTACCTGCAGGGGTTTTCCGGCCATGGCGTGGCCCTCACCGGCATGGCCGGCAAGATGGTGGCCGAAGCCATCGCCGGACAGGCGGAGCGCCTTGATCTGATGGCGCGTATTCCGCATCATGATTTCCCTGGCGGCAGGGTGCTGCGCACTCCCGCGCTGGTGCTGGGTATGGCCTGGTATCGTTTGCGCGACGCGCTGGGTTGATCTTTAGTGGCTGAGCGCGGCCTGGATCACGTCGGCAAGGATGCGACCATAGGGCGCAATGCGCTCGGTGGCGGCATAGGCGTAGCCAATAATCAGCCCTTTCTCGCGATGCTCGCCGATGCCGTAACCGGATAGCGGGTAGACACGCAGACCTTGTTCTGCCGCCAGTTCAGCGACGCGCACATCATCACAGTAGGACGGCAGTTCCACCACCAGATGCAGACCCGAACCAGCTGGCGGCAGTCGCGCGCCGACGCTGGTGACTGGCGCCAGCGCTTTCTGTAGCAGGCGGCGTCGTTCGCCGTAAATCTGCCGCAGGCGGCGGATATGGCTGGCAAAATGGCCTTCTTCAATGAACTCGGCCAGCGCCGCCTGAATAACCACCTGGCCCGGGCGTTGCAATTCGTACAGGCCACGCTTGAAGCTTTCGGCCAGATCGGGCGGCACTACCAGATAGCCCAGCTTGATGCCGGGGTACATGACCTTGGAAAAGGTGCCGAGATACAGCACGCGCCCGCTCTGATCCATGCCTTGCAGGGAGGACAGCGGACGGCCCTCAAAACGAAACTCACTGTCGTAATCATCTTCCAGTATCCACGCGCCCTGGTTGGCTGCATAGTCGAGCAGCAGACGCCGGCGTCCGTAACTCATCACCACGCCTTTGGGGTACTGGTGAGATGGTGTGGTGTAGATAAGACGCGGAGGGCGACGAAAGTCGGCATTGCCTGGCGCCATTCCCTCATCGTCAACAGGTACCGGGTGTAATTGCAGGCCGTTAACTTCCAGTACCCGGCGTGCGCCCCAGTAGCAGGGATTCTCTACCCAGACGCGGTCGCCATGATCGGTAAGCAGACGGGCACACAGGTCGATGGACTGCTGGGTGCCGGAAGTGATCAGGATTTGTTCGACGGTGAGATTGACGGCACGTGACATGCGCAGGTAATTGGCGATGGCTCGACGTAGCGGCAAGTAGCCACCGGCATGACCATAATCCAGATGGGACGGTTGCGGATCACGCCACTGACGGTTGAGCAACCGGCGCCAGAGCTGGGTTGGAAAAGCAGAAAAATCATCTTCACCCGGCGCAAAGGGTTGTACCTCATAACTGGGCTGCTCTGCCAGTCCTGCAGCAATAGCGCCGCGTTTGGACAGGCCGGCCGCGCTTTTTGTGGCATCGGCTACACCTGCTGCTCGGGCATTTTTCTGTTCGGTAAATTCATCCGGGAATGTTGATGCAACCCGTGTTCCGCTGCCGGTTTGGGAAATGACATAACCTTCATCGTGCAACTGCTCGAATGCTGCCAGCAACGTATTGCGCGATAGCCCCAGCGCTTCTGCCAGGCTGCGGGTAGAGGGCAACCGGGTGCCGGGCGTAAGGTGATGACTGGCAATCGCGCGGCGGATGGATTCGTACACTCTGCGGTGCGCAGGCATCCGCGCCGGGAAGCGCCCGATTTTGAGTTCGTTAAGCAACCATTCAGAGATGGTCAGAGATTCCACGGTAATTGCTCCTGAGGATATTAAATGGCACTATCAAAATATTCAAAATGGCTCTTGTGAGATTGCCAATTTAAGCGAAGAATACATCTGTAGTAACCAGTTTATCAATAAAAAATATTATATAAAACATTATGTTGTTTACTGTTTGTAAGATATTTATTTATTGCTATGCTTAACTGACTGGATTGGTTTTTTATCCAGAAAAGGTGCCAATTCATAAACAGGCAAGAAGCTGCTTGTCATTAAGATGAGGATGTACAAATGATTCAGAATCACACACCGGTAGTATTGTTGCCGGCAGACAGCAGGCAGCTTGGCGATCATCCATTTCATGTGGCTGGTCACAAGTATGTCAATGCAGTTGTGCAGGCAGCGCAAGCTTTGCCCTTGATTATTCCGGCGCTGGGGTCAGCGCATGATGTAGCTGCATTGCTGGAAGTGGCTGACGGTATTTTGCTGCCCGGGGCGGTATCCAATGTTCACCCATCCCACTTCGATCAGGCCGTGCGCGATCCGTCATTGCCGCTTGATCCTGAGCGTGATGGTTTAACCCTGCGACTGATTCGCGCTGCGGTGGAAGCGGGTATTCCTGTGCTGGGTATCTGCCGCGGCTTTCAGGAAATCAATGTGGCGTTTGGCGGCAGCTTGCACCAGGCTGTTCATGAGGTCGCTGGCAAGGCCGATCACCGTGAGCCGGATGTGCAGGCGCTGGAAGAGCAGTACGCACAGGTGCATACGGTATGTACTGTTGCGGGTGGCCAGCTGGCAGCAATCACAGGTTGCAGTGAATTCATGGTTAATTCCTTGCATGGTCAGGGTATAGATAGGCTGGGTGCCGGGCTGGTGGCTGAGGCGTATGCGCCGGATGGTCTGATTGAGGCCATCAGTGTTGCGGGTGCAAAAAGCTTTGCGCTGGCAGTGCAGTGGCATCCGGAATGGAATGTAATGAATACGCCACCGTATCTGGCGATATTTCGTGCCTTTGGTGCAGCCTGCCAGGCACGCGTTTTGCAACGTAGCATTGGAAACTAATCATAATTAGACGTATTGGAGAATATAAATGGCTGAACGTAAAAATTTTTCCCATGCCGACATGGAGCAGTGGCTGGCTGAAAATCGCGTGACTGAAATCGAATGTCTAGTTCCAGACCTCACGGGTGTGGCGCGTGGCAAAATATTGCCGCGCGAGAAATTTACTGCCGAGCGTGCGATGCGCTTGCCTGAAGCGGTGCTGGGCGTAACAGTAACCGGCGAGTCGCCTCAGCATCATGATGGCTATGACAATGTCTTCGGGTTTACCGATAAGGACATGGTGCTGGTGCCTGATCCGAGCACGGTGCGGCTGGTGCCGTGGGCGGTTGACCCAACGGCTCAGGTCATCATGGACTGCTTCTTTCATGACGGTACGCCGGTGGATTTTGCGCCGCGCAATGTCCTGCGCCGGGTTGCAGATCTATACAAGAACATGGGCTGGACGCCGATTGTGGCACCCGAGCTGGAGTTTTATCTGCTGGCCCGTAATACCGACCCAAATCAGCCACTGGTGCCGCCTATCGGACGTAGCGGGCGTGCTGAAACCAGTCGGCAGTTATATAGCATCGATGCAGTGAACGAATTTGATCCGCTGTTTGAAGATATCTACGATTACTGCGACATCATGGGGCTGGAGCTGGATACGCTGATTCACGAGTTCGGCGCCGGACAGATGGAAATCAACTTCCTGCACGATGAGCCGATGATACTGGCAGACAAGGTATTCTTCTTTAAACGCACCCTGCGTGAAGCAGCGTTGCGCCATAACATGTATGCCACCTTCATGGCCAAGCCCATGACCAATGAGCCGGGTTCGGCTATGCACATCCATCAGAGCGTGATTGATACCAAAACCGGCCTGAATATTTTCAGTAATGCAGATGGTAGTGAATCGCCTTTATTTCAGCATTATATTGCCGGTTTGCAAAAGTATCTGCCTGCAGCCATGGCGTTGCTGGCACCTTACGTTAACTCGTATCGTCGCATCGTGCGCCACGGTGCTGCGCCTATCAACATCGAATGGGGTTATGACAACCGCACGGTGGGTATTCGTGTGCCTATTTCCGAGCCGGAAGCACGTCGTGTCGAGAACCGCGTGGTGGGCGCGGATGCCAATCCTTATCTGGCGATGGCCGTGACCCTGGCATGCGGTTATCTGGGTATCGTTGAAAAACTGGCACCGAGCGCGGTGACCACAGGCAGTGCATATGACTCGAACTATCAGCTGCCACGCGAACTATCTGAAGCATTGCGTTTGCTGGATGCGTGCAAACCATTGCACGACGTATTGGGCAAGCGCTTTCTGGATGTCTATGTGGCGGTGAAAGAAACCGAGCACGAAGAATTCATGCGCGTGATCAGTCCCTGGGAGCGCGAGCATCTGCTGATGCACGTCTGATCTTAAATTAACGAACCCGGTTTATGAACAAGGAGAACACCATGCCGCTCACGACCCGCGAAGTACAAACGCTGGATTCGGCACATTACATGCATCCATTTACCGACCATAAAGCGCTTGCGGCTAAAGGCGCGCGAGTCATCACCCGTGGTGAAGGGGTGTATATCTGGGATTCGGAAGGCAACAAGATTTTTGACGGCATGTCCGGCCTGTGGTGTGTCAACGTCGGTTATGGTCGCAAGGAGCTGGTGGCGGCAGCCGCGCAGCAGATGGAAGTGCTGCCGTACTACAACAGTTTTTTTCAGACCACCAATGTGCCTGCGGCACAACTGGCAGAGCGTATTGTCAGTCTGGCCGGAGAACGTTTTTCTCATGTGTTTTACAGTTCTTCCGGCTCGGAATCCAACGACACCATCGTGCGCATGGTGCGGCATTACTGGACTACATTAGAGCAGCCTGAGCGCAGTGTGATTATCAGCCGCAAAAACGCCTACCATGGCTCGACCATGTGCGGTGCTTCGCTGGGTGGCATGTCGGGCATGCATGCTCAGGGTGGGTTGCCGATTCCGGGCATCGTTCATATAGAACAGCCTTATCATTTCGGTCTGGCACCCGATCAGGATAAGGATGCGTTCGGTATTGAAGCTGCTGGCTGGCTGGAACAGAAAATACTGGAGGTCGGCCCGGAAAAAGTGGCTGCTTTTATCGGCGAGCCAATACAGGGTGCAGGCGGGGTTATTATTCCGCCGAAAACCTACTGGCCGGAAATCCAGCGTATCTGCGACAAGTACGGCATTCTGCTGATTTGCGATGAAGTGATCTGCGGTTTCGGGCGTCTGGGTGCGTGGTTTGGTTCCGAATTGATGGGTGCGAAGCCGGATCTGATAACATTCGCCAAAGGTGTGACTTCCGGTTATATCCCGCTGGGTGGTGTGGTAGTGGGTAAACGGGTGGCAGACGTACTGATTGAGAAGGGGGGCGAATTCAATCATGGCTACACCTATTCCGGTCATCCGGTTGCCTGCGCTGTAGCCCTGGCTAATCTGGATATTATCGAAAAAGAAGGTCTGGTGGATCGTGTGCGCGACGAAACCGGGCCGTATCTGGCGCAACATTTCGCGGCATTGTCCGATCATCCGCTGGTCGCGGCTGCCGAAACATTCGGCATGGTGGGTGGCTTGGTGCTGATGAAAGATAAATCGCAACATCTGGTGTTTGATGAAGCGCTGGAAGTCGGTATGCTTTGTCGTAGCCACTGTTTTGCCAATGGCCTTATCATGCGTGCTGTAGGTGATCGCATGATCATCGCACCGCCGCTGGCATGCACCAGGGCGGATATCGACGAAATGATGAAGCGGGTGCGCATCTGTCTGGATGCAACGCTGAAGGATGTACAATTGCGTGGCTGGATGTAAATAAAAAAGCTCGGCACAGATGACTGCCGGGTATGAAATTGTCGTGATAGGATTACTGCAGTTGCGTCAAAAGCTGACCTGCTCAAGTAATCCATACTTGCATGGATTTTTTAATTTTTTTACTTAACTGTAAGGAGTTTTATTATGAAATCACCGTTCAAAAAGCGATTGGCAGGCGTGCTGGCGGCCGTTATGGTCTCGGCAGGTCTGGTTTCTACTGCTTGGGCTGGCGAAGAAAAAGTGCTTAATATCTATAACTGGTCGGATTATATTGCACCCGACACCATTAAGAATTTTGAAAAAGAAACCGGTATCAAAGTGCGCTATGACGTATTTGATAGCAACGAGATTCTGCATGCCAAGCTGATCGCCAAAAAGACGGGTTACGATATCGTTGTCCCGTCTTCAAACTGGGCAAAACTGCAAATTGAAGGCGGACTGTTCCAGAAGCTGGATAAATCCAAGCTGACTAACTATGGCAATCTGGATACAGGTCTGCTCAAACAGTTAGCCAAGGTAGATCCGGGTAATCAATATCTGATCGACTGGATGTGGAGTTACAACACCGTCGGTATTAACGTCGACAAGGTCAAAAAAGCCTTGGGCACGACCCCTATGCCGGACAATGTCTGGGAGCTGATATTTAATCCTAAATACGCCGATAAACTCAAAACTTGCGGTATCACGTTCCTCGATACAGCGGCCGATGTGTTCCCCGCTGCACTGCATTACATGGGTAAAGATCCGTACAGCAACAATGCCGCAGATTACACCGCAGCATACGACATGATGAAAAAGATCCGGCCTGATATCAAACGTTTCAACTCGGGCGGGCAGATTGATGCGCTGGCAAGTGGTTCTATCTGCGCGGCGTATGGATGGGCGGGTGACTTCAATCTGGCGCGTAAAAAGTCGATTGAAAATAAATCCCCGCAGAACATTGTCGCACTGGTGCCGAAAAATGGTGGTCTGATGTTTATGGATACCATGGCCATTCCAGCAGATGCACCGCATCCGGGCAATGCGCTCAAATTCATGAATTATGTGCTGCAGCCCAAAGTCGTAGCGGAGATTACCAACACCGTGACTTATGCCAACCCGAATCGGGCGGCGACACCATTTGTTGATGCCGAAATCCGCAATAATAAATCCATTTTCCTGTCGGATGAGGATATTGCCAAGTTAGTTGCGCCGGGTACTGTGAATAATGATACCCGTCGCACCATGACGCGCTTGTTCACACGCTTTAAATCAGGTCTGTAATTCGCGGTAAGGTCGAGACTGCGCCTGCTGTTGTATTCAGTGGGCGCAGTATCAGACGCATTCAAAATATGTTCAGGTAGTTTGTTTCAGGGGGATTTATGGCAACAGCACCAAAAGCCAAGGCAGTGCGGAAAGATTTACTGCGTGTCGAGGGGCTTACCAAGATTTTTGACGGTACGGTCAAGGCAGTAGATAACGTCTCGCTGACGGTGGCAACAGGTGAAATATTCGCGCTGTTAGGTGGCTCTGGTTGCGGTAAATCAACATTGTTACGCATGCTGGCTGGATTTGAAACGCCCACACAAGGGAAAATATTTTTGGCGGGGCAGGATATCACGCACCTGCCGCCGTATCAGCGTCCAATCAACATGATGTTCCAGTCATACGCGTTATTTCCGCATTTGAGTGTTTGGGACAACATTGCGTTTGGTTTGCGGCGGGACGGCATGGCTAAAGCGGATGTTGCTGAACGTGTCGAGTCCATGCTGAGCCTGGTTCAGCTGAATAAGTTCGCCAAACGCAAGCCGCATCAACTGTCAGGTGGACAGCAGCAGCGTGTTGCGCTGGCGCGCAGTCTGGCGAAGCGTCCCAAGCTGTTGCTGCTGGATGAGCCGTTGGGTGCGCTGGATAAAAAACTGCGGGAAAAAACCCAGTTTGAATTGGTTAATATTATCGAAGAAGTCGGTGTGACGTGCGTGCTGGTAACGCATGATCAGGAAGAGGCAATGACCATGGCTTCACGCATCGCCGTGATGAGTGAAGGCTATTTCCTGCAAGTGGGTTCGCCGGATGCGGTCTATGAAATACCCAATAGCCGTCAGGTGGCCGATTTTATTGGCAATGTAAATATGTTTGAAGGCGTGCTGGAAGAAGACGAACCCGACCATGTCACCGTACGCAGTGTCGAGTGTATGCATTATGTCGGACATGGTATCAGTGGTACGACAGGCATGGCGGTAGGCGTTGCATTACGGCCGGAAAAGATACTGCTGTCCAAGGAGCGCCCCACGGGTGACTATAACTGGTGCGAAGGTGAAGTAATCGAGATCGCCTATTTTGGCGCCTATACGACTTATCACCTGCAGCTGGCCAGCGGCATGATTTTAAAAGCGCAGGAGCTTAACAGTACGCGGGATTTAAGTTGCGGTCTGACCTGGGGTGACCGTGCTTATGCGAGCTGGCATGAACTGGCGATGGTGGTGCTGACGCAATGAAAGCAAAAGTGACGGATATATATAGCAACTTGCGGCGTTATATTAATGGTCGTCAGTTGGTGATAGGCATCCCTTATCTCTGGTTTGTGATACTGGCACTGATACCGCTGCTGATCATACTCAAAATCAGTCTGTCAGAAATGGAAACCACGGAGGTTTCCAATATGTTTACAGCAGGTGGTGGCTGGCTCACCATCAAATTGAATTTTTCCAACTATCTGTTTCTAGGCACTGATCCGCTGTATTTTGACACCTTCGTGTCTTCCATTAAATACGCACTGGCTACCACGGTGATTTGTCTGGTCATCGCGTATCCGTTTGCGTATTTCATGGCGCGATCCCCCGCACATTTGCAGCCTATGCTGCTGATGCTCATCATGTTGCCGTTCTGGACTTCGTTTCTGATCCGCATTTATGCCTGGAAAACGCTGCTGGTGAGTGATGGCGTATTTAACAACATATTGATATCGCTGGGTCTGATAGATACGCCATTGCAGATCATGAACACCTCGACTTCGCTGATGATAGGCATGGTGTATTCCTACCTGCCGTTCATGATATTGCCGCTGTATGCCAATTTATCCAAACTCGATATGCGTTATCTGGAAGCGGCTGCAGACCTGGGGGCCAGCCCGTTCAAAACCTTCTGGCTGATTACTGTGCCGCTGTCCAAGGCCGGGATCATTGCAGGCTCGATGCTGGTATTCATCCCTGCCTTGGGCGAGTACGTGATTCCCGAGCTGCTGGGTGGCTCGGATACATTGATGATAGGTCGCGTACTGTGGGATGAATTCTTCAGCAATAACGACTGGGCGATGGCATCTGCTGTAGCCGTGGTGATGATCTTGTTGATCTTGTTGCCGATGGCGATATTCAACAAATATCAGGCGGATCAGACGGAGGCGCACCGATGAATAGCAAATTCGGCAGAATCTGGCTGATAGCGGTCTACGTGTTTTTATACCTGCCTATCGTTACGCTGGTGATTTATTCATTCAACGCCTCCCCGTTGGTCACGGTGTGGAGTCACGTCAGCCTGAAATGGTACGCTGCGCTGGCGGCGGATGATGATTTAATCAGTGCCGTGGGCTTGTCTCTCAGGGTCGCTTTCTATTCAGCGCTGATTTCGGTGTTATTTGGTACGTTCACCGCCTTTGTGCTGAACCGTTATCGTCGCTTTGCGGGACGTACTCTGCTGACATCCATGTCCAGTGCGCCATTGGTGATGCCTGACGTCATCGTGGGTTTGTCATTGTTATTGATGCTGGTCTCGCTGCAGAACTGGCTGGGTTTCCCTGAGCGCGGCTTGTTCACTATACTGTTGGGGCATGCCTTGTTGGGGACGGCCTATGCTGCAGTTGTTATCCGTGCGCGCTTGCGTGAAATGGATGGCACGCTGGATGAAGCCGCGATGGATCTTGGCTGTAAACCATTCCAGGTATTTCGTTTAGTTACCCTGCCACTGTTAACGCCGGCTTTGGTATCTGCTTTCCTGCTGACTTTCACGCTGTCGTTCGACGACGTGGTGTTGTCATCGTTCCTGTCCGGCCCCGGTTATTCCACTCTGCCTATGGTGATTTTCTCACGGGCACGGTTAGGGTTGAATCCATCGATTAACGCGGCTGCCACTGTGATGATTGCAACAGTAACAATAGCGGTGGTGGCATTCAGTCTTTATCAGTCACGGATTTCGAGGCAGCGTCAGCGCGAAATTGCATTGGCTTACAGTGAAAGCAATCAAACGCTTTAAGTCTTCTAATTGAGTAAATCATGATATTAAATTTAAATTATCCGGCCTTGCTCAAGCAGAACAGCACGTTACTTGCCGGCCTGTGGGTAGCCGCAGACTCAGGCGAGAGTTTTGCCGTACATAATCCTGCAACGGGGGAAGAGTTTGCACGCGTGCCGCGCATGGGGCGTGTTGAAACCGAGCGTGCCATTGCCGCTGCTGCTGTGGCGCAGAAACAGTGGCGCACATTGACTGCCAAAGACAGGTCGGCACGTCTGAAAACATGGTTTGCGCTGATCATGCAGCATCAGGAAGATCTGGCGCGGATACTGACCGCAGAACAAGGCAAGCCACTGGCCGAGGCGCGTGGTGAAATTGCCTATGGTGCCAGTTTCATCGAGTGGTTTGCCGAAGAGGCCAAGCGCGTTTATGGCGAGGTGATACCTGCGCCACTTGGCGATCGCCGGTTGCTGGTATTGAAGCAGCCCATCGGTGTCACCGCTGCGATTACGCCGTGGAATTTCCCTACTGCAATGATTACGCGCAAGGCTGCACCAGCGCTAGCTGCTGGTTGCGCCATGATCGTCAAGCCCGCCGAGCAGACGCCGCTGTCAGCATTGGCACTGGCCGTACTGGCCGAAGAGGCTGGCATACCGAGTGGCGTGTTTCAGGTGATTACCGGTGATGCGCGTGAAATTGGTGCCGCCATTTGCGAGAGCCCGGTAGTGACCAAGCTGTCATTTACCGGATCGACCGAAGTCGGCCGCATCCTGATGCGGCAGAGCGCGGATACGATCAAGAAGCTGTCACTGGAACTGGGCGGCAATGCGCCGTTTATCGTGTTCGACGATGCGGATCTGGACGCTGCCGTGGAAGGTGCCATTGCCAGCAAATACCGCAATGCCGGCCAGACTTGCGTGTGTGCCAACCGGTTATTTGTGCAGGACGGCGTATTTGACGTCTTCGCGCAGAAACTGGCCGACCGCGTCGCGCAATTGCAAGTAGGCGATGGCTTTACCGATGGCGTCACGCAAGGACCACTGATTGACGATGCCGCGCTGGCCAAAGTGGAAAGTCACGTCGCTGATGCGATTGCCAAGGGTGCACGACTGGTATCCGGCGGCAAGCGTCATGTGCTGGGCGGTACATTCTATGAACCCACCGTGCTGGCTGACGTCAGCGCTGATGCGCTGGTGTTCGGCGAGGAAACGTTTGGCCCGGTCGCGCCGCTGTTCCGCTTCAAGACCGATGATGAAGTTATCGAACTGGCCAATCGTACTGAGTTCGGACTGGCTTCCTACTTTTTCAGCCGCGATATCGGCCGTATCTGGCGCGTAGCCGAGGCGCTCGAATATGGCATGGTCGGCGTCAATACCGGCGTCATCTCCAATGAGGTAGCGCCGTTCGGCGGCGTCAAGCAGTCGGGTCTGGGCCGTGAAGGGTCGCATCACGGCATGGATGAATATCTGGAAATCAAGTATGTCGCCATGGCTGGACTGTAAGTTTAGCCAGCGAAAAACCCGGGCTGGATTGTGACTCTGGTCTGAGCCAAAACCGAGGAAGTGAAAATGACTACAATCGACTGGCACGTCCGTGCCGCAGCATTAACTATTGATGGTCGCGCGCTGATTAATGGTCAGCGTGTAAATGCCGCAGATGGCGCCACGTATGAGTGCATGTCGCCGATAGACGGCCGCAAGCTGGCGAGTGTGGCGCGTTGTCAGGCAGCCGATATCGACCTGGCCGTGGCTGCCGCGCGTGCCGCATTCGAGGACAGGCGCTGGGCGGGTAAATCGCCGGGCGAGCGTAAACGTACCATGATCCGTTTTGCCGATCTGGTGATGGCCAACCGCGAGGAACTGGCGCTGCTGGAAACGCTGGATATGGGCAAGCCCATCACGGCCAGCATGAATACCGACGTGCCCAGCACTGCCAATACGCTGCGCTGGTTCGGCGAAGCTATCGACAAGGTGTACGACGAAATTGCGCCCACCGATGGCAATACCCTGGCGCTGATCACCCGCGAGGCGATCGGCGTGGTCGCCGCCATCGTGCCGTGGAATTATCCGTTGCTGATGGCGTCGTGGAAAATCGCACCGGCGCTGGTGGCCGGCAACAGCGTGGTGCTGAAGCCTTCGGAAAAATCGCCGCTGACCGCGCTGCGTCTGGGTGACCTTGCGCTAGAAGCCGGCATACCCGCTGGTGTGTTCAATGTGGTGCCGGGTTACGGCGCAGAAGCCGGTTCGCCTATGGCTTTGCACATGGATGTCGACTGCATCGCCTTTACCGGCTCGACCGCCGTTGGCAAGAAGATTCAGATCATGGCCGGCGAGAGCAACCTCAAACGTGCCTGGTGCGAACTGGGTGGCAAGTCGCCCAATATCGTGTTTGCCGATTGCCCCGATCTGGACAAAGCGGTGGCCGCTGCCGCGGGTTCGATATTCTACAATCAGGGTGAGAGCTGCAATGCGCCGTCGCGGCTGCTGGTCGAGCGTTCCATCCGTGACGAGTTCGTGGAAAAGCTGAAACAACGTTCACCCAAACACATGCCAGGCGACCCGCTTGATCCGAATACCCGGATGGGCGCACTGGTCGATCAGGGGCAGATGGATAACGTGCTCAAATATATCGCTGCCGGCAAGCAGCAGGGCGCCAAGCTGTGCTGTGGCGGCGAGCGCGTGCGTACCGAGTCCGGCGGTTATTACGTGGCACCGACTATTTTCGATAACGTCACCAACGACATGATTATCGCCAGCGAGGAAATCTTCGGTCCGGTGCTGTCCATCATCACTTTCGATACGCAGGAAGAAGCAATCCGCATCGCCAACGATACCAGCTACGGCCTCGCCGCCGCGGTGTGGACGCGCGACATTTCCCGCGCGCATCTGGTGGCGCGTGCGCTGCGCGCAGGTACGGTACACGTCAACAGTTACGATGAGGACGATATTACCGTGCCGTTTGGCGGCTTCAAGCAGTCCGGCAACGGTCGCGACAAATCGCTGCATGCGCTGGAAAAATACACTGAACTCAAAACTACATGGATCAGCCTCGCCTGATTCGGCGAGCAAGGAGTAGCAGCATGACAGTAAAAACAACGGACCCAATCAGCAACGCAGACCTGCACCAGCGCCGTCTTGCCGCTACCCCGCGCGGTATCGGTGTGATGGCCGGATTCTATATCGACCGTGCCCTGAATGCTGAAGTGTGGGATGTTGAAGGCCAGCGTTATATCGACTTCGCCGGCGGCATTGCCGTGCTCAATACTGGCCATCGCCATCCGCGCATGGTGGAGGCCATTGAGGAGCAGCTCAAGCGCTTCACTCATACCTGTTATCAGGTGCTGCCGTACGAGAGCTATGTCACGCTGGCCGAGCGCATTAACGCGCTGACGCCGGGTAATTACCCTAAAAAGACTGCTTTTTTTTCCAGCGGCGCAGAGGCCGTGGAGAATGCGATCAAGATTGCCCGCGCCAGTACCGGCCGTTCCGGCATCATCGCCTTTTCCGGTGGCTTTCACGGTCGTACCATGATGGGCTGTGCGCTCACCGGCAAAGTGGTGCCGTACAAGGTTGGCTTCGGGCCGTTCCCGTCCGAGATCTACCATGTGCCGTTTCCGATGGCGCTGCATGGCGTCAGTGTCGACGACGCGCTGTATGCGATACAGACATTGTTCAAGGCCGATGTCGATTCGCAGCGCGTCGCGGCGATCATCATCGAACCAGTGCAGGGTGAGGGCGGTTTCTATGTCGCGCCGCCGGAATTGATGCGCGCCTTGCGCCAGATTTGTGATCAGCACGGCATCCTGCTGATTTTTGACGAAGTGCAGACTGGCTTTGGTCGCACAGGCAAGCTGTTCGCTGCTGAACATTACGACGTGCTGCCCGACATCATGACCATCGCCAAGAGCATGGCTGGGGGCATGACATTATCAGCAGTGTGCGGCAAGGCTGAAGTGATGGATGGCCCGTTGCCGGGCGGGCTGGGCGGCACCTACGCCGGCAATCCGCTGGCGATAGCGGCATCGCATGCGGTGATCGACATCATCGAGCAGGAGCAACTGGTAGACCGTTCCAATGTGCTCGGGCAGAAATTAACCGCGTTCCTGCAGGCTGCTCAAGCGACCGTACCGGCTTTAAAAGAAGTGCGCGGGCTGGGCTCGATGATCGCCGCCGAATTCATAGACCCGGCCAGCGGCGAGCCTTCACCCGATGCGGTAAAGCGCGTGCAGCAGGCGGCACTGGAAAAGGGGTTGATCCTGCTTACCTGTGGCGTCTACGGTAACGTGATGCGTTTCCTCTATCCGTTGACCACGGAAGACGCGATTTTTGATGAAGCGCTGGCCATACTTGGGCGGGCTTTGGCAAAGGCGGGCGCTTGAACATCCTGGTAATTATGGCGGATGTGGGACAACGCCCGGCCAGGATGGCATGGTGATCAGTTACAGCAATCGATTTACCTGCTGTCGCTGACGCTACGCAGCATCCCGGCCGGGGTGGGTCAATGTTTGGTATGCTGATGGCCGCCAGTGTGCGTGTGGCTATCAGGCGTTGCTGGCATGGTTGCATTGTCCATTGGCCCCATATCTTCGTCTGGCGGGGCCTGGGCGACGATCGCTTTGTATTGCGCTTCTGTCATTCCCGGCATTTGTTGCAAGAATGCCACCATGCTCCAGATCGTTTCGTCGTCGTGGCTCATGCCCCAGGCTGGCATCGCGCTCATTTTAAGGCCGTGCTTAATGACCCAGAACGCCTCGCGCGGATCTACTTTAGCCAGACTCAGGTTAGGTGGCAAAGGGTAGAGTCCCGGACGTAATTCGGAATCTTTCATACCCGGGGCCAGATGGCAGCTGGTACACATAGCGGCGTACTGACCGGCACCCTTCAGGATGAGTTCCGAGTCCTGAAGATTGGCAGGTACTTTGATCTCTTCTGAGTGGTGTTCAATAGCGCGTTCACGCGTAGCTTCCATCAGTGCGTATGTGAGTTTCCAGTGCGGACTGTCAGCACCGGGATTGTATATGCCAGACCATATAAATGCCCCAGCGCCCAGTGCGAGCACCAGTAACGTTGCCAGCACTATTTTTAGAGTATTCATGATTATCCTTTTTAATTGCGTAACGAATCTATTTTGGTGTTGCTGTTTATTTAACTGTTTGCGTAATACTTAGCTAATGCGTGTTAAAACCATATACGCGCACCCGCTACCAGTTGCAGATCATGTGTGGCGTCACTACTGGTTCGTGCAATATCTGCAGTTTTACCGTATTTCTGGATATATTCAATACCCACATAGGGGGCAAATTCACGACGGACTTCGAAACGAATGCGTAAACCCACTGACGTATCCGCTAGTCCGGCGCCAATGCCACGATCCAGGTCATCCTTGCTGTACAGATTGGCATCGATTTCAGGGGTCAGGATCAAGCGCTGTGTCAGCAGCAGGTCATAAGAGGTTTTCAGGCGCACGGCGGCACGGCCTTCTGTTCCTGCATAGGCTGTTGCTTCCACATCAAACTTATAGGGGGCGAGGCCTTGTATGCCAAAAGCAGCCCAGTCTCGCGCTGGGCCAGTACCAAAGTCATGACGCAGGCCTGTTACTACATCCCAGTATGGCGCAAAAGTATGACCCCATAGTAATTCAGCGTCAGCTTCCTGGACTTTGCCTTTGGCGCGCTGACCTTCGCTGCGTATCCACAGTTTGTTCAGGTCGTAGCCGATGCGAAAACGCCCGTCCCATACCATGCTGTCAGCCTGGTCGCCATGCACATACTCCAGCTTGTCGAGCAGGAGTTTGGTGATGAGTGGGTTGTCTTCCATATTCATGGTTGCCATGCCGATATCGTAAGCGTGGTACGACTTGCCTGCTGAGCCATCGCTGCTCGGCAGGCTGCCTACTGGCGGGGCTGATTGTTCATGGGCGTGCTGCATTTCAGGCGCAGGTTGCTTATGGTCGTGCTGTTTGTTACTGGTGCCGGTAGTGTGCTTTGCCGGCATGTGCTCCATTTTTTTCATGGAGTCTGCATCCATGCCACTCATGCTTGAGTCGGGCGTTGTCGTGTCCTGCGCGGGCATAGGCATCGACATCGAATCCTGAGCATAGACGGCTCCGCTTAGCGGGGACAGCGTACACAATAATATCTGTGCTAACGGCTTGAGGTTTTTCATTACGATGATCTCCATTGTTTCACGCACACATTAAGCGACTACGACGGCGCGGAACATGCCGCCTTCCATGTGGTAGAGCATGTGGCAGTGATAAGCCCAGTTGCCGCGAGCATCTGCACTTACCCGATAACTGACGCGATGCCCGGGCGCTACGCTGATGGTGTGCTTGCGTACCTGAAAGCGCCCATCAGGCGATTCGAGTTCGCTCCACATGCCATGCAAGTGAATTGGGTGGTGCATCATGGTGTCGTTTATCAGTACGATGCGCAGACGTTCGCCATAATGAAACAATATCGGTTCGGCTTCGGAGTAGGGGACGCCGTTGAAAGACCACATATAACGATCCATATTCCCCGTTAGATGCAGCTCTATCTCGCGTGTCGGATTGCGTGGATCGAGCGCGCCACCCACCGTATGCAGGTCGGCATAGGTCAGTACCCGTCGTCCGTTATCGCGCAGACCCACGCCGGGATCATCCAGTCGTGTTGATACCTGATCCGCACGGGTGGAATTGGATGGGCCATATTCGGTGGCAGCATGATGTTTTACGGGCACATCGCCGCCTGCTGCTGCCGTAGCTTTTGCATCGGACTTGGCTGAACCCGACATATCCATGCCAGGCATGTCCATCCCAGCATGCATATCCATACCTTGCATGCTAGTAGAACCAGACATATCCATACCCTTCATGCTGCCTGACCCAGACATATCCATCCCTGGCATATCGCCCATGGCCATGCCCATGTCTGACATGCCAAGCAGGGGAACGGGGTCGAGCTTGGGAATTTCGGCGCGCATTCCGATACGCGGCGCCAAGGTTGCCAGCGCGTAGCCGGAACGATCCAGCGCCTGTGCGAACACTGTGTAAGCCTGATCTTGTGTCGGCTCAACGATCACATCGTAAGTTTCCGCTACGCCTATACGGAATTCATCAATGCTGACCGGTTTTACATATTGCCCGTCGGCAGCGACCACGGTCATTTTCAAGCCGGGAATACGTACATCGAAATAGGTCATTGACGAACCGTTGATAAAACGCAACAGGATTTTCTCGCCGGGCTTGAACAGGCCAGTCCAGTTTCCCGCCGGAGTTTGACCATTGGTGAGGAAGGTATACGTGGCGCCGCTTACGTCGGACAGGTCACGCGGGCTCATGCGCATTTTGTCCCATGATAGGCGTGTAGCGAGCGCGCTAGACCAGCCTACCTTCTTGGCGTCCTGTATCAAATCGCCAACAGTGGGGCGCACATAGTTGTAGTAATCGCTCATCTGCTTGAGATGCTTGAAGACCTGGGCGGGGTCTTCATCCGTCCAGTCCGACAGCATCACGACATGATCGCGATCATAGGTATAAGGTGCGGGTTCGCGCGGCTCAATGACTATGGGGCCATAGAGTCCGGTCTGCTCCTGAAAGCCCGAGTGACTGTGATACCAGTAAGTGCCGGACTGATGTACATCGAACTGGTAAACATAGGTTTCCCCCGGCGCGATGCCGTTAAAACTGAGGCCGGGCACACCATCCATGGGTGCCGGCAGGATGATGCCATGCCAGTGTATGGAACTCGGTACCGACATGCGATTGGTTACCCGCAGGGTAATACGATCTCCTTCGCGCCAGCGCAGTAGCGGGGCGGGTACCTGGCCATTTACTGTGGTCGCCATGCGCGGGGTGCCAGTGAAGTTAACCGGTGACTCAACAAGGTCAAGCGTAAACTCGGTGCCACTGAGGGTCGCAGCCTGGGTTTGGCCGGTCGAAGCCCAGGCAGGGTTTTGCCACAGACCCGTGCTTATCAATGCACCGCCTGCGACAAGCCCTTCAACAAAGCGACGGCGAGATGGGCTCGCTGGCAGATCTTTGGGAGTCGTATTTTTCATAAGAAATCCTTGGTATGCGAAGCATGAGTTGGTATTATTTTTTGCCATAGCTACGGAAAAATTTACGGCAGCGAGCACATTGCCGTTAGCCGTAAATTTTCGGATTATTGCTGCAAATGAGTATAGCGCCGTACATAATTATAACCAACTCATTGTATTGCCGTGATATTGTTAATGAATCTTAATGTTTGTGATCTTCCGGTTTCCCTTCTGATGTCACCGGTTTTGCCTCTGATTTCATTGGTTGATGGCTGTGGCTACCCATCATTTTTTTCATAGCGGCAGGGTCCATATTGCCATCCTGATGCATATTTTTCATGGCATCCATACCATTACCCATGTTGCCTTGGCCCATGTCCATTTTATTACTCATATCCATCGGCGCTGTTGCATTTGTGCCCATCTCTTGTGCATAGGCAGGTGCAGCAACAATAATTACGCTAGCCAATAGTAAGCTATAAACTTTATTCATTTTCATGATTTTTCCTTTTTCAATGTGAGTGCGTTACAAAATAGGATTCATTGGTAACTGGCTTGCAGTGTTTAAACGCTGCAATGTCAGCATGTCGACAAAACCGATTATTCGTTTGTCTGTGAATACAGCATGCGCTATGGATGGCGACAAAGTGCTTACGTGATGATTACAAATTTGTAACCTTTCACTCCGCGTTGGTAAAAGCAGCGATAATATCCCCATGAAAATATTAATTGTCGAAGATGAACTGAAAACAGGTACCTACCTGAAACAAGGACTCTCCGAGGCTGGATTTATTACCGATCTTGCTGTCAATGGGGTGGATGGGCAGCATCTGGCGCTGACCGAAGCATTTGATTTGATTATTCTGGATGTCATGCTTCCGGGAATTAATGGCTGGGATGTGTTGTCCGCGATCCGGGCTGCCGGTAAAAGCATGCCTGTATTGTTCCTGACAGCGCGCGACCAGGTAGATGACCGGGTCAAAGGGCTGGAGCTGGGGGCCGATGATTATCTGGTAAAGCCGTTTGCATTTTCCGAATTGCTGGCGCGCGTACGCACCTTGCTGCGGCGGGGAAAGATGGTTGAGCCGGATACACTGGTAATCGCTGATCTTGAGCTGAATCTTATCCGTCGACGCGCCAACAGGGGAGGTCAGCGTATTGATTTGACGGCCAAGGAGTTCGTGCTGCTGACGCTGTTTCTGCAGCATCAGGGTGAAGTTCTGTCGCGCACGTTAATCGCTTCCCAAGTATGGGATATGAATTTCGATAGTGACACCAATGTAGTGGAGGTTGCCATCCGTCGCCTGCGCGCGAAGGTTGACGACGACTTCGAGCTCAAACTTATCCATACGGTACGGGGCATGGGATATGTCATGGAGTTGCGAGACAGATGATGTTGAACCGCTCGATCACCTATCGTCTAGCATTGCAGTTTGCCTTGGCCACCATGCTTTTGCTGGCTGGGATAGGCTATTTCCTGAATCGTTCTGTCGAGTCGCATCTGGCGGATATGGACTGGAGTGAAATCCATGGCAAATGGGAATTGACCCGGAATTTGATCAATGAAGTCCGTACGCCTGCTGATTTAGCTGCATTTCCTCAGTTGCTGGATGGCGCGCTAGTGGGGCATCCGGATCTGTTCGTGACCGTCCGGGATCAAACCGGGCGGCTATTGTTTGCCACTGCCGGCTTTGCTTTTCCAAAGCAGTTTGCAGCAGTGAATACAGACCCCCACCCGACATTCTCTACTATGCTCACTTGGCATGATGGAGAGCACATGTTCCGCGGCATTCGGACTAAGCTTGCCTCCGGCCTGGCTGGACACCCCGGGTTTACAGTTGCCATTGCGCTGAAAACTGACGAGCACCGACACTTTCTCGACCATTTTCACAGCTTGCTGCTGACTGCTCTGGTGTTCGGCATGGCTTCCGCGGCTGCGCTTGGCTGGTTCATCGCCAAACGCGGGCTTTTGCCTGTGCGAGACATGGCCGCTGTAGCGCGCAATATTTCTGTCAGTCACTTGGGGGAGCGTTTGCGTCTCGAAAGCGTACCGCTGGAGTTGCGTGATTTGGCGATCGCTTTCAATGGCATGCTATCGCGGCTGGAAGATTCGTTTCACCGGCTTACGGATTTTTCCTCGGACATTGCCCATGAACTACGTACGCCCATCAATAACCTCATGGTTCAGTCACAAGTGGCGCTGTCCCAGGCTAGAAGCACAGAACAGTATCAGGATGTGATAGCGTCCAATCTGGAGGAGTTCGATCGTCTGGCGCGGATGATTGCTGACATGCTATTCCTGGCTAAAGCAGACAACGGCTTAATGGTGGCAGGACGAGAAAAGATCGATCTCGCAGCAGAGATTGAACGTCTGGCAGAGTTTTTTGGCCTCTTCGCCGAAGATAGAGGCGTCGCTATTGTCACCACGGGCGAGGGAAGCGTAATCGGTGACCGTATCATGCTGCAGCGTGCTATCGCTAATTTGCTGTCCAATGCGATTACTCATACCGCGCCCGGTGGCAAGGTGCTTATTCGACTTGTGAAGGAAGGCACGTTGCAACGGATTGAGATAGCGAACCCAGGTAAGGCAATACCGTCCGAACAACTGGAAAGAATTTTCGATCGTTTTTACCGCCTGGATCCTGCCCGCGGAACCGCGCTGGATGGCGTGGGGCTGGGTCTGGCTATCACTAAATCGATCGTTGAGGCGCACAAAGGTCACATTGAGGTTACTTCGGACAATCATGCAACGGTTTTTGCGATTACACTGCCGATAGCTTTCGAAATCAAGCTTCCAGAAGCTGCAAGCTAAATCGGTGCTGGACGCAGCATACAACGTTTACGCATGGTATTTTGCAAGTTTGCAGCACCAGACCCGATATAATTCAGTATATTTACTGCATGTGCTGTATAATTATGCAACTGATTTAATTGATTAATTGATTGCCGCCCCGAAAGCCGTACCAGTAGTGGCTTATATACGACCGTTAATCCACAGGTCGTAGTTTGAATCCTACTTGGGGAGCCAGGCATAGCAAACAATTAGGCCATCCTTCGAGGTGGCCTTTTGCTTTTCCGGGTGTTCTGTATTGACTCCAGGCTCGACCTAGGGTCACTCGTTCATCCATACGTCAAAGGAATCGACATGCAGGCAGATCAAGTTCTAAACCACTTGAAAAAACATGGGCAGCTTCTCGACTTGGAGATAGCATCAGCAACCGGGATTGCACTGGTGCAAGTACGCAAGACACTGGCTGACTTAGCCTCGCGGGGAGAAATATCCCAGTGCAGCGTCACTCACTTCCATGGTGACAAGCGTATTGATGGTTTTCAGTGCAGGATTTCGGGCTATGTGCCGCCCGTCGCACCAGGTCGAAAGGCCGGGCCTACCAAAGGCGGCTCATCAGACTAGCAACGAGGCAGTTCAGGAGTCCAGCGGGTGATCCCTTCAGCGAGGGGTGATTCCAGTGGGTTTCAACCAATATAAGGAGCAATACCAGTGACCAACGCACAACGCCGAGCAGCCCGCATGGCTGAAATGAATGGCAGCAAGCCGATACCAACGTCCAGCAGCGCGTTCTGCCCTCATGAGGCAGGCGCGTATTACCTCACTGACGTGGGTACGGTCAGCAACACGATCAATCTGTTTACCAAAGACATCAAGCCGCCAGTGCACACCTACGGCATCATCACTGTTGAGTTTGATCTGGATCCTGAGACTGGAAAATGGATATGGTTTGATGGTAAAGAAAATCAGTCCCCGCGCAAGAATCAGGATGGCTGGCGTCTTGGCAACAAGCAGTTATATGACACACGTGAAGGCGCAGAAGCCGAGCTACAGCGTGAGATGGTCAAAAACGGTGACCGGGTGACCAAGGTGCATGACCTGCCCGACGATATGACTGCGCTGAAAAAGATCCGTAGCGCTCACCATCCAGACCGCAACAACGCTGAAGCCGACCATGATCTTTATCAGGCTGTTATCGAAAAGCTGGACAGGATGCGTGTGGCGAGTCAGTGAACCATACTGATGCCTGAGCAAGTTTGACCTGCAAAACCCACCCTTGTTTGGTGGGTTTTTTGTATTTCAGGTGAACTACGGCAATTTACCGGAATGCCTTGCATTGGCCTGGCAGCAATTTGAGTTGTATAGTACTTAGGCGAGCTTTCACTGAAAATCACAACTAGTAATGATACGCTTCAGCCTACTTCAGAATGTCTCAGGCGTGCGCTGAACAGACCGTTTGAATTAAGGCCATGAAAGTCCGTAATTCGGCCTTAGCGGAAGTTCATGCCTCAAATGAAGAGTATTAGGTACAATGCCATAATACTAACAATTGTAGCCTAAAGCCTTTTGCTTATGAGTCTGATCAAATCTCGAAAACGCGTCGCTGATCACGGAGAGGTATTCACTCCCGCATGGATGGTCGATGCCATGCTCGACCTCGTGAAGGACGAGTCGGAGCGGATTGATTCGCGCTTTCTGGAACCGGCATGCGGGAGCGGTAACTTTATTGTCAAGGTCTTGCAACGCAAGCTCGCCGCTGTCGAGTGCAAGTTCGGGAAATCTGATTTCGAAAAGCAGCACTATGCGCTTCTGGCGCTGATGTGCATCTATGGGATCGAGCTTCTGGAAGATAACATCGCCGAGTGTCGTGCAAACATGTTGGATATTCTCACCGAGTATCTGAGTATTGACGAGTCGGATGACTTCTACCGCGCCGCGACCTTTGTGTTATCGCAGAACCTGGTTCACGGTGATGCCTTGACGATGTGCGTCAGCACTGGCGAGCCGATTACTTTTGCCGAATGGGGCTACCTCGGCAAGGGCAAGTTTCAGCGCCGCGATTTCCGCTTCGACACCCTGACCCATTCGTCGGCCTACAGTCAGGAAGGGACGCTCTTCGCCCACCTCGGCAAGCACGAGATATTCATGCCGACCAAGACCTATCCGCCGATGACGGTGAGCGAGCTGGCTGCTCTGGGGGAGAATGAGTATGGACAAGATTGAAACCATGAGCGACAAGCCGGTGCGCCTGACCGCCCCGCCCGAAGGTTATGCTGACTGGCTGACTGATCTCAAGGGTCGCATCCATACCGCGCAGCAGCGCGCCACGCTGGCGGTCAACCGCGAGCTGGTGTTGCTGTATTGGCAGATCGGGCGCGACATTTTGGTCCGGCAGGCCGAGCAAGGCTGGGGGGCGAAGGTGATCGAGAGGCTGGCGCATGATTTGCGCACCGCCTTTCCTGATATGAAAGGGTTTTCACCGCGCAATCTCAAGTACATGCGCGCTTTTGCCGAGGCGTGGACGGATGCGGAATTTGTGCAGCAGGCTGCTGCACAATTGCCCTGGTTTCACCTCTGCACCTTGCTCGACAAGCTCAAAACCCGCGAAGAGCGGGATTGGTATCTGTCCGAAGCGGTGCAGCACAACTGGTCGCGCAACATTCTGGTGATGCAGATCGAAACCCGCTTGCTGGAGCGTAGCGGTACGGCAATCACCAATTTCGAGGCCAGTTTGCCCAAAGCGCAATCCGATTTGGCCCGCGAGTCGGTAAAAGACCCTTATCGGTTTGACTTTTTGGGTCTCACCGATGAGGCGCAAGAGCGCGAGATCGAACACGCCTTGGTGAAGCATGTCACCGAATTTTTGCTGGAGCTGGGTGCGGGCTTTGCTTTCGTCGGGCAGCAGGTGCTGCTGGATGTGGGCGGCGACGAGTTTTTCATCGACCTGCTGTTCTACCACCTCAAGCTGCGCTGCTATGTGGTGATCGAGCTCAAGGCCGGCAAATTCAAACCCGAGCATCTGGGGCAACTCGGCTTTTATCTGACCGCCGTGGATCGTCAGGTCAAAAGCGAGCATGACAATCCGACCATAGGCCTCTTGCTGTGCAAGAGCAAAAATAAGATCGTGGCCGAATATGCCTTGGGCGATAAAACCCAGCCCATGGGAATCGCCGAATACAAATTGCTCGAATCCCTGCCCCCCGAACTTCAAACCAGCCTGCCCAGCATCGAGCAAATTGAACGCGAGCTGGCGGGCGATGACAGGCGCAGTGACGAGGACGAATCATGATACAGGCGAGCTTCACTCTGCGAGGTCGCAATCCTGATGTACTGACCTGCATTGCCAATCTTTCCAACGACGAGGTATTCACCCCGCCAGAGTTCGCCAACAGGATGCTGGATACTCTCGCCGAGGCGTGGGCGGCCAGCAACAACGGGGCGAACATCTGGGCGGACAAAACCGTGAAGTTCCTCGACCCGTTCACCAAGACGGGCGTATTCCTGCGAGAAATTACTAGCCGACTGAACAAAGGTCTTGCAGACGAAATGCCGAACCTTGAAGAAAGAGTCAATCACATCCTGACGCAGCAAGTGTTTGGTATTGGCATAACGCATCTCACCAGCCTGCTTGCCCGCCGGAGTGTGTATTGCTCGAAGCGTGCCAACGGATCGCACTCCATCGCCAAGGGCTTTGACAGCGAGGCAGGCAATATCTGGTTTGAGCGTACCGAGCACACCTGGGCCAACAGCAAATGCACCTTTTGCGGCACTAGCCAAGCGGTGCTGGATCGCGGCGAGGCGCTGGAAACTCACGCTTACGCGTTCATTCACGCAGATAATATCAAGACTCGAATGAACGAGTTGTTTGGAGGCAATATGCAGTTCGATGTCATCATTGGAAATCCGCCGTATCAGTTGGACGATGGAGGCTTTGGCAAGAGTGCCGCACCGATTTATCAGTTGTTTGTGGAACAGGCCAAGAAGCTCGAACCGCGTTATCTATCTTTGGTAATTCCAGCGCGTTGGTTCGCTGGCGGCAAAGGCCTCGATGAATTCAGAGAGGCTATGCTTGCCGATAATCGCTTGCGCTCTATTGATGACTACCTCAGTGCGGCGGATGTATTTCCGGGCGTGGGTCTCAAAGGTGGCGTGTGTTACTTCCTATGGGAACGGGACAACCCCGGCCTCTGCCGCGTGACCACCCGCTTTAAGGATTGGCCTGACTCGACCGCCACGCGACAGTTGCTTGAAAAAGGCGCGGATGTGTTCATTCGATTCAACGAAGGACTGTCGATTCTCAAGAAGGTTGTTTCTGTCGAAACAGGGCAATCTGAAACTCTCTTGCTCCCAGAAAGTAAGCGATTTGATCGGCTCGTCAGCTCCAGAAAGCCGTTCGCACTTGAAACAACTTTCAAGGGCAAGGCAACAAAGCGCGCTGGTGATGTGCTCATCTACCAGAACGGCGGGACAGGGTACGTCGCCAGAAACTCCGTGCCGTCCGGTACTGAACTCATCGACAAGTGGAAAATTTACATCGGCCGCGCTGCGCCCGGCACCGGCAATCGTGACACCTATCCGCATCGCATCCTCAGTACGCCCTTCATTGGTGAGCCGGGCAGCATCTGTTCCGAAACGTATTTGTGCATCGGCCCGCTCGATTCCAAGAGCGAGGCAGAGAGTGTTTTGTCCTACCTCACCTGTCGGCTGACGCGCCTGCTGATTCTTCTGCACAAACCTTCGCAAGACACCACGCGCAAGGTTTATACCTTCGTGCCCACGCAGGATTGGACTAAACAGTGGACGGACGCTGATCTCTACGCCAAATACGACCTGACGGTCAGTGAGATTGCCTTCATTGAAAAGATAGTCCGCCCGATGGATCTCGCCAGTGATTTTCTCGAAGATGTCACGGTAGTCGAAGAAGATGAGTAAGACCATCGAGGACATCCTCGCGCCCAAGCCAGAAGCCCGTCCTCGCATTTACGCCTACACGATTGACGACAAGGCACACAAAGGTCTGCTCAAGGTGGGGCAGACGACGCGCAATGTGAAGCAACGCATCGCGGAGCAGGTTAAGACCGCCGCCATCAAGAACTACAAAATCGAGTTGGATGAATCCGCCGAGCGCGACGACTGCTCCCTCTTCAGCGATCACGATGTGCGCGCGGCGCTCGTGAGGAAGGGTTTCGAGAACGTCGAATTGGAGTGGATGCGTTGCTCGGTCAAGGACGTGAAGACCGTGCTCGCCGAGCTGCGCACCGGCCAGAAATTCACGGGTACGCATCACGAAACTTTCCCGATGCGCCGGGAGCAGTTTGATGCCGTGAACAAGACCTTTGACTATTACAAGTCGATCTGGGCCGAAAACAAGAATGCCGTTCCGCGTTTTCTGTGGAACGCGAAGATGCGCTTTGGCAAGACCTTCACCACCTACCAGTTAGCGAAGAAACTGAAGGCCAAGCGCGTTCTAGTGCTGACGTTCAAGCCTGCGGTCGAGGATGCCTGGCAAAGCGACCTTGAATCGCATGTTGATTTTGATGGGTGGCAGTACCTGTCAAAATCCTCCGGTGGCGATCCGACGCAGATCAACTCGAAGAAGCCGGTGGTCTATTTCGGTTCTTTTCAGGACCTGCTTGGCCGTGACGCTGTGGGAAACATCAAGCCCAAGAACGAGTGGCTGCACACGGTGAATTGGGACCTTGTGGTGTTTGACGAGTACCACTTCGGTGCCTGGCGCGAGACCGCAAAAGAGCTGTTCGAGGGCGAGGAGGAGGTGGTTGCCAAGAAGGAGTCCGCCCTTGAGTACGCGGCAGACCTGCGGGACGTGAACGAGGACTTGAGCGTGCTCTCTGAGAAGGAGACCGAGTTTCTGCCCATCACCACACGGGCTTACCTGTACCTCTCCGGCACGCCGTTCAAGGCGCTGTCCACGGGGGAGTTCATCGAGGAGCAGATTTTCAACTGGACGTATACCGACGAACAGCGCGCCAAGGAAGCGTTCGCCGCTACAAATCCAAACCAGCGCAACCCCTACGCTGCGATGCCGCAGATGCGGCTATTGACGTATCAGATGCCGGACGAACTACTGGCCATTGCGAGCGGCGGCGAGTTTGACGAGTTCGACCTCAACGAGTTTTTCGCCGCGACCGGCACGGGCAAAACCGCGAAATTCAAGCATAAAAACGATGTGCAAAAGTGGCTGGACATCATCCGTGGGGGCTATGCGCCCAAATCGGTCGAGCATCTGAAGACCGGTACGCGGCCACCGTTTCCGTATTCGGATGTGCGCGTGCTGCCCTATTTGCAGCACGCGTTCTGGTTCCTGCCCAACGTCGCGGCCTGCCATGCGATGGGGAACCTGCTGGCTGAAAAGCACAATGTCTTTTGGCATGACTACGAGGTGGTCGTCGCCGCAGGTGCCTCGGCGGGCATTGGGCTGGAGGCGTTGCCGCCAGTGCGCAAAGCGATCGGGAGCGGATTCGACACCAAGACCATCACGCTCTCGTGCGGCAAGCTCACGACAGGCGTCACCGTGTCGCAGTGGTCGTCGATCTTGATGCTGCGCAATCTCAAGTCCCCCGAGACCTATTTTCAGGCCGCATTCCGCGTGCAGTCGGCGTGGTCGATCAAAAACCCCAACGGCGACAACCCGAACGAGGAGGAGATACTCAAGCCCGTCTGCTTCGTGTTCGACTTTGCGCCCACCCGCGCGCTGCGGCAACTCTCGGAGTACGGGATTGGCCTGTCGCCCAACGAGCCGAACCCGGAGAATGCGGTTAAGGAGCTCGTATCGTTTCTGCCTGTGCTGGCCTATGACGGCGCGAACATGACGCAGATTGACGCAGGGGGCATTCTCGACATCGCAATGGCGGGGACATCGGCCACGCTGCTGGCACGCAAGTGGGAGAGCGCAATGCTGGTGAACGTGGACAACGACACCTTGCGCCGCATTCTGGATAATGTCGAGGCGATGGCCGCCGTGGAGCGGATCGAAGGCTGGCGCGCGCTGGGTGACAACGTCATCGAGACCATCATCAACAAGAGCGAGAAGGTCAAGGAGCTCAAGAACAAGGCCAAGGACAATGACTTGTCAGCAAAGGAGAAGAAGGAACTCTCCGACGAAGAGAAAGAGTACAAGTCCAAACGCAAACTGGTGCAGGAGAAGTTGATTAAGTTCGCAACCCGCATTCCGGCATTTATGTACCTCACCGACTTCCGAGAAAACACGTTGCAGGATGTGATCACCAAGCTCGAACCGGACCTGTTTCTAGCTGTCACCGGTTTGACGGTCAAAGACTTTCACCTGCTCGTCCGTCTTAAGGTTTTCAATACTGAGCAGATGAACCAAGCCGTCTTTGCCTTTCGTCGTTACGAAGATGCATCACTTCGCTATACGGGAATCGAGAGCCATGAGGGCTTAAGACACTATGGACTATATGACACCGTGGTGGCAAAGTATTGAAGGGACGACTACCTTTTTCAGAAGACTGCTAATGTCTCCTTTGGCCGAAAACCGGACGTTAGGTCGGGTCAGTTTAACTGATCGAATCGGGTCACTATGGGCCATTTACCCCAGTCTCTCAGAACTAGCCTTACATACAGATGTTGCTTTCAATGCCTCGAACAAATCTGGTATCAGCTGAAATTATAGAATCGGTTTGTATAGATTAAATCTCGATGCAGATAATTGGGTCAGCCCCACAGCCTATGTCAGTCTCCTGATTCCCACAGTCCAAGACAAATTTCCTGCTAAAGTTGTTTGCGCAATTCTGGGCTAGACACATCGTCAATATGCCGAAATGCGGGGGAGATTCGTGCTATCTGTTCTGCCGGTACGTCGAATGCCTCGAAGTGCAGTTGCCATTGACGCACTACTCGCCAGACCCGGTCAATGATTGCGCATGCATCGGGGGCCAGCAAGCCGAAGCGTTCTTTGGCCGAATAGGCGTTATCCAAATCGGCGAGTCGTCCTTTGGCGCCGACGCCGAGATGCAGGAAGCGTTCGCTTGCCAAGCCGGCTCGCGGCATCACATCATATAGGGGGCTGAGTCGCCACTCGCCCGAGCCGGGGTCGCGCAGGAATGCATGGTTGCGCAGATGGTCGTCGTCGTTGCTTACCAGGATATTGAAAACCATGCGGGCATATAGTTCAGCTATGTCGGCCTTGAGGTAGGCCGTGCCACAGTAACGCCGCATGGCGCTGACGATATCCATGTAACTTTTGTTTGGTGAGTCCGATTCCTCGCAAGCCAGCAGGGTCAGCGCACTGATCATGTGGTGTCTGATCTCTGCTGGTTTGTCTGTTGTTGTCCATGACCGATCGAAGCGGCGTATCAACATTACATTTTTTTCCAGTACTCTGATTATTTTGGTTTCCGGTACGGCTAAGCCTGCCAGTGCGGCTAGCCGGAGGGTGGCATGCTCGATTAGCGGGATATCAATCAGGCTGTCGCCAATGCTGGGAAATTTGGCGAGCCAGAGATGATGTTCGCTGTCGCGAATGCTGACTTTGGGTCGCATTCCGCCCAGGCCGGTGCCGGCGATGAATATATCCGATAATCTGTCTGGGACGGGCAGTCCGGATTCAACGCGTTCTGCAGCTTCCAGCAGGTACTCAAGTGATGGGGCCGATCCCCGTGAGTCTTGAGCCGGTGCGTCTAGCGAAGTGCGAATATCCAGAGCGCCTGCGCGGTCGCTGCCAGCCCCTAACAGGTAAGCAGACTCCGGCAGGCTGTTTGCCGGCACACGGAGCCGGGCTTCGATAAGTCGGCGCCCCCATGCATCAGGCGCCGCATCGCGGATGCCGCCAAAAAACGACAGACCGTTAGGCGGCACGAGCAGCTTGCCCGTTACGTTTTCTATCGGTTTCAAGCTTAATCCGACGGGATCTATTTCGATTGCATTAGGGCGTTCGATGTAGCGTAGGCCATAGGTAAAGGTTGATGCCGCCGTTTGCTGATCATGCTCCGCGAGGTTCAGTTTCCCGGCAGGTGCAAATTCACCATCGATATGTGCGAAAACATAAAGACTGGTCGTTGTGGCGGCCATTAAAAGTCCAGTTCCCTGAGCTCGGCGGCTGTAAGTCCGCGTACTCGCTGGCTGCGTAACTTATGTTCCATAGCAACCAGCGATGGATCCTCGCCGGTGAGCAGTTTTAGTAAAGTCACGCCGGGGGCGATCGCATCGAGGTAGCGCAAGATGCCTCCCAGGGCGACTCCAGGGTCGCCGTGCTCCAGTCGTTGTGCAGTAGCGCGTGAAATGCCTGCGCGCAAGGCAGCGTCTGACTGCTTAACCTGACGCGCTTGGCGTAGTCGCACCAGAGCCTCGCCTATCTGGGCGGCTTGTTTATCTAAGGGGGGTGTCAGGCTGGCTGATTGAGTTACGCGCATGATTCATAAATAGTGCTTTAAGTGTGTTAAGGTCTTATTTAAGAGTCATTCTATAGTGCGTGAATAGCGCTTGTCAATGGTTGTGATTCATAAATGAGTCTTTATTGTAGTTATGGGGTTGTTTATGAGCCATTTTAAGCTTGATGTTGCTGGTGGCGTCACCATGGGGCTGCGTTACATCTGAATTGCAACTGTTCGAATAGATCAAATCTCGATGTGTTTGCTGTACGCATAAAACACGTCATCCCGAATCCAGCCGAGTTTTTCGTAGGCGGCTTGCGCGGGTTTGTTGGTCTTTGCGGTTGTTAGATCCATACGCGCCATGCCGTTTTCGGCTGCAAGACGCTCGGCTTCCTGCAAAAGAATCTTGCCTGCACCTGAGCGTCGGGCTTCAGGCACTACAAACAAGTCATACAGCGAGTAAATGGGCTTTGCTTCCACTGAGCAGAAGGTGGGGTAGAGCTGGCAGAAACCGATAACGTGCTGGTTGTCGTTGCTGGCCAGAATGATGACTGACTCATTATTCTGGATGCGGTTACGAATAAATTCAGTGGCTAAAGGCAAATCGGGTGTTTGCTCATAGAACTGGCGATAGGCGTCAAACAGCGTTGCCGTGATTTCAAGGTCATCTAGTGTTGCGATTCGTGTGTTGATGGTGTTCATGGCTGTGTTGTTATAGATCGGAACGTCAAAAAATTGACCAGTCCATGTCCGGGAATGCAAGCCAGGTCAGGTCGATATCGAACTATTAAGCGCCCGTCGTGCTGCTGACTGATGAGCGTATTTTGCATTTCATGGCATCGTAGTTTTCAGCATCCTAACATGAAATTCTGCATCTGAATTCTCGCGTATATCGGCTTGCTATTCAGGCCGCAGGCGATGTTAAGTCTGCGTTAAGTATTCCTGTTTTATCCTCCAGACTTACTAATACTGTGGGGAGCCATCATGAATAAGTTGTTTAACCGCGTGCCTGAAATTACCCTGTTTTTCTGGGTAATCAAAATCATGGCAACGACAGTCGGCGAAACCGCCGCGGATTTCCTGTCATTTACCATGAAGCTGGGGCTGATTAATACATCCTGGGTGATGAGTGGTTTGCTGGTGTTTGCGTTGCTGGTTCAGTTCAAATTAAAGCGTTATGTGCCCATTAGTTACTGGCTGGTGGTGGTCATGGTTAGTGTGGTCGGCACCCTGATTACGGATAACCTGGTGGATAATCTGGGCGTGAGTCTGGTTACAATTACCGTGTTATTCAGTATCGCTTTGGCTGCCGTGTTTGCGCTGTGGTACGCGAGTGAGAAAACCTTGTCGATACACAGCATTTACACCGCCAAACGTGAATTGTTTTACTGGGCAGCGATCTTGTTTACCTTTGCGCTGGGGACGGCGGCAGGTGATTTGGTGGCCGAGCATCTGGCAGTGGGGTACGCATTATCTGCGGTGATGTTTGGTGCTGTCATAGCCATAATCACGCTGGCTCATTATCGCTTTAAACTGAATGCGGTATTGGCATTCTGGCTGGCTTACATACTGACTCGCCCATTTGGCGCCTCCATGGGTGATTTGCTGTCGCAGCCTGTCAATGTGGGTGGCTTGGGTTTAGGGACTGTCGGAACCAGTGGCGTTTTTCTTGGCGCTATTGTTATTTTGATTGCATACTTAACCATGCAGCAAAAACAGCAACTGCTCATTGCCGATTCGGCTGAGTGATAATCAGGATTAAGGTCAGCCATGCGTTTACTGTTGGTAGAGGATGATGCAATGATAGGCGAGAGCCTGCACGAGGCGCTGGTCAGCGAAAACTATGCCGTGGACTGGGTGCGTGATGGGCGCAGTGCCGAGCTGGCGCTGGATAACGGTGTGTATGATCTGTTGCTGCTGGACCTGGGGTTGCCGAAGAAACAGGGCTTGCAGGTGTTAAGCGAGTATCGGCAGCGTGGCGGTATGTTGCCGGTGCTGATTATTACGGCGCGTGATGCCACGGCGGACAGGGTGAGCGGTCTGGATGCGGGGGCGGACGATTATCTGGTCAAACCGTTTGATCTGGATGAGCTGTTTGCCCGTGTGCGTGCGCTGTTGCGTCGTCAGGCGGGGCGTGCCCAGCCGGTAATTGCATATGGCGGGGTGACGCTCAACCCGGCAAGTCGGGAGGTGTTTCTGAATGGTAACGTGCTGAATTTGTCTGCGCGTGAGTTTGCCCTGTTGCAAGCCTTGCTCGATCCGCCCGAGCGGGTGCTGTCACTGGCCGAGCTGGAAGAAAAGCTCTACGGCTGGGATCAGGAAATCGGCAGCAATGCGGTCGAAGTCTACATACATCACCTGCGTAAAAAACTCGGCACCGACTTCATACGCAATGTGCGCGGTGTAGGTTATAAAGTGGCGGCAGCATGAATTCGATCCGGCAACGCCTGCTGCTCTGGCTCATCGTCGGCATGCTGATCAGCACAGGCATCGCGGGCTTGAGCATGTACTGGCTGGCGCAGGATGAGGCGAATGAGCTATTCGATTACCAGATCAAGCAAATCGCGTTGTCATTGCCGGGTCGTAGTCAGTTGCCTGCGGTAACAGCGGGCGATGAAGATCCCGAGGAAGATAATGTTATTCAGGTGTGGGATGCCCAGGGCAAGCTGTTGTTCGTATCCTATCCGTCACGGGCTTTGCCCCGTTATGCCGCAACTGGCCTGCATACGGTGAATTACCAGCAGCAGCCCTGGCGGTTGTACAGCACACAGCGGCGTGGGCAATACATTCAGGTTGCGCAACCCATGATGGTGCGCGAGGAATTGGCGGCAGCACTGGCGGTGCGCATGCTGATGCCGTTTTTCGTGCTTATTCCGCTGCTGGCCGGGCTGATCTGGTGGTCAGTGGGACGCAGCTTGCGTCCCATGCAAACAGTTACCACCGCTTTAGCAACGCGGCATGCCGATGCCATGCAGCCGCTGGATGAAACCAATTTGCCGCAAGAAATTAAACCCATGGTCATTGCCCTCAATCAATTGCTCATGCGCTTGAATCAGGCCATGCAGGCGCAACGGGCATTTGTTGCCGATGCTGCACATGAGTTACGCAGTCCGTTGACCGCGCTTAAATTGCAGTTGCAATTGACTGAACGCGCTGCCAGCGACGAGCAACGGGCAATTGCGTTTACCAAGCTTAACCAGCGTCTGGATCGCAGTATTCATCTGGTGCAGCAGTTGCTGACGCTGGCGCGTAGCGAACCGCGTCTGGAGCAGGCGAATTTTGTAACCGTTGATTTAAGCGCATTGGCGCAGGAAGTCGCACAGGATTTCATGCCCCTGGCCGAGGCACATCAAACCGACTTGCAGCTTGAGGTGCAACCTGACGTTCTGGTGTTGGGGCAGCAGGCAGATTTGCGTACCCTGATCAGCAATCTGGTTGATAATGCCATTCGTTATACGCCTGATGCAGGGCAAGTCCGTATTTACGTCAGTCGTGAAGCAGGGCAAGCCGTGTTGCGCGTGATGGATAATGGCAGCGGCATTCCCGCGCAAGAACGGGAGCGTGTGTTTGATCGTTTCTATCGGCGCGAAGGCACGGAAGTAACCGGCAGTGGCCTGGGGCTGGCCATCGTGCGCAATATTGCCGAAGTGCATCATGCGGAACTAGGGCTGTCAGATAATTCAAATGGCTCGGGATTGATAGTGACGGTTACCTTTTAGTTATAGCGTTGCCTGCCCGAGCGCTTCATGCAAGCATGATTGCCATGAATACAGATAACTCCGCTGAGCAGCTTGCGGCAAGCAAGCCCACTCCAGATTAAATTCCGGACTCTGCCTCCATTTTTTATCTACTTTCGTCATGTCGCAACTATAACTACATAATTTCTAAAACTTTTCCAAAGTGAGCGTGTCTGTCATATGCAATCTCTATTCTAGCAACGATATCTGTCGTTTTTAGGGTCTGTTTGCTCCAAGGCCGCGTATCTATTGCGGACTAAAGCCGAAGCAATCATCTGTAAGTAACGGGAATCGAAACAAGCCGACAGGCACTTCCCGGAGAGAGGACGCAATGGAAAGTCACATCCCGCAGCCTTCTGGAAAAGCCCCTGCATCATCTTTGCCTAACCTACGCTGGACATCCGCACGCAAAGATATGGTTGGTACTACGCTTGGCGCTTCGCGTCTGTGGTTTAGCGTAGCGCAGGGCATTATCAGCGAAGTATATTACCCTCGTCTTGACATCCCACAAGTGAAGGATCTGGGCTTTATCGTCGCTGACGGCCAAGGTTTCTGGCAAGAGCTTAGTAGCCTGCCTGGCTACACGCTGGAATTCGTAGCGCCGGGTATCCCAGTGCTGACCATCCATCACCGGCACGCGCTGTTCAATTTGCAATTGCGGATATGTCCTGATCCACAGCGCGATGTTCTGTTGCTGGATATTGTGCTGGAGGGTGATGAAGCGTTACGACCTTATCTACTTGCCGCACCACGGTTGGGTGGGGATGCTGACAATAATTGTGCGTGGGTGGATAGGTGGGAAGGGCGACCTTTGCTGTGGGCGGAGCAGGGGCCGTTTGGATTGGCGTTGATGTGCACTGATGCCAAAGGCTGGTCCGGCTTTGGCGCACTTTCAGTAGGCAGCGTCGGGAAAAGTGACCTTTGGCAGGATTTTGATCGTAACCAGAAAATGACCTGGCATTATGCCGAAACCGAACCTGGTGAAGTATCCCTTGGGGGTGAACTACCGCGTCGCTGCACGTTAGCGTTGGGGTTGGGGAGTAGTAAAGAAGCTGCAGCTACCTTGGCATGGAGCGCTTTGATGCAGGGGTTTGACTCGGCCTGGCAAGCGCAGTGTGCGGACTGGAGTGAATGGCAGAAAGGCTGGCAACCACCGCCTAAGCTTGCCGTTTTGTCAGAACCAGTGAAGCAATTGTTGCTACGCTCCGAGAGCGTACTCAAAGTGCATCAGGATCACACTTATCCTGGCGCAGCGGTTGCCAGTCTGTCAGTACCATGGGGCGCATCCAGCTCAAGTCGCGGTGGTTACCATCTGGTGTGGTCACGTGATCTGGTTGAAACGGCGGGTGCATTATTGGCCATGGACAAAATTGAGGAAGTGCAGAATATATTGTGCTACTTGATGGCCACGCAACAGACCGACGGCCACTGGCTGCAGAATCAGTGGCTAGGCGGCAAACCTTTCTGGCAGGGCATACAGCTTGATGAAACAGCTTTTCCAGTGCTGCTGATTGCGGCATTGCAAGAGCGAGATGCATTGGCGCAGATGCCGGTGCATGACACGGTACGTCGGGCGCTCGATTTTATCATCCGTGAAGGTCCTGCCACTGGTCAGGATCGCTGGGAAGAAGATGCCGGTATCAATACATTCACACTGGCGGTGGCTATTGCCGCACTGGTGGAAGGAGCTGAGTTTCTGCAAGGTCGTGAGCGCGATTGTGCGCTGATGCTCGCTGATTACTGGAATGCGCGGCTGGAAGACTGGACCTGGGTAGAAGGCACCGCGTTGGCGAGCCGGCTAGACGTGCCTGGCTATTATTTACGCAGCACCCCTACTGATGAGCTATGCCACGAGGGCGCAAGGCATGAACATCTGCTGATCAAAAATCGCGCCATTGATCCAGATTTGGCCGCCGACGAGCAAATAGCAACTGATTTCCTGCAATTGGTACGGTATGGCCTACGCGATGCTCATGACCCGCATATTGTGGCGAGCATCACTGCCATTGATAAGTTGCTCAAAACTGATACACCCAATGGTCCGGTTTGGCATCGCTACAATGGTGATGGCTACGGTGAGAAATCGGATGGCAGTGCTTTTGATGGCAGCGGCATTGGTCGTGGCTGGCCGTTGCTCGCAGGCGAGCGTGGTCACTATGCATTAATGGCTGGAGAAGACGCGCTTCCTTATTTAGAAGCCATGACTGCCATGACTGGGGCAGGCGGCCTTATTCCTGAGCAGGTATGGGATACCGATCCTATCCCTGCTTGGGACCTTTATCCTGGGCAGCCCAGTGGTTCAGCGATGCCGCTGGTCTGGGCGCACGCGGAATACATTAAGCTGTGCTTGAGTTATGCGCAAGGCTATCCAGTTGATCGCCCAGCGCAAACCTGGCTGCGCTATCACGGTCAGCGTCCGGACATTTCTTTTTATTTATGGCGCATGAAACAACGTCTCCGCAACTTACCTGCGGGTAAGGAGTTACGCATGCTGCTGCATGCTCATGCACGCGTGCACTGGGGAAGTAATGGCTGGCAAAATGTTGCTGATGTGGACACCGAAGACTGGGGTTTGGGGCATGTCGCTATCCTGCCAACGACGCAAATGCATCCTGGCGACACACTGGAATTTACCTTGTATTGGCTGGAAACCGGGCAATGGCAAGGTGAGGATTACCTGATTCAGATCACAGGAGAAATATCATGATGACAATTGATTTGAGTGGGCGTCGTGCACTGGTTACAGGTGCCAGTTCCGGTCTGGGTGAGGCGATTGCAATGGCTTTATCCAGCGTAGGTGCCAAAGTGGCGATTAATTACCGGAGTGACAAAGCGGCGGCAGATGCAGTGGTGGCGCGCATTGTGCAGCAAGGTGGCGAGGCACAAGCATTTCAGGCTGATATTTCAGTGATCGAAGAGGTATCACGGCTTTTCGCTGAGGTCGGTGCAGCCTTTGGCGGGCTGGATATCCTGGTCAACAATGCCGGCATGGATGGCGGCGCTGCAAATTGTGCCGACAGCGATCCTGAGCAATGGGCGCGTGTTATTACCGTTGATCTGCAAGGTTCTTACTACTGCGCACGTCAGGCGTTGCAATGGATGCTGCCGCAAAAAAGCGGGGTCATTATTAACATTACATCGGTGCATGAGTTTATTCCGTGGTCGGGTTATAGCGCTTACACCAGTGCTAAAGCCGGGCTTTCTATGTTCACCAAAACCCTGGCGCAGGAAGTGGCCGCGCAAGGTGTCCGCGTGCTGGCCATTGCGCCTGGGGCAATCAAAACGCCGATTAACGCCAGCGTCTGGCAAGATACACAAGGGTTGGCCGACCTGGATCAGAAAATTGCCATGGGTCGCATGGGTGAACCGAATGAAATCGGCCAGGTTGCTGCTTTTTTAGCCAGTGACCTCGCCAGTTACATTACCGGAACCAGCATTGCAGTGGATGGTGGCATGCTGATCTACCCAGACTTCCGCCACGGAGGTTAAAGTGGCAGATACTATGGATGCCGATTTGATCATTATTGGCACCGGTGCAGGTGGCGGTACGCTGGCTCGTGCACTGGCACCCAGCGGCATTTCCATACTGGTGCTGGAGCGCGGAGATTTTCTGCCGAGGGAAAAAGCCAACTGGCAGGCAGAAGCGGTATTTCATGCCCACCGCTACCATACGCAGGAACGCTGGCGCGATGGCAGCGGACGCTCATTTCAACCGGTCACCGGCTATCATGTTGGTGGTAATACCAAGCTTTATGGCGCAGCAGTGTTGCGCCGCCGCAACGAAGATTTTGTTGCGCGCAACCATGTTGACGGTAGCACGCCAGACTGGCCGATAAGCTATGCAGATTTGAGTTCGCACTACGATGAAGCGGAGCACTGGTATCACGCACATGGTCTTGCTGGCGCTGATCCCACCGAGCCGCTACGTGGTAACTATCCTTACCCGCCATTCACACATGAACCCTACATGGCTGATGTCGTACGTCAGTTGGAAAGAGCTGGGCTGCATCCGTTTCCGCTGCCGCTGGCGCTGAATCGGGACGAAGCTAATCCACAGCTAAGTGCATGCATACGCTGCGACAGCTGCGATGGTTTTCCGTGTATGTTGCATGCCAAGGGCGACGCAGAAACTTGCGGTATCCTCCCGGCATTGCAGTACGCCAATGTTCGTATTTTGACCGGTATTCGGGTGCGGAAACTCCTCACCAATCCCAAAGGCAGCCGTGTGGAAAGTGTGGAGGCAGAAAGTCCGCAGGGCGCACGGCGTTTCCATGCCCGCGTGGTGGTAGTGGCCGCGGGTGCCATCAATTCGGCTGCGCTGCTACTTGCCTCGGCCAACGCACTGCATCCGCGAGGGCTGGCTAATGGCAGCGACCAGTTGGGACGTAACTACATGTGCCATCTCAACAGTGCCTGTATTGCTATCGATCCACGTCGCATCAATCCTACCGTGTTCCAGAAAACTATCGCCATCAACGATTTTTACAATACTTCGGGTAAAGCAGATTTTCCATTCCCGCTTGGTCATATTCAAAATCTCGGTAAGGTTACACCGGCTATCCTCAAAGCGCAGCGCCCGTTTTTTCCCTGGCCGTTGGCACGTTGGGCGGCAGAGCATTCGGTGGATTGGTGGCTGACTACTGAAGACCTGCCCCGCTCTGACAACCGGGTATCCCTGGATGCCGACGGCAGTATACGGCTGCATTACCAGCCGACCAATGAGGCGGCTCATAAGCGGTTGGTCGGTGGCTGGAAAAATATCCTGAAACGGCTTGGCTATCCGCTCGTTTTCACCCAGCGCATGGGTATCGAAGCTGTGGCGCATCAGGTTGGCACGGCGCGTTTTGGCACCGACCCAGGGCAAAGCGTGCTCGATATTAATTGCAAGGCGCACGAGCTGGACAACTTGTATGTGGTGGACGCATCGTTCATGCCCTCCATTTCTGCCGTCAATCCATCGCTGACGATTATGGCTAACGCGCTACGTGTCGGTGTGCATCTGCGTCAGCGTTTCGCCCAGGGTGACTGGAAAATCCAGCTTGAAAATGGTTAAGCTCAGTGCTGTTGCAGTCTATACAGCAGGTTTTCTGCAGGGGTGCGCGTTTGTTCTGATCCCTGCACTCGGCACCATTCTGGCCGCCGCACCCTATCACCTCTCTAGCACTGCTTATGGCGTGCTGTTTCTGCCGCAAACGCTGGGCGCCATCTTTGGCGCGCTCAGCGCTGAAACGTTACAAAAACGCATTGGCAGTCATGGCTTGTTCCGTACTGGCGTTGCCGCAAATGTGATTGCCTTGCTCTTGCTGGCTGGCGCAGCCTATAGCAGCGGTACATTGGCACATGCGTTGCTGTTGCTGGAAACGCTATTCCTGGGTGTAGGTTTCGGCTTGACATTAGCGGCTGTTAATCACTACGCTGCACTGTTGTTCCCCCGCACTGCGACTATGGCAGTCACGCTGCTTAATGCCGGCATTGGTGGCGCTACCGCGCTTTCTCCGCTTATCCTGCATGGCATCGCTAGCTGGAGTAATTGGGGTGTATGGCCACTCATGCTGGCTGTCGGATTTGTGTTAGTGCTAATGCTGCCATTGCCGGCGAGTACAGCCCAAACAGGTGCATCCCCGCGCTGGCAAAGATCTATGCTGTTGTTTGCGCTGGCTGTATTTATCTATGCCATTGGCGAAGGCATCTTTGGTAGTTGGGCCAATATTTACATTAGTGTGAATAAGTCGCTGCCTGCGCATATCGGTGCACTGGCGCTTTCTGCATTCTGGGGCAGTATGACGTTATTCCGTATTCTATTGGCGCTGGTGCCGGAGCGGATAATTCCACAGCGCTGGATTTATCTGGCAGCACCGCTTGGCATGGGTGTCTGTTTTGCCGTGTTGCCATTTCTTTCCAGTGCTTGGGTTTTGGTCGGTGCATTTGCTATAGCAGGTGCTGCTTGCAGTGTCTATTTCCCGTTTTCCATGTCGTATGGACTGACGGCTTTTTCCGGGCAACAAACACGTATGGCTGGCTTGATGGTGGCTGCATTGATGGCCGGTGAGGGTATAGGCTCGTTTGCACTTGGGCCATTGCAAAGTCTGGTGAGCCTGGAACATATTTATTTGTTTGCGACCTTGCTGGCGCTGCCGTTGTTTGTGTTGGGCTGGCGCATCTCATTGCCACCTAAAATGGGTTAAGTGTATTGTCAGTTTGCATGGCGCAACATCAATATGCCGCTGGATTGTGTTCTACACATCAGGATGATGACTATGCCTTACTTCCGATACACCTTACAGCCATTATTGCTGATGTTGGCGACACTCGCTGGTTGTGCCAGCTATGTGCCGCAACCCTTGTCAGCGCAAGCCACTGCGACGGCTTTCGCCGCCCGTTCGTTGTCTGCACCCGGCCTTGAACAGTATCTGCAGGCGCATTTGGTTGACCCGGTACCACCCGATACCTGGGATTTGAACCGGCTAACGCTGGCGGCACTGTACTACCATCCTGATCTGGCTGTGGCGCGTGCGCAGCAAGATGTGGCTGAAGCAGGGGTTGCCATTTCCCGGCAGCGTCCTAATCCGGGTTTGAATTTCACACCGGGCTATAACGCCGATACAATAGCCGGGATGTCACCCTGGATCTGGGGTTTGATGCTGAATTTCCCTATTGATACTGCCGGAAGACGCGGCTACATGGAGACACAGGCAGATTTTCAGCGTGACGCGGCGCGTTTCCATGTGGCTGAAATAGCTTGGCAGATTCGTAGTCAGGTGCGCAGTCGCATGCTGGATGAAGCATCCGCGTTGGGTGAAGTGGATATCCTCCGGCAAACCTTACAGCTGCGCACAAGCCTGTTGCATGCAATGCAGCGCAGTCTCGCAGCGGGTGAAGCTGGGCGCCCGGAGGTGGAAGCTGCGGAGTCTGCGCTGGCAGATACGCAGTTGCAATTGCAAATGGCATTGGGCCGTGCAGTCGCGGCTCGGGTAGCCTTGGCGGCAGCAGTCGGCGTGCCGGTGGCGGCACTCGACCATGTGAAAATTTCCTTTGATATGTTCAACCGGCCGCTTTCGGTAGCGCAAATCCCTACGCCGGCAGTGCGTCGTGCAGCGCTGACTAATCGCGCTGACCTGTTGGCAGCACTGGCCCGGTATGCCGCGAGCCAGTCTGCGCTGCAGTTGGAAATTGCGCGGCAATATCCGGATTTGCAGCTCGGTCCCGGCTACAAATGGGACCAGGGTGCTAATAAATGGTCGCTGGGAATTAATCTGACGTTGCCGTTATTCAATCAGAATCAGGGTCAAATCGCGCAGGCCAAAGCGCAACGCGAGCTGGCCGCGATGCAGTTTGTCGCGCTGCAAACCCGGGATATTGAGCAGAGCGAGCGTGCTCTGGCAGGCTACCGTGCGGCACTCGCAACAGTGGATGCTGCACAGTCTGCCGTGACTGTGCAACACTTGCGTGTCACTTCCGCACAGCGACAGCTATTGTCGGGCTATACCAGCCGCAGTGCTGTGGATGAGGCACAATTGCAGTATCTGGCAGCAGAAACGACACGCCTTAACGCTGTCATGCAGGCGCAGCAACAATTGGGCGCGCTGGAAGATGCGATAGCGCATCCGCTGGATGGCGCCATGAAATAAGAGCAAAGCCTGACCCCGCACATGATGTACCAGCCAACAAAGGATTCCAGCCATGACACAGAAACGCAGTATTTTTTTGGGGTTGGTCGTTTTGGCGTTGATCATTGTTATCGTTTTCTGGATGCGCAGTGTGCCGTCTGCCAAAGTGCCGGATAGCACGCTAGCAGATGTGCCTGCGGTGGGTATGGTAGTTGTCAGTCCCGGGCAGTTGCAGGCGAGCGGTATAGCTGCACAGGCGTTGCCGCTTACGCGCTTCCAGCCGCAAGCCAGAGCGTATGCCAACGTGGTTGATCCAGGCCCACTGTTGCAGTTGCGTGGGGAATTACTCGCGGCGCAAGCGCAAACGGATGCGGCGCGCGCTCAGGCTGCTGTGTCAGAGCGTGAATTTCAGCGTCTGGCGTTGCTAAATAGCCAGGATCATACAGTGTCGGACAAAATGACCGAGGCGGCACAGGCTGCACGGGATGCGGATCGCGCACATCTGCAAGCGGCACAGGCAAGCTCAAGGACTGCTGTTGATATGGCGCGCAACCGCTGGGGGGATGTGTTGGAAAAGTGGGCGCTTAGCGCAAACTCACCGCAACTGGATGCACTGAATTCAGGTCAGCACGTGCTGCTTTCTGTCGCGTTACCGATAGGCGGGCTGATGCTTGCACCGTCGCCAACTATCCATGTCGGGTTGTCTGGTACGGGCAGTCAGGTTGCTGCGCAGCTGATATCCGCCGCACCCCTGGCTGATCCGGTTACCCAGAGCCCGACCTATTTTTATCTGGCACCGCGAGGAATATTGCGTATCGGTATGCGTGTCGAGGCATTGCTCCCTGTTGGCGGGTTACTCAATGGGGTGGTGATTCCGGACTCCGCGGTGATCTGGTATGCCAATCGGCCGTGGGTTTATGTGCAGTCCGCCGATACGCAATTCGTGCGCCGCGAAATCGCCGTCGACACCCCCGCACCCGGTGGCTGGTTTGTTGCGCAGTGGCTCGGCGGCGAACGCGTGGTGGTCAAGGGCGCCGCGCTGCTTTTTTCGCAGGAATTCCAGCCTAAACCACAAGCAGGTGCCCCTGTAAGCGGGGATGGAGACGATGATTAATTCGCACACATTTCCGTTGGATTTCCTCTCATGCTGACCCCTGTCGTTAACTTTGCCATCCGCTTTCGCGGCGTCGTCATCGCACTGGCAATGCTGCTGGCGGGGTACGGTCTGTTCGCCCTCAGTCATGCGCGGCTGGATGTGTTTCCTGAATTTGCCCCACCGCAGGTGCAAGTCCAGACTGAAGCTCCCGGACTGTCACCTGAGCAGGTGGAAGTGCTGGTTACTCAGCCGCTGGAAAATCGGCTGTCTGGTCTGGGAGGAATCAAAAATCTGCGCTCCAAGTCGTTTCAGGGGCTGTCCATGATTACCCTGACTTTTACAGCGAACACTGATATCTATAGGGCTCGTCAGGCTGTGTCAGAGCAGATTGGCGGTGCGGCGGCAGTTCTTCCGCAAGGTGTCAAAATACCCGCTATGCTGCCACTGGCTTCATCCACCAGCGTGGTGCTGAGTCTCGGTTTGACTTCGAAGTCGCGCTCGCTGATGGAATTGCGCACCCTTGCCGACTGGAGCGTCAAGCCGCAGCTGCTTTCCGTGCACGGGGTGGCGGGCATTTCCGTATTTGGCGGCGAGGTGAAGCAGTTGCAGATCCAGATCGCCCCCGACAAGCTGGTGCGCTACGGCCTGTCTATCCAGGACGTGGTCGATGCGGCAAAACGGGCAACCGCGGTGCGCGGCGCCGGCATCATCGAAAACAACAACCAGCGCATCACGCTGGAAACCACCGGGCAGCCCATCTCCGCCGCAGCGTTGGGGGCGGTGGTGCTGCGCAATCAGGGCGGCGCCACCCTGCACCTGGCAGATGTCGCGAATGTGACGGTGGCGCCCGCCCCCGCAGTCGGCGCGGCTTCGATCGAGGGGCAGCCGGGCGTGATGCTGGTGGTCGAGGAACAGTACGGCGCGAATACCCTGGCCGTGACCCGGGCGCTGGAGCGGCGCCTCGCGCAGCTCAAACCCGCCCTCACTGCCGAAGGCGTGACACTGAATCCCGACCTGTTCCGTCCGGCCAACTTCATTGAAACCGCGATCAGCCACCTGCGCACCGCGCTGCTGATCGGCGCTGCGCTGGTGCTGATCGTGCTGTTCCTGTTCCTGTTCAACGCGCGCGCAGCGGTCATTTCGGCCACCGCGATTCCGCTTTCGCTGCTGACTGCGGTGATCGTGCTGAATCACTTCGGCATCGGCCTCAATACCATGACGCTGGGCGGACTCGCCATCGCCATCGGCGAGGTGGTGGACGACGCCATTGTCGATGTGGAAAACATTTTCCGGCGCCTGCGCGAAAACCGCCTGCTGGCCGCCCCGCTGAATGCGGCGCAAGTGGTGCTGAGTGCATCGCTCGAAGTGCGCGGTGCAGTGATCTACGCCACCTTCATTGTGGCGCTGGTATTCGTGCCGGTATTGACGCTGTCCGGCGTCGCCGGCAGCCTGTTCGGCCCGCTGGCAATCGCCTATATTGCGGCCATCATGGCTTCGCTGGTGGTGGCGCTGACGCTGACCCCGGCGCTGGCCTATGCGTTGCTGGCAAGCCGTGCCGCCGAAGCAAAAGAGCCGCCGCTGGGTGTATGGCTCAAGGCGCGCTACACCCGTCTGCTCTCCGGCATCGAGCAGCGTACGGGCGCGGTGATTCTGGTCGTGGTGTTGCTGTGCGGCGCGGCATTTGCGGTGCTGCCGTTCCTGCAGGGCAGCTTCCTGCCCACGTTGCGCGAGGGACATTTCATCGTCCATATGAAAATGGCACCGGGCACGTCGCTGGCCCAGTCGCTTGAGCTGGGGCAACGTGTGAGCGCATCGCTCAGCCGTATTCCGGGAATCCGTTCGGTGGCCCAGCGCGTCGGGCGTGCAACTCAGGTGTCGGATCCGGCAGGTGCTTTTGCGAGCGAATTTGAAGTGGATCTGGCACCGCTGTCGGGTGCAGGGCAGCAGCGTGTCTTAAATGCTATTCGTAATGCTGTACTGCCGTTCGTGGGTGCGAGTTTCTCGGTTAATACCTTCCTGACCGAACGGATTCATGAAACGATTTCGGGTTACACCGCGCCGGTGGTGGTGAATGTGTACGGTAATGATCTCAACGTGCTCGATCGAAAAGCTGAAGAGATCGCCGCTGCGATCCGTAGCGTGCCAGGTGCAGGTGCGGTGCAGGTGCAAGCGCCTACTGGCAGCCCACAACTGGTTATTCATTTGCGTGATAACGCGCTGTCACAGCTCGGTATCGCCCCGGTAGATGCGCTCAGCACGATAGAAACTGCTTATGCCGGTACATTGGTGGGTGAGGTGTACGACGGCAACAGGGTATTTGATGTGGCCGTAGTGTTGGCGTCAGGGTCACGGCAAAGCCCGGCGCAAGTGGGCGAGCTGCCGTTGAAGACGCCGGACGGCCGCATGGTGCTACTCAAGGACATTGCCGATATTCACCAGACCGATGGGCGTTATCTGATCCTGCACGACGACGCGCAACGCCTGCAGGTGGTGACCGCAGACGTCAAGGGACGTGCGCTGTCGAGTTTTGTCACGGCGGTGAAAAAACAGATCGCGGCGCAGGTCACGCTGCCGCGCGGCACTTACCTGGTCTACGCCGGCGATGCGCCGGAGCAGGCCCGCGCCCAACAGGATCTGCTGTTGCATTCGGCACTGGCTGCGGTGGGCGTAGCATTACTGCTGTATATGGCACTGGGCGGCGTGCGCTCGACCATTCTGGTGTTCGCCAACCTGCCGTTCGCGCTGGCCGGCGGCGTGGTGATGGTGCTCGTCACCGGCGGGGTATTGTCGATCGGCTCGCTGGTGGGTTTCGTCACGCTGTTCGGCATTACCCTGCGTAACGCCATCATGCTGATCTCGCACTATCGCCATCTGGTAGAGGTGGAAGGCGTGGCGTGGGGCAAGGATGCCGCGATACGCGGCGCAGCGGAACGCCTGTCGCCGATCCTGATGACAGCGCTGGTCACCGCGCTGGGGCTGCTGCCGCTGGCGCTGACCAGCGGCGCGCCAGGCAACGAGATCGAAGGCCCGATGGCGGCCGTCATCCTGGGCGGGCTGATCACTTCCACGCTGCTCAACCTGCTGATCCTGCCGACGCTCGCGCTGCGCTATGGGCGCTTTGAGCGCCAAACTCAATTTCAATAACTGCATTTAATAAAATAATTTCATCTTTAAGCCTCTGTTAAGAGTTGGCCCCTTACTCTGTGAAAACGGCAAAACATTTCGTTGCGCTGATTTAATCAAGGAATTTCATCATGGTTCAGAATAAAAGCGTAATAGCAGTGGCATTGGTGATGTTGTTGGGTGCTGTGGGCGCACAGGCTTATACAGGCGAGGCATTGGCAAAACATGCCAAGGTAACGATGGTCGAGGCACGCGCCGTCGCCTTGAAGGCACATGCCGGCAAAATCACCGATGAGGAGCTGGAAAAAGAAGCAGGTGGCAGTGGCTTGCGTTATTCATTCGATATCCGCGTGGGTAAAGTTACTCAGGAAGTAGGCGTAGATGCGCAGACCGGTGCGCTACTGGAAAACAAGGCTGAGGGTGCCAATCCAGATTAATGGATAGCTGCATCCTGAGGTCACGCCAACTCGACAACTACCGAAGCGGAACAGAAATATGAATACTAAACAGCAAGAGATACTCAGCAAGGTGCCAGAGGTGACGCTTATCTTCTGGATAATTAAAATTCTGGCCACTACCTTGGGTGAGACGGGCGGTGATGCGGTATCCATGTCCATGCATCTCGGTTACCTGATCGGTACCGGGATATTTGCAGCGATATTCATGGTTGCGGTAATTGCGCAAATTACGGCAAAGCAGTTTCATCCTGTCATCTACTGGACAACCATTATCGCCACAACCACGGTTGGCACGACGCTGGCGGATTTTGCTGACCGTTCGCTGGGTATCGGCTATGCGGGTGGTACGGCAATTCTGTTCACCTTGCTGATGGCTTCGCTGTTCATCTGGTATCGCGTGCTGGGTTCGGTAGCTGTGGATAGCGTGAGTTCGCCGAAGTCGGAGATGTTTTACTGGATTACTATCATGTTTTCACAAACGCTGGGCACGGCGCTTGGCGATTGGACAGCGGATACGGCTGGTCTTGGGTACGGTGGTGGTGCAATTGTGTTTGGTACGATGCTGGCGATTATTGCGCTGGCATATTACCGAACCAGAATTTCACGCACGGTACTTTTCTGAGCAGCATTCATACTAACCCGGCCGCTTGGTGCGGTGGTCGGTGATTTTCTGGATAAACCGATCAGCAAGGGTGGTCTTGAGTTAAGCCGTTTTTCTGCTTCGGCGACATTGCTTGCATTGATCGTGTTTGCTGTCTTTATGTTTGCGCATAAACCAGCAAAACAGGGGCATTGAACAAAGTGCTGTTGCGCGAAGTATTCACGACAGAGTGGCCTGTTGTTGATGCATTTCCAGTTGGTGGGCGGCCCATTGCTGCTCATCCTTGAGGTAGCGGGTCGGGTCCAACCCTGGCTCGCCTTCTGCTGCCAGTGAGGTAAGTGCCTCGGCTATGCTGCTGAAAATGCGGTCGATTTCGTGCTTTTCGATGGTGAGTGGCGGCGAGATGGCGATGATGTCACCGGTATAACGCACCAGCACGCCCATTTCGTAGCACTTGAGATAGGTAGCAAAGGCGCGGGCACCCGGCCTGTCCGGGGTTGGCTCCAGTTCGATTCCGGCCACCAGGCCAATATTGCGAATGTCCTTGACGAAAGGCACGCCTTTCAGGCTGTGGGCGGCCTGTTCGAAGTGCTCGCTCAGTCCGGCAGCGCGCTCTTCCAGCTTTTCTGTAGCAAAAATATCGAGCATGGCGACGGCGGCGGTACAGGCGATCGGGTGAGCGGTGTAGGTGTAGCCATGCGGCAGCTCGATGGCGTTGGCCGGGCTGTTGCTCATGAACGCTTCGTGGATTTCGCGTTTGACCGCAACTGCGCCCATCGGCACCGCGCCGTTGGTCAGGCCTTTGGCGCAGGTGAGGATGTCAGGCACCACGCCGAAATAGTCGGCGGCGAACTTGGTACCGAGACGGCCGAAACCGGTGATGACTTCGTCGAAAATTAACAAAATTCCGTATTTGTCGCAGATCTCGCGCAGGCGCTTGAGATAGCCGGCTGGTGGCAGCACTACGCCGGCCGAGCCTTGTATCGGCTCCACGATCAGTGCGGCAATGGTGGCCGGGTCATGCAGGGTGGTGATGCGCTGTTCGAATTCGTTGGCGAGTGCGATGCCGCCGTCCTGCGGCAAGCCGCGGGTGAAAGCGTTACGGCTGATATCCAGGGTGTGGCGGATATGATCGACGCCTGCCAGACCATTGCCGAACGCCTTGCGGTTACCGGCGATGCCACCTACTGCCAGCCCGCCGAAATTGACGCCGTGATAGCCGCGCTCGCGACCGATCAGCTTGTTGCGCAGCGGATTGCCGGTGACGCGGTGATACGCCAGTGCGATTTTTAGCGCGGTATCGGCAGACTCGGAGCCGGATCCAGTAAAGAAGATGCGGTCGAGCCCCTGTGGCATGAATTGCGCCAGGCGTTCTGCTGCTTCGAACGCCAGCGGGTGGCTGTTTTGAAAAGCAGGGGCGTAGTCCAGTGTGCGTAACTGGTGCGCCACGGCACTGGCGATTTCTTCGCGGCCATGGCCGGCGGCTACACACCACAAGCCGGCGGTACCGTCGAGCAGGGTGCGGTCGTCGATGGTGGTGTAGTAGTTGCCTTTCGCTGCCTTGAACAGGCGCGGCATGCTTTTGAACTGGCGGTTCGCGGTAAACGGCATCCAGTAGTGCTCGAGGTTTGGTAAGTCAGCCACATGAACTCCTAGTTTCGTCAATTCATCGTTATTTTGATTATACATAAAATAACGGAATATTCTTATGTCTTATATAAGACTAGTGGACTTGATTACGTGTTGTTGGATATACTCAGCAAACGATGACTAAAGAACCCGCTATCCCCAATTTCATGCCGCTGTACGAACAGATCAAGCGGCTGATTACCCGCAGCCTGTCTGACGGCGAATGGCAGCCGGGTGAGATGATCCCCAGTGAAATCGCGCTGGCGCGCCGTTTTAATGTTAGCCAGGGCACGGTGCGCAAAGCCATTAACGAGCTGGTCGCGGAAAATATGCTGATGCGGCGGCAGGGCAAGGGCACTTTTGTGGCCACCCATGCCGATGACGGCACAACCTACCGCTTCTTGCATCTACGTAATCTGGCGGGTGAGCAGGAGTATCCGCAAAGCAAGTTTATCAATTTTAGTCGTGGCAAGGCGGATGCGCAGGTAGCCAAGCGCCTGGGCATTCTTAGCGGCAGCGCGCTGGTGCAGATGCAGCGCGTGCTTACCTTGTCCGGCAAGCCGGTGGTGTATGACGATATCCGTCTGCCGGCGACGCTGCTCAAAGGTATCTCCAGCGCGATGGTCGAAGAGCACGTCAATGCCTTTAAGGGCACGCTGTATTCGCTGTATGAAACCCAGTACCAGATCCGCATTATTTCGGCACAGGAACGCATTCGCGCAACGCTGGCGGATGCGGATATTGCTGAATTGCTTGGTGTGGCTGCGGGTACGCCGCTGTTATGCATCGAACGGGTGGCGTTTACCTACAAGCATCAGCCGGTGGAATGGCGCATGAGCTATATCAGCACCGAGCACCATTATTATTTTGATGAACTGAATTAGGAGCAATATGAGTACTCGTCGTCCTGTTTATCTCAATCTGTTTAAAATTCGAATGCCTTTACCTGCTGTCGTATCTATCATCCACCGTGCCAGTGGCGCGCTGCTGTTCCTGCTGTTGCCAGTGTTGCTGTATGTGTTGCAGCAGTCGCTGAGCTCGGCACAAGGTTTTGCCGAGGTGCAGTCGTGGTTTCAGCAGCCGTTGGCCAAGCTGGCGCTGCTGGGTGTGATCTGGGCTTACCTGCACCATTTCTGCATGGGGCTGCGCTATCTGGCGCTGGATCTGGATATCGGCGTCAAGCTGGCTCAGGCGCGCTTTACTGCCAAACTGGTGCTGGCGGTCAGTATCGCGCTTACCGTGCTGATTGGAGTCCGACTATGGTAGACCGTATAGCCAGTGGTGCACATTATGGGGTGAGAGACTGGCTGGCCCAGCGCGTCACCGCCGTAGTGATGGCGCTGTATAGCGTGTTTATGGTGGTTCACCTGCTGCGGCAGCCAGCATTGGATTTCAATGTCTGGCAAGGGCTGTTTCACAGCCTGCCGGTGCGGCTCGCAAGTTTGTTATTTGCGTTAAGCTTGTTCCTGCATGCCTGGGTGGGCATGCGTGACATTTTCATGGACTACGTTCACCACACCGTGGTCCGGCTGGCGTTGCATGTGGCAGTGATTCTTGCGCTGGTGGCTTATACCGCCTGGGCTGTGCAAATTTTGTGGGGTGGTTTATGAGTATTACCAAGCGTACATTTGATGCGGTGATTATCGGTGGTGGCGGGGCCGGGCTGAGAGCAGCGCTACAACTGTCCGAGGCTAATATTAAAGTGGCGGTGGTGTCCAAGGTGTTTCCTACCCGTTCCCATACGGTGTCGGCACAGGGCGGCATTGCTGCCAGTCTCGGCAATGTGAGTGAAGATAACTGGCACTGGCACATGTACGACACCGTTAAGGGTTCGGATTACCTCGGTGATCAGGATGCGATCGAATTCATGTGCCGCCATGCCAACGAGGCGGTGATCGAGCTGGAGCATTACGGCATGCCGTTCGACCGGCTGGAAAACGGCAAGATCTATCAGCGTCCGTTTGGCGGCATGACTCAGGATTATGGCGGAGCACCTGCGGTGCGAACCTGCTCGGTAGCTGACCGTACCGGTCACGCCATGCTGCATACGCTGTATCAGCGCAATATCGCGGCGCGCACCCATTTTTTCGAGGAATACTTTGCGGTCGATCTGGTGATGGATGAGCAGGGTTATGCGCAGGGTGTGGTGGCGATAGGCATAGAGTCTGGCGAGCCGATTTTTATCGAGGCGCGTGCCACCATACTCGCTACCGGTGGCGCCGGGCGCATTTTTTCTGCGACCACCAATGCGCTGATCAATACTGGCGACGGACTGGGCATGGCGCTCAGGGCCGGTATTCCGCTGGAAGATATGGAGTTCTGGCAGTTCCACCCGACCGGGATTTACGGTGCCGGCGTGCTGGTGACCGAAGGTGTGCGCGGTGAAGGTGGTTATCTGGTAAATAAAAATGGCGAACGTTTCATGGAGCGTTATGCGCCAAATGCCAAAGATCTGGCCAGCCGCGACGTGGTTTCGCGTGCCATGGCGGTCGAAATATTCGAAGGTCGCGGTTGTGGCAAAGATGGAGACCATGTGCTGCTCAAGCTGGATCATCTCGGCCCCGAGGTGATCCAGCAACGGCTGCCGGGCATCAGCGATCTGGCGAAGAAATTTGCCCATGTCGATCCGGCGACCGACCCTATCCCCGTGGTGCCCACCGTGCATTACATGATGGGCGGTATTCCCACCAACCTGCAGGGCCAGGTAGTGATGCCGGTTGGTACCGGACCGGAAGAAGTGGTGCCCGGTCTGTATGCCATTGGTGAATGTGCCTGTGTGTCGGTGCATGGCGCCAACCGCCTGGGCAGTAATTCGCTGCTCGATTTGATTGTGTTCGGCCGTGCTGCCGGGAATGACGTGATCGAATATTGCCGTGATAATCCCATTGCGCGGCCAGTAGCCGATGCAGCGCTGGAGCGTATCATGGCGCGGCTGACGCGCTGGGATAAAACCGGTGACGGCATCACCGTCGCACAATTGCGCGAGGAAATGTGCAAGACCATGCAGTTGCATTGTGGTGTATTTCGTACCGAGGAAGTGCTACAGGACGGATTGAAGAAAATGCAGGAAATCGCGGCCAAACTGCCGGATGTGGTGTTGCGCGATCACAGCAAGGTTTTCAACACCGGACGCATCGAAGCGCTGGAGCTGGAAAATCTGATGGCAGTTGCCCTGGCCACGATGGTATCCGCCGCCGCGCGCAAGGAAAGCCGAGGTGCCCATGCCCGCGATGATTACCCGGAACGTGACGACAGCGGCTGGATGAAGCACACTCTCTACCTCGCCGAAGGCCATCGTCTCGACTACAAACCGGTACGGCAGAAGCCGCTGTCTGTCGATGCATTCCAGCCCAAGCCACGCGTTTATTAGGATTCCATCATGCGCTTTTCCATCTATCGCTATAACCCTGAAACCGACAGCAAGCCCTATATGCAGGATTACGAGCTGGATATCGAAGCGGAAGGCAAAATGCTGCTCGATGCTATCTTGATGATCAAAGAGCAGGATGAGTCCTTGAGCGTGCGTCGCTCCTGCCGCGAAGGAGTGTGCGGTTCGGATGGCATGAATATCAACGGCAGAAACGGGCTGGCCTGCGTGACGCCGCTCAATTCACTGAAACAGCCGATAGAACTGCGCCCGTTGACCGGACTGCCGGTGATCCGTGACCTGGTAGTGGATATGAGCCAGTTCATGGAGCATTACCGTTCGGTTAAGCCCTACCTTATCAATACGGACCCGGAACCGGAAATCGAGCGCCTGCAATCACCCGCGGACAGAGCCAAACTGGATGGCTTGTACGAGTGCATTTTATGCGGTTGCTGCACGACATCCTGCCCTTCGTTCTGGTGGAATCCGGATAAATTCGTCGGCCCCGCAGGGTTGCTGCAGGCGTACCGCTTTATCGCGGATAGCCGTGATCAGGCTGTTAACGAACGACTGGATGATCTGGAAGATCCATATCGGCTGTTCCGTTGCCACAGTATCATGAACTGTGTCGACGTCTGCCCCAAGGAGCTCAACCCGACGCAGGCGATCGGCAAGATCAAGACCATGCTGGTGAAGCGGACCGTATAAGGATGGACGAAATCGACATCTCTGGTCGCCTGCGCTGGCGTTGCCGGCGCGGTATGCTGGAGCTGGATCTGGTGCTAGGGCGCTTTCTGCAGCACTATTGTGCCAAACTGACAGCGCAACAACTGGTCGAATTCGACGTGCTGCTCGATTTGTCTGATCAGGAATTATGGCTGCTGGTGCGCGAAACACATGACTCTGCTTCAGATGTTGTCGCGTGGTTACGTGGCTGTGAGGGCGGATCAGGGAATGCTGATGCATAGCCCTGGCCATGAGGTCATTGCCTGCGTAGAACGTCAGGCGATTGAGCGCGGGCTGGTGCTGGATACCTCGCAACGCGCTGCCATAACCGAACTGCAACGACTGCATGACGACCTGCTGCAGCCAAGTTCGTTACGGCATTTTTTTCGTCATTTCTTCAAGCCGCAGCCGGTGCGTGGACTCTATCTGTGGGGCGGAGTAGGGCGCGGCAAAAGCTTTGTAATGGATGCTTTTTTTACCTGTGTGCCGCTAAAGCAAAAGCGTCGCCTGCATTTCCATCACTTCATGCATGAAATTCAGGGGCGGCTTGCTGCCATGAAAGGCCAGGCTGATCCGCTGGCGCGTCTGGCGCTGGCGTTTTCGCGCAAAGTACGGCTGTTGTGTCTGGACGAATTTCATATTGATGATATTACCGATGCGATGCTGATGCGGGGTCTGTTGCAGGGCTTGATTGATCACGGCGTAGCACTTGTCATTACCAGTAATGCGGAGCCGGATGCCTTGTACCGCAATGGCCTGCAACGCAGTCAGTTCGTGCCATGCATAGATTTGATCAAAGCGCAGTTGGCCGTATTGCATCTGGATGGCGGGGAAGATTATCGGCGCAATGCACTGGAGCTGGCCGGGGTGTATCACAGCCCGCTGGATGCCGCCGCAGAGCAGGCGCTGGCGGCAATTTACCGGGCCCAGACAGGTGCTGTTGGCCAGCCCGGTGTCAGTCTGGAAGTCGATGGTCGTATTATCGTTGCGCGTCATCAAAATAACGGCGTGGTGTGGTTCGAATTTGCCGAGTTGTGCGGCGGACCGCGCAGCAAGTCTGACTATATCGAACTCGCGTCGCGTTTTCATACCGTGCTGTTATCCGGCGTACCCCGGTTTGGTGAGAACACCGTGGCCGAGGCGCGCCGTTTTCTGTGGCTGGTGGATGAGTTGTACGACCGCCGGGTCAGGCTGATAGTTTCTGCTGCCGTGCCGCTGGCTCAGCTTGCGCCGCCCCGCTTGTTTGACGGCGAATTCGAACGTGCGTTAAGTCGGCTGACAGAAATGCAGTCACATGCTTATCTGACGCAAGCCCATCAATCGGATTGAGTTGACGTATATGCAGTCGCTTCCTTGCCGGGGCTAGGGTGTAAGTGCTAAAGCTGAGTGCCTGCAGTAGTGGGTGTCATTCATGCCGGTCTGTATCACGACGCCCTGAGGTTGTTCTGCGCTCATCGGTTGTGGTGGATTTGTTCAAGCGTTGTAACGGGCTACAGCGATCGGATATTCTGCGTTCCGTGGGAATAAACTCCACCTCGTAGACTGGCGGGGCGTTATTTTCATGCAAGGCTTTCCTGTGGCTTTCTGAGAGTACTTCTTTCCAATATTTCATCATGATTCTCCTGTTAATATCATCAGAATGTACTTGTCACCGGATGCGGTCTGTACGCTAGCACTCAAAACTATCTCAATATGACATGCTTTTGGTGTGCTGCTATTGGGTTTGAACGACAGGGTTGTCGTTGATGCCAGCGCAATATGCAGACCCATGAGAGGCTGTAAACAACTCTGTGAGGCTGCACATTGTTAATACGGGTGAATGTCGCTACCAGTCTGTCGGGGGCTGGATTCAGAACTCATTTGTCTGATAAATCTGTGCGAGTAGTGCTGAGAAAGCAGATAGTCTTTCCGGAGCGGTCGGGTTAAGCACGCCTTGTTCCTGCAGCACTGCGATCAGTTTGGTGGGTGCCACGCGCTTGTCACCCACAATCTCGACATGACCTGCATGTACCTCTACTCGTCGGGTGCGCGCATCTGTTTCGTGTAACGGATAACGCTGTTCTGCCAGCGAGAAAATGTCGTCGCTCTCTACGCAGCGACCATCTTGTTCGCGCCGACAGCTGCCGCGCTCGTCCGTGTCAACTTTAAGATAATGGCTGACTTGTGGGACAAGCACGCCCGGCTCAAGGATGAAATGCGAGGAATAGGTGATATCTGCCCATTTTGCGCCTGTTACCAGATAGCAACTGGCTGGAAGCAGACCGAGCGTGAGCGGATATAGCCAGGTTTTACCGCACGTGTTTGCCGATGCGATCCCGGAGAATGGGCCGGAGATGGTTACTAAACGCAGATCGGGTTGGCGAACAGGCTGTGAAGTGAGCGGCAGTTCGGTGAGCGATTTGCGTGCAATCAATGCGCCCTGACTGTGACCGATCACTGTGATTTTTGGGATATGCGTTTGATCAGCGAGCTGATTGATTGCATCGCGCAATTCGGTAGCGCTGCGCGTGAGTTTGTTGCGGTCATCGTAGGTGAAACATGCCGTTTGCTGACCATGAAAGGCCAGCACCTGAGCCAGACCGCGAAACTCGCCTGATGAACCGAAACAGCCATGTACCAGCACATTGACTGGCTGACTGGAATCAAGATGCAGACTCCGATCCGGGTTGTCGGTGCAGGGGCCGAGGCCGGGAATATTAAGCGTGATATCTGCTGGTGGCAGGCGACCCGGCGCTATTGTAAAAAAAGCCGGATCAGGTGGTTTATGCATGGCACAACCATTGAGCAGAGAAGTCAGTGTTATGAACAAGGCAAGACGTTTCATGGCGGGGCTGTGTTTATACATAATGGTTTGAATTTGACTGTGAGCCGTTTGCATACGCTACAGGGGTGGCTGCGTTTCAATAGTGGAATGGTCTGCAAGCGCATGGTGAATGGCATCCAGTAAATCCTGATAGGAAACGCGGGATTTTATCAGGGCGGAAGTTATCAGCTCATTTTGCAGTTCGCGCGGTTCCGTTCCGGACAGCACAATGACTGGCGGGCTGGGGTTCATGGCTTTCAATTGCGGCAATAATTCCCAGCCGCTGCCATCGGGCAGGCCTATGTCGAGTATGACCAGGCTGTAGTGTTCCTGCGCCAGTTTGGCTCGCGCTTCGCTCAGCGAACGTGCAATATCAAAATCAGCCACATCGCTGCCGATAGCGGCGACTATCAGGCGCAAATCGGCATCATCCTCCACGTGCAGCACGCGCGGTCTGGTGGTGCCGTGGAGGACCAGGGCGCGGGCCACGGCAGCATTCAGGCTGGCGTCATCGACAGGTTTTTCCAGCCAGTCTATGGCATGAAATTCGCTGTTGATGGCCAGTTTGCCGTCGGCGATATGGGCGGATATGACTATGATGGGTAAGCTGCTGAATTTCTCCAGACTGCGAATTTCACGGATCAAGGATACGCCATTTTGGTCCGGCAGCATCAGATCCAGCGTCATCGCGGCATAGTTATTCTGCTCCAGGTAGTTCAAGGCTGTTTCACCATCATGCGCAATGTCGACCTGATAACCTGAGCGATTCAGCATCATGGCTAACAACAGGGCGATATCCGGTTCATCTTCGACTACCAGCAGACGGGGATTAGTGTTTATGGTTGTGTTGTCTGTTTGCAGTGTTATGCCCTGCGCTTGCCACAACGGTAGTTCAAAGTAAAAGCGTGCGCCGTGGCCTTCTGCTGAATCGAAGCCGATCTGGCCGTTCATACGCTCAATAATTTCCTTGCAGATCGATAACCCCAGGCCGGTGCCACCTTTCTGGCGTGTGTCAGATGAATCTGCCTGCGCAAATTTCTGGAATATACGGCCATGGAAAGCAAGCGGAATACCCGGTCCGCGATCGATAACTTCTACACGTACCATGTGTTGCTGTTGACTGACTATGATGTCGATCTGCTCACCCGGCGGCGAGAATTTTGCGGCATTGGAGAGGAAGTTGCTGATGACCTGTTGCAATCGTCCGGCATCAACGCGTACGCGAGGATTAATACTTTGCCGGTTGAGCGCAAAGCGCACCTGATATTGCTCAGCATAGGCCTGCATGGCCTCCATGCTCTGTTCGAGTAGAGGGGTGAGTGCTTCAACCTGCATGTCAAAATGCATCTTGCCTGCGGTCAGTTTTTCCATATCGAGCAGGTCGTTGATGAGATGGGCGAGACGCAGACTGTTTTTGTGAGCAATGTCGAGCATCTGTTTAGCTTGTGTCGGTAATGTACCGACAACACCACTTGCAATCAGTCCCAGTGAACCACTGATGGCGGTGAGCGGGGTGCGCAATTCGTGACTCACGGTTGAGACGAATTCCTGTTTCATCTGTTCCATGCGTTTACGTTCGCTGATGTCCCGGCTGGCGCCTATCATACGCAACGCTTGTTGCTGATGGTCACGCTGGATTATGGCATTGGTTTTTAGCCAGCGTTGCTGTCCATCCGGCCGTATTATCCGATACTCGGATTCGAATTCCTGATCATGCGCCAGAGCATGTTCCCAGTCTTGCAGCACCCGTATGCGGTCTTCATGATGTAAGCTGGATTGCCATGTTGCGTGAGTGGTAATCAATTTGCTCTGAACTATGCCGTAGATTTGGCACATGATGCTATCCCAGGCGAGTTGGTCATCGCCGAAGGTGTATTCCCATATCCCCATATGCGCAGACTGGGTTGCAAGTTCCAGTCGGGTGCTCAATTGCGTGAGTTCAATATTGTGAGCGTGTTCGCGGCGTATGGCTGAACGTAGTTCCAGTTGCCGCACCACTTGCCGGCCCAGTGTCTGCAATGCATCAAGTTGGGAAGCAGTAAGGTTGTGTGGAACGCTATCGATAACGCATAAGGTGCCGATGCCGTAACCATCGGCTGTCAGCAGCGGCGCGCCGGCGTAAAACCGGATCTCCGGGCCGCCAGTGACCAGCGGGTTGTCATGGAAGCGATTATCTTCCAGAGCGTTCGGTACATTAAGCACGGTAGTGCCATGAATGGCATGGCCGCAAAAGGAAATGTCACGCGGGGTTTCCGGGGCATCAATGCCTACCTTGCTTTTAAACCATTGGCGACCGCTGTCGACCAGGGAAATGAGGGCGATCGGCGTTTCACAGATTTGGGAAGCCAGCCGCGTAAAATCATCGAATTCCGCCTCATCCGGGGTGTCGAGTATATTGTAACGGTGAAGGGCTGCTAGCCGTTCGGCTTCATCTGGATTGATGGGGGCGCTTATCATGTTTTATCGTCTCCATTGCTCGCACAGGCTGCAAACGGGTGCTTAGAAAGGTTCAGTATAGTATGTAAATCGCATGAATTGGAATTCGCTGGCGCGAGACGTGCCGCGCTGAATATGTTAAGCGGATTTACATCAAACTGAAGTTGACCGGTTTCAGCGCTTCAAGTTTGTGTTCTTCACCCAGCGCTTCGCGCAGATTGATTTCTATGGATCGGCAGATTGCGCTCAACGCCAGGTCATTGGGTGAGGTACCGAACGGTTCTTCGATTTCATCACCGAGTGCATCCAGACCAAAAAAGGTATAGGCGACGATACCGACGACAAAGGGCGTCATGAAGCCTATGGTATCGACCAGGCCGAAAGGCAGCAAAAAACAGTACAGATAAGCAGTGCGATGCAGCATCAGGGTATAAGAAAAGGGGATGGGCGTGCTCTTGATGCGCTCGCAGGCAGCTGCGGCCGAAGTCAGTTCGGACATGGTCGTATCCATGGATGCCGCCAGGCAGCCGTCGATGCGTTGCTCATTCATGCACAGCCGCAAGTCATTACCCATCTGGTGCATCAGGTAATCCGGCATGTTGGTGGTGTTGTCGAGTTGCCGCCATTCGTGTTGCGTGAGCAATGGTTGCAGCTCGCTGCGGGCATCGCTATTGCGTAACAGATGGCGTAGCGCATGGCTGAAGGCAATGGTGCGGTAAACCATCCGGATGCGTACATCGTCCAGTCCAGCGCCCGGCTTGAGTGGCTCTGCGTAGCTGATTAGGCTCAGGCATTGACGCGTGAAGTTGCGGCTGTGCAGAACAATTTCGCCCCACAGTTTGCGACCCTCCCAGTAACGGTCGTAGGCGGCAGTATTGCGAAAGCCAAGGAATATGGCCAACGGCAGGCCGATCAGGGTAAAAGGAATAGCGGTCAGGGTAATTTTCAGGCGGAACAGGTCGCCGTGATTCAGAGTCACCAGCGTGGCCAGAATGAAGTTGACTGCCAGCACTTTCCAGATTTGCTGAAGAATCGAACCGCGGAGTACTAAAAATAAACGTAATCCTGATGGCCTGCCGCGAACTATCATAAATCGACCTTGTATGCGTGTGATGAGGATACGGGTATTACAGTTGAACAGTTTACCGTTTTGGGTGAGCTATGTTATGGTTTTTTGGCATGAGCACTATACTTTGCGAAAGCGTCATGGTTTTCGATCTGCTTTCAGTGAATAAAATTAAATAAAGGGGGAGGTGCATGAGAAACTGGATCGTGGTATGGGCGCTGTTTTTTTCAGCTTCAGTTTGGGCGGTTGTTTTGCCGATCCCGGATGCACTGGAAGTACAGGCGCTGGCGGCGAAACAGGATGCCAGGATGTTGCAGGGTTATTTGCAACGCTATCAGAGCGAGTATGAAGCCAATCAGGACGCTGAGCGGCCATTGCTACAGACTTACAGAGCATTAAGGGAGCAGACGGATACGTCACTCGATGCTTTTTATGATCGCTGGGTAGCGCAGTTTCCACAAAGCTATGAGGCGCGGGTGGCGCAAGCGAACTATGTGTGGGGACGTGCGGCGTTGATTGCGCATCCAAAGGCAATTTCCGGTGGGGTGCAATCAGATTATGCATGGCAGCAGTACTGGAGCTTTTTGGATAAGGCGCGTCAGGATCTTGAAACAGCACTAACCTTGAGCCAGCACCCGCTGGCGGCACAACGCACATTAATCAGTATCTGCAGCGAGCAGGGTGATGAACAATGTGTAATACACGTTTATCAGCAAGCTGTGGCTAAGACGCCGCGCAGCCTGGCGCTGAGGCGAGGCTATCTTGCGACAACCAATAACCGCGAGGTATGGGCGCGGGAGATTGCCGCAGCGGAAAAAGCAGGTGTAAGCGCTGATGCTATCAAGGTGCTGAAGGCAGAGCAGCAGTTGAATGACAGTGGGGAAATCAGGCAGGCCGACGGGGGTACTGAAGTTGCAATCTATCGAAGTATTGTCGGCATGGTGCAGGACCCATGGCTGGATGAGCGTGCTGCGCATATGTTCATGCGTCGTAAGAATTATGCCGATGCGCTACCGCTTTATAATCGCGCGCTGGTTGCCAATCCGAATTTAACCGATGCGCTTTACTGGCGTGGTCAGGCTTATTATGCCGTAGGTGATTTTCAGGCAGCGCATGCCGATACTATGCGTGCCGCCTTGATCGGAAATCCGCAGGCTAACCGTGCATTGATTGATGCTTATATCCGGGGTGAGAATGGTCTGCCCAAGGATTTTGTCGCAGCAACGCGCTGGTGTTCTCTGGCTGCGCAGAATGACCAAAGTTATGGTGCATTTTGTCTGGGTGATTTATATGCTAACGGGTACGCGGGGTACCCACGGGATCCTGCCAAAAGTCTGTTCTGGTTAAAGCGTGCTGCTGAGTTAGGTCATCAAACTGCGCAACATGATCTTGGCGTTATTTTTTTCAAAGGGCTTGATGGTCAGCCTGTTAACCGTGAGGCTGGTATTTACTGGTTGAAACTGTCTGCAGAGGGTGGTTTTGAATATGCCAGAAACAAACTCAGGATGTATTTGAGCAGTTGGGAGTATTTTAAGGAAATCAGCTGGCCCGCCTACCGTGATGCGTTTACTCGAGGCGATTATAATTTCAGAACAATTTTGGGTTTGTTAGTCGAGATAGTGAAAGCAGGGATAAGTTAGTTATCTGTGCTATCCGTGGTGATAGAGCGCTTATTTTTTCCGGGCTTTCCGGTCCAGCGCACGCAAATGTTCAAGCTTGTCGGCAATTTTGCTTTCCAGTCCGCGGGGTACGGGCTGATACCAGTCCGGTTCGGTCATGTCATCCGGCAGGTAAGTCTCGCCGGCGGCATAGGCTTCCGGTTCATCATGGGCGTAACGGTAGGCATGGCCGTAGCCCAGTTCTTTCATCAGCTTGGTGGGGGCATTGCGCAAATGCACTGGCACCGGGCTGGATTTGTCCTGTTTGACGAAGGCCATGGCCTGATTAAATGCGTTGTAGCCAGCGTTGCTCTTGGCGGCCACTGCCAGGTAAATGACGGCCTGCCCCAGTGCCAGTTCGCCTTCCGGCGAGCCTAATCGTTCATAAGTTGTTGCCGCATCATTGGCAATTTGCATCGCGCGTGGGTCGGCCAGGCCGATATCCTCCCAGGCCATGCGGACGATGCGTCTGGCCAGGTATTTAGGGTCAGCACCGCCATCCAGCATACGGCATAGCCAGTACAGCGCACCATCGGGATTGGAGCCGCGTACTGATTTATGCAATGCGGAAATCTGGTCGTAGAACTGGTCGCCGCCTTTGTCGAAGCGGCGCGAATTGAGGGTCAGCGCCTGATCAATGAACGCTGCCTCGATGTGGGTGATGCCGCTGATCTGTGCTGCGGTCTGGGTTTGCTCGATCAGATTCAGCAGGCGACGCGCATCGCCATCGGCATAGCCGATCAGGGTGTCGATCGCGGCGTCGGCCAGGTCCAGCGCTATGACTTTGGCGGCGCGAATCACCAGTTCGCGTAATTCAGTGGCGCTGAGTGCTTGCAGAACATACACCTGAGCACGTGACAACAGCGCGCTGTTGACTTCAAAGCTGGGGTTCTCGGTGGTGGCGCCGATCAGGGTGACCAGACCGGATTCAACAAAGGGCAATAGCGCATCCTGTTGCGCCTTGTTAAAACGATGAATTTCGTCGACGAACAGCAGGGTGTGACGGCCATGCTGTTGCAGGGTCTGTTCGGCCTGCTCCATGGCGGCGCGGATATCTTTGACTCCGGCAAATACGGCAGATAGTGCTATAAAAGTGCAGTCGAAGGCATCAGCCGTGAGACGCGCCAGCGTGGTTTTACCGACACCCGGCGGACCCCATAAAATCATCGAATGGGGCTTGCCGGAGGCAAAGGCGAGGCGTAATGGTTTGCCGCTGCCGAGCAGGTGGCTCTGGCCGATAACTTCGTCTATGCTGCGCGGCCGCAGGCGTTCTGCCAGCGGCGCGTGGTCTGTGGTTTTATGAAATAAATCGCTGCTCACTTGCCGTCGGAAATGACATCTACCCCGGCTGGCGGGGTGAATTTAAAGGTGCTGGCTGGGAGCTTGGGGTTGCGTTCCAGATGGCTTAATTTGAGTACGGTAGTGAGGCCGAAATTATCGCGTATCTTCATTTCTGCCAGGGTGCGCTGGTTAAAGCCCATCAGGATCTGATTGAAGCTGCCTTCTTTGTCTTTGGGCGTGGCGGTGAGCCAGGTCAGGCCATCATGGCTGCCGGCATCTGCCAGTACATAGAATTTCTCGATCTCATTGTCGCCAGCCAGCAGTGCCGCCGGGCTGCTGCCCAGTGCCTGACCAAGCTGCTTAATGGTGACCTGCTCAAGGTCGACGTCGTACAGGTAGATTTTGCTGCCATCACCAACGATGATTTGTTCGTATGGTTTCTGGTAAGACCAGCGGAATTTGCCCGGGCGCGAGAACGCCATGGTGCCGCTGGTTTGCTGTTTGGTGACGCCGCTCTTGTCGAGTACGGTTTGGGTGAAGCTGGCTTGAGCGGTCTTGGTGTCAGCGATAAAGGCTTTGAGCGCATCAATGCCATTGGCCGAGACGCTGGCGCTATAGAGCAAAATTGCAGCAAGCAGACTGAGTTTTTTCATGATTGGATACCGGGTTATTCGCGATTCTGGCCGATGACTTCTCGGTTGCCATTGCTTTGCATAGGGCTGACCAAACCAGCGTTTTCCATGGTTTCGATGAGGCGTGCGGCGCGATTGTAACCGATGCGCAAATGGCGCTGCACGGCGGAAATAGAAGGGCGGCGCGTGCGTAATACCAGTGCCACCGCTTCGTCGTAGAGTGGATCGGATTCGGCATCGCCGCCGCCAGACTCTCCAGTTGCTTCGTTGTCTTCCGGGGTGTCGAGGATGCCTTCGACATAGTTAGGTTCACCCATCTGTTTCAGGTAATCGACCACTTTATGCACTTCGTGATCGGCGACAAAGGCGCCGTGTACCCGCTGCGGATAGCCGGTGCCGGGCGGCAGGTAAAGCATGTCGCCCTGTCCAAGCAGGGCTTCCGCACCCATTTGATCAAGGATGGTACGTGAGTCGATTTTGCTGGAGACCTGGAAGGCGACTCGCGTCGGCACGTTGGCCTTGATCAGGCCGGTAATGACGTCGACCGACGGGCGCTGGGTGGCGAGGATGAGGTGGACACCGGCGGCACGGGCTTTCTGCGCCAGGCGTGCAATCAGTTGTTCCACCGATTTGCCGACCACCATCATCAGGTCAGCCAGTTCGTCGATCACCACCACGATCAGCGGCAGATCGTCCAGTGGCTCGGGGTTGTCCGGGGTCAGGCTGAACGGGTGGGTGAGCGGCTTGCCGGCTTTACGTGCTTCGCCGAGTTTCTGGTTGTAGCCGGCCAGATTGCGCACGCCGAGTGCGGACATCAGCTTGTAGCGGCGTTCCATCTCGGCCACACACCAGTTGAGCGCAGCAGCGGCCTGGCGCATGTCAGTCACCACCGGCGCGAGCAGGTGCGGGATGCCGTCGTAAATCGACAGTTCCAGCATTTTCGGGTCGACCAGGATGAGCCGAACCTGTTTGGCGTCGGCTTTGTACAGCAGGCTGAGGATCATCGCGTTGATGGCCACGGATTTACCCGAGCCGGTAGTGCCCGCCACCAGTACGTGCGGCATCTTGGCGAGATCGGCGACCACCGGGTTGCCGGCGATGTCCTTGCCCATGGCCATGGTCAGCGGGCTGTTCATGTCGTGATAGATCTTGGCTTCGAGGATTTCCGACAAGCGCACGATTTCGCGTTTGGGGTTAGGTATCTCCAGCGCCATCGTAGTCTTGCCGGGGATAGTTTCGACGACACGGATGCTCACCACTGACAGCGCACGGGCAAGGTCTTTGGCCAGATTGAGAATCTGGCTGCCTTTCACGCCAGAAGCCGGTTCGATTTCATAGCGGGTGATGACCGGGCCGGGCAGGGCGGCAACCACGCGCGCCTGCACGTTGAATTCACCCAGCTTGCGTTCGATCAGGCGAGAAGTGAACTCCAGCGTGTCGGCGGTGAGGCTCTCCACCGGCGGGCTGGCAGGATCAAGCAGGTGTAACGGTGGCAGTGGCGAATCGGGCATTTCCGCAAACAGCGGCGCCTGTTTCTCGATTTCCACGCGTTCCGATTTGATAATGATGGGTGACGGTGTTTCGATGATGACAGGTTCCTGGTGCTCCATGCGCTGTTTCTGCACTTGCACGACTTCCTTGCGCTGGCGCGTAGCCGTGGCACCAGCGCGCTTGATACGCCAGTTTTCCCCGATCTGAATTAAGCGCAGCCAGCCGCGTTCGATTGCCGCACCCGTGGTTTCAGCTACGCTCATCCAGGAGATGCCGCTAAACAGGCTCCAGCCGACAGCGATCATCACCAGTAAGGCCAGTGTGCCGCCGGTAAAACCGAGTAGCTGCGTCGTAGCATCACCGCTCAGCGCGCCGATAATGCCGCCTGCCTGTTCAGGGAAGTGTTTGCCCAGACTGTGCAGTCGTGCAGACTCCAGTCCGCTGCTGGCAAGGATGAGTAACACAAAACCGGCTGCGCGTATCAGAGTGGCACGCCGGTCAATTTCTTCTTCACGCTCTAACCGGTGGTAACCGCGCCAGGTATTGAAGCCTGCCAGAACCACCAGCCAGCCACTTGAAAAACCGAATAATGCCAACAATATATCTGCTATGTACGCGCCGAATGCGCCGCCCAGATTATGGATGGCGGCTTTGCTGCTATGCGACCAGCCGGGGTCGCCCGGTGTATAAGTGAGTAGAATCAATGCTAAACCGAGCGCAATCAAAGCGCTGAGTAGCCAACTGGTTTCACGCAGTAATCCACTTACCCTGGGAGGCAAGGGTTTGCGTGGTGATGTGGCAGAACGGCGACGTGGAGTAAACATAGTTATGTTAGGGAAGCACTGGTTTAATCATACAATCCATGTTTGATTAAATCAGTGCTTCCTTAGTGTCATCGAAGTTAAAATTATAACGTGAACCTTGTTAAAGGGTGATTGAATCCTGTTAGAATTTCTACATTAACTTATATTGGAGTGCATGAATATGTCTGAAACCAAACATTCACGGTTATTGATTCTAGGTTCGGGTCCTGCCGGTTATGCTGCAGCGGTGTATGCAGCACGGGCAAACCTGAACCCGGTCTTAATTACCGGTATGGCACAAGGCGGTCAGCTGATGACGACTACCGAGGTAGATAACTGGCCAGCGGATGTGGATGGGGTACAAGGTCCGGAATTGATGGAGCGTTTTGAAAAACATGCGCGACGTTTCAATACCGAGATCATTTTCGATCATATTCATACGGCCAAACTGACCGAAAAACCGATGACTTTAATTGGTGATCAGGGTACGTACACGTGTGATGCACTGATTATTGCTACCGGTGCTTCGGCAATGTATCTGGGCCTGGAATCCGAACAGGAATTCATGGGTAAAGGTGTGTCGGGCTGTGCAACGTGTGATGGTTTCTTCTATCGCAATCAGGATGTGGCCGTAATTGGTGGTGGCAATACCGCGGTGGAAGAGGCGCTGTATCTGTCTAATATCGCACGTCATGTCACCGTGGTGCATCGCCGTGATAAATTCAAATCAGAGAAGATACTGGCTGACCGCCTGATGGAAAAAGTGGCCGAAGGCAAGATCAGCCTGGAATTGAATTGTGAATTGAATGAAGTGCTGGGTGATAAAACCGGCGTAACCGGCATGCGTGTTAAATCAGTTGTTGATGGCAGCACCAAGGATATCGCCCTGACTGGCGTGTTCATTGCGATCGGGCATAAACCCAATACCGATTTGTTCACCGGGCAAATCGACATGGAGGGCGGTTATATCGTTACTCATGGCGGCCATAAGGGCAATGCGACGGCAACCAATATTCCTGGCGTGTTCGCAGCTGGCGATGTGCAGGATCATATTTACCGACAGGCGATTACCAGTGCTGGCACCGGTTGTATGGCGGCGCTGGATGCAGATCGCTATTTAGAAAGTCTGGTGAAGTAAAGCGTTATGGCAGGTAACCGCCTACCTGCTCCCCTCAGCCCTGACGACCTCGCGCTATTTCAAGCCGCCGTCAGGGATGCCCGGCCTATTGCCGCACATGGGCGTATCGAACCCGCACCCATCGCAACAGATCCCATTCCCAAAAGCTTATTACGTGACGAACAGCAAGTGCTGGCTGACAGCCTGTCCGATTACATCGGCTGGGATGATGGACAGGAAACCGGCGAAGAGCTAGTGTTCATTCGTACGGGTTTACGTCGCGATACCTTGCGCAAACTGCGTCGTGGACACTGGGTATTGCAGGCCGAGCTCGATCTGCATGGCCTGGTCAGTGTGGAAGCACGGCAGGCAGTGGCGGCTTTTCTGGCGCAGTGCGGCAAGCGCGGCTTGCGCTGTGTGCGTATTATTCATGGCAAGGGGCTGGGCTCTAAAAACAAGGAACCGATTCTGCGTACCAAAGTAAAGCATTGGCTGATGCAGAGGGATGAAGTTTTGGCATTTTGTCAGGCGCGCGCCGTAGATGGTGGCAGCGGTGCGGTCGTGGTGTTATTGAAATCAAGTTAATCAGGAGAAAATATGCAAATTGATGATTTAGAGTTGCCGGCAACCGGGAACAAAACATTCAAATCGAGTGATATGCGTGGCAAAAAATTGGTGGTGTATTTTTACCCCAAGGACGATACCCCGGGATGCACGGTAGAAGGCTCGGATTTTCGTGATTTATATGCCGAATTTCAGCAGTTGGGCTGCGAGATTGTAGGGATTTCGCGCGATAGCGTCAGTTCGCACGAGAAGTTCAAAACCAAGCTGGATCTGCCGTTTGATTTGCTGGCGGATGAAGAAGAAAAGGCATGCAATTTGTTTGCTGTCATGAAATTAAAGAATATGTATGGTAATGAAGTACGTGGCATTGATCGTAGTACGTTTTTGTTTGATGAAACCGGAAAGCTGATACATGAGTGGCGTAGTGTGAAATCAACTGGTCATGCTCAGGCTGTTCTGGATACCCTTAAAGCCCTTTAGGAGAATTAAATGCCTCGTAAAACCCCGGCGGTGATTAAGCTGTTTGTGTTGGATACCAATGTGCTAATGCACGATCCAACCAGTCTGTTTCGGTTTGAAGAGCATGATGTGTTTTTGCCAATGGCAACCCTGGAAGAGCTGGATCAACACAAGATAGGCATGACCGAAGTGGCGCGCAATGCGCGTCAGGCCAGTCGATTCCTGGATGAAATTGTGTCGGGGTGCGAAGCCGGGATAGAAAGTGGTATTTCGCTACAGAGTAAAAGTCGCAAGGGCGCAACGGGGCGCCTGTTTCTGCAAACGCGGGCAATTCAGGGTGCATTACCGGCCAGTTTGCCTACCAGTAAGGTCGATAACCAGATCCTCGGCGTACTGCTGAGTCTGCGTCAGGAGCAACCTGGTCGTCCGGTGATACTGGTGTCGAAAGACATCAATATGCGCATCAAGGCACGTGCTTTGGGTCTTGCTGCCGAGGATTATTTTAACGATAAGGTACTGGAAGACACCGACCTGCTGTATGCCGGTGTGCGCGAGTTGCCAGCCGATTTCTGGGATAAGCATGGTAAGGGCATGGAATCCTGGCAAGTGGACGGGCGTACCTGGTATCGCGTTAAAGGGCCGCTGGTTTCCTCAATGCTGATCAATGAATTCGTCTATCAGGAAAGCGCGACACCGTTTTATGCGATTGTGCGTTCGGTCGATGGCAAAGTTGCCGAGCTGCAAACCATCAAGGATTACACGCACCAGAAAAACAATGTGTGGGGCATTGCCGCACGCAACCGTGAGCAGAATTTTGCACTGAATGTGCTGATGGATCCGGAAATTGATTTTGTCACGTTACTGGGTCAGGCGGGTACCGGCAAAACCTTGCTGACGCTGGCAGCTGGATTGATGCAGACGCTGGAGCATAAACGCTATTCCGAGATCATCATGACCCGGGTGACCGTGCCGGTGGGTGAAGATATCGGCTTCCTGCCGGGAACTGAGGAAGAGAAAATGAGCCCGTGGATGGGTGCGCTGGAAGATAACCTCGATGTGCTGAACAAGACCGATGAGGCGGCTGGCGATTGGGGTCGTGCGGCGACGCAGGACCTGATCCGTACCCGCATCAAGGTGAAATCGTTGAACTTCATGCGTGGCCGGACGTTCCTGAATAAATATCTGATTATCGACGAAGCGCAGAACCTGACGCCGAAGCAGATGAAAACGCTGATTACCCGTGCCGGTCCTGGTACCAAGGTGGTGTGTCTGGGTAATATCTCGCAGATCGATACCCCATATCTGACCGAAGGCAGCTCCGGTCTGACTTATGTGGTTGACCGGTTCAAGGGCTGGCCGCACGGCGGGCATATTACGCTGGCACGCGGTGAGCGTTCGCGCCTGGCGGATTATGCCGGAGAAACGCTGTGAAACTGTGGGCTGGGCTGGGGTTGGCGGCTGCGCTGATGAGTTCCATGGCGCAGGCCGCGCCTTGTCGCGATGAAGTTCACCGGGTAAATTCCACATTGCATCCTATAATAGATGAAGTGGAGCTGACCGCTATCCTCAATACCTTAAATGCGACCCATAATCAGAGCTTGCCCGACAAGTTTGTCACCAAACGTGCAGCGGCAGCCGCCGGTTGGCGGCGTGGCCATGATTTATGGGATGCGCCTTTGCTGAGAGGCAAAAGCATAGGGGGGGATCGTTTTGGTAATCGTGAACGGCAGTTACCGGCCGGGCAGTGGCACGAAGCGGATCTGGATTACAAAGGCGGTCACCGTGGTGCAAAACGCTTGATTTACTCTGAACAGGGGCGACGTTTTGTCACGGTTGATCATTATCAAACTTATACGGAGATACCTGCTTGCCGATGAAAACATGCCATTTAAAAAACCTGACCAGCATCAAAAACTTTTACGAGCAAATCGCCTTTGCCTTTGAGTTCCCGGCACATTTTGGCCGCAATATGGATGCGTTGTGGGATACGTTGACTGATGTTGAAGGCCCGTTGGAGTTGATTTGGGAGCAGCCCGGTGTCAGCCGTGATGCACTCGGTGAAGATTACTGGCTGCTGCTGGAAATTCTGGCAGATGCTGTTGCCGAGCGCGATGATTTTACCCTGACGCTGCGTGGATAAAACGTTCTGAAAACCGCGAAAAAAACGCCTGTTAGCCAGCACAAGACTAACAGGCGTTCATAAAAAGGTACAAACATGGCTGTTTGTACTCGTACCCAGCAGTTGGCCATCTTTTTGGGGTGGTTGCCTGCTGATGTTCTGCGCGCTACTTCAATTTTTTGATGCCTAGCGCACTCAATACATACTTCTCGTAAATCGGTTCGGTCGTGCCTTTTTTCATTTTACGAATGAAATATTTCTCAAAAGCGATCTTGGCCAGATGCACCCATTTTCCCTCTTTGAACCAGTTGACGTTGCGTGGCGGTATTTGCGGCAATGCCACAAAAGCTGCACCGGTGTCGCCAAAATCAGCAAGACAGATCGCATTCCAGGTGGCTTTTTCTGTAGGCTCTTTGCCATCCAGCGCATTGCGGATGTTGTGCGCTGTGGCGGTAACCATGCTCTCTATCATGTAACCTGTTTTCGGTGTGCCGGTGGGGACGGGCGTGACTTCTACGGGCGGAATGGCGACGCACACGCCGACTGAATAGATGTTCTGATATTTTGGATTGCGCTGATACGCATCGGCGATGATGAAGCCGCGCGGATTGGTGAGGCCTTCTATGCCGAATACCGCATCGATACCCTTGAAGGCCGGCAGCATCATGGAATAGGCAAATGGCAGTTCATGTTCTTTTTTGACGCTGCCATCGTCATTGTGCTCGGTAACGAACATTTTTCCGGCTTCCACCTTGCTGACTTTGGCGTTGCAAATCCATTTGATATGACGTTCACGCATGCTGGATTCGAGCATGCCTTTAGAATCGCCGACACCGCCCAGGCCCAGATGGCCGATATACGGTTCTGCGGTGACAAACGTCATCGGTACTTTGTCGCGGATCTTGCGTTTGCGCAAATCGGTTTCCATGATGAATGCATATTCGTAGGCTGGGCCGTAGCAGGATGCGCCTTGTACGGCACCCACGACGATGGGGCCGGGCGCCGCACAGAAATCATCCCATTCATTCGCGGATATTTCCGCATGATCAATACTGCAAATGGAATGGGTATGGCCCTGAGGGCCTAATCCGGGCACTTCGTCAAAAGCGAGTTTTGGACCGGTGGCGATGACTATATAGTCATAATTAATGATCTGGCCATCTACCAGCTCAATCTGGTTGGTGTCTGGTTGCAAGCGCTTGGCACCACGAGCGATAAAATGGATGCCTTTCTTTTCCAGATAGGGTGCTATCGGGAACGTGACTTCTTCACGGGCGCGCCATTTGACACCTACCCATGGATTGGATGGTGTGAACTGGAAAGTGTCGGTATTGGAAATGACGGTGACGGTATCTTCCGGGCGAGCCAGTTCCTTCATTTCGTAAGCCATTGGCATGCCGCCTATGCCTGCGCCTAAAATAACGATATGTGCCATGGTGTTGTCCTTGAGTTAACGATTAATTCAGTGAGCTATGAATAGCAGATATTGTGCCAGAATTTATCTCTATGTTTATTATGGATAATTTTAATTTCCATGATGGGTGTGAAAATTTGTCATGACACAATGGCTGGTTTTGCATTAATGTTAAAGCTGATGTCATGACATGTTGTCAGGGGTGTGAAAATTGAAACCTAAACTTGGTCCGGAATTAACTTCACTGCTGGAAGTGCATGCGCACCCGTTTGTGATGATTGATGCGAATTATCAGATTGTCGGTGCAAACCAGGCCTATTGCGATAACTATGGTATTGCGCGGGAGCAGGTGGTCGGCCAGCGTTGCCATGAGGTGTCACATCGTTCGGCAGTGCCTTGCCATCAGAATGGCGAAGACTGCCCGCATCAGGCGGTGTTTAGTAGCGGCAATGCACATGAGGTGATTCATACCCACTTTGACCGTCATCACCGCCCCGAGTATGCGCGGATTAAGGGTTATCCCATATTTGATCAGGTCGGGGTGCGCTATCTGGGAGAGGCGGTGTTGCCAATTGCCAGCCCGGATGAGCTGGACTGCGATGAAATGCGCATGGTTGGCAGCTCGCCGGCATTCCTGCATTGCGTGGAAATGCTGTCGATGACCGCGCAATCCGAAGCCTCAGTGCTGTTGCTGGGGGAAAGCGGTGTGGGCAAGGAGCTGGCTGCTCAGTATCTGCATAAGCGCTCCAGTCGGCGGGATAAGCCGTTCGTGGCGATCAATTGTGCGGCGATTACCGAGACGATGTTCGAGGATGAGCTATTTGGCCATGAGCGCGGCGCGTTTACCGGCTGCATAGGCCGCAAGCAGGGTTTGTTTGAAATGGCTGACGGCGGTACCTTGTTTCTGGATGAGGCGGGAGAGATTCCGCTGACGATGCAGGCAAAGTTACTCCGTGTGCTGGAAACTGGCGAATTCCGGCGTATGGGCGGTACGGAAACCTTGCAGGCCGATGTGCGTATCATTGCCGCGACGAATCGTAATCTGCTGGAAATGGCTGAATCCGGATTTTATCGGCTGGATCTGTATTATCGGATTGCCGGCATTGATTTGCGGCTGCCAAGTTTGCGCGAACGTCGCAGTGACATACCCGCACTTGCCGAGACGATGTTGAAGCGGATTACCCGCGCAGGTGTGCCGCGGTGCAAATTGACCGATGATGCTGTCGCCAAATTAATGCAGTATGATTTTCCTGGCAATGTGCGTGAGTTAAGGAATATTCTGCTGAAAGCGGTGGCGATAAGTCACCATAGTATTATCAGCGCCGAGCAAATCGTGTTGGGGAGTGCCGCAGCGCAGCCCCGGCCAGCAATGGTCGAAGCTGTGACGGTAAGTGAACTGCCGCAAGCTAATTCAGATCTGCATCAAGTTGTGTCCGGTGTGCCGATAGCGGAGCTGGAGGCTAAATATATTGCGGACTTGCTACGGATTCATCATGGGCATAGGCGCAATGTCGCTGATATACTTGGGATGAGCGAGCGAACTTTATATCGAAAATTAAAGTTATATGGTTTGTCATAACAATGCGGCACATTTGAACAAGCAGTGCATTTCAATAATGAGAACGGGATAGTAATTTTGACCAAAGAAACACGGGAGTTAGCTCAGGCGTCACTTGATCCGGCTGATTGGCAGGCGTTACGTGAGCAAGGGCATCGCATGCTGGATGACATGCTGGATTATCTTGAACAAATCCGCCAGCAGCCAGTGTGGCAACCGGCTCCGCAAGCCGTACGTGACGTATTTCAGCAGCCTTTGCCGCAGCAGCCCACTGATCTTGCCGTGGTGCATGAAACGTTCATGCACGATATTCTGCCGTATGCGATTGGCAATGCGCATCCCGGTTTTATGGGATGGGTGCATGGCGGTGGCACGCCTGTCGGCATGCTGGCAGAAATGCTGGCAGCGGGGCTGAATGCGAACCTGGGCGGGCGCAATCAGATTCCGGTTGAGGTAGAGCGGCAGATAGTGCGCTGGGTGCAGGATCTGTTTGGCTTTCCGGAAACCGCCAGCGGCTTATTTGTCACCGGCACCTCGATGGCGAACCTGATTGCAGTGCTGGTGGCGCGCACGGCTACACTCGGCAGCGCGGTGCGCGCTCAGGGCATGGCTGCCAGCGGCAGGCGCCTGACGGCCTATGCTTCGGCCGGTGCGCATGGTTGCATCGCCCAGGCAATGGACTTGGCTGGGCTGGGATTGAATGCGCTGCGGGTGATCCCGATGAACGAGCAGTTCCAGATGGATATCGCCGCGCTGACGTCAGCTATCGCGCAGGATCGCGAGCAGGGTTATACGCCGTTTTTCATTGCCGGTACGGCAGGTTCGGTGGATGTGGGGGCGATAGATGACCTGGTGGCAATAGCCGATCTGGCAAAACGCGAGGGTCTCTGGTTTCATATAGACGGTGCTTACGGTGCGCTGGGTATGCTTTCACCTGAGTTGGCACCGCGATTGACTGGTCTGGAACGTGCCGACTCCGTGGCTTTTGATTTCCATAAATGGGGGCAAGTGCCCTACGATGCCGGATTCATTATCGTGCGCGATGGCAGCATGCACTACGACACGTTCGCATCGCCGGCTGCTTATCTGCGCCGGGAAACGTGCGGCATGGCGGCAGGCTCGCCATGGCCATGCGATTTCGGCCCCGATCTGTCACGCGGTTTTCGGGCACTGAAGACCTGGTTCACCCTGCAGGTATATGGCGCCGAGCAAATGGGCCGCAGTATCGCCAGAACCTGTGAACTGGGGCAATATTTGAAACAGCGCATTGTGGCGACACCCGCGCTTGAACTGCTGGCACCGGTAAATCTGAATATAGTCTGTTTCCGCTATCGGTGTGACGATGCCGATGCCGTGAATGCGGCAATAGTGATGGCCATTCAGGAATCAGGTGTTGCCGCTCCATCCACGACTATCATCAATGGCAAGCTGGCGATTCGGGCTGCCATCGTTAATCATCGTACCGATACCACGAATATAGACGCGCTGATTACGGCCACCCTCAAATTTGGCGACAGTATCGTGCATGACAGGAACAGCCATGGAACAGAATGAACTCGAACAGCGTCCGTTGATCGGCTTGCCGACTTTAATGCGTATGGCGTTGCAGGGCATAGATCTCGCGCCGTTGGCGACCGAGCTGATTGCGTATGCCAACACCCATCCTCGGGCGGCCAATGTGCTGCTGGATCTGTCCGTTATTCTGCAGCTCAAGCAGAGTAATGAACTGGCCATGCAGATGCAGACGGAAGCGCTCAAGTTGCAACTGGTGTATCAATTGCCGTTCAAGGGTGAGCAAGCTGCCTTGCGTGTACTGGCTTTGGTAGGGCCGGGTGATCTGATGTCGAATACGCCGGTAGAGTTTCTGCTGGAAGACACAGATATCTCGTTGCAACTGTTGTATGTGGCGCCGGAGATTCCGTTTCCGTCCGAGCTGCCTGAGCATGATCTGGTGTTTGTGGCGATTGGCGAGTCTGAACAGAACAAGCCTGTGCTGGAATTCGTAGCTTCCTTCATAGACCAGTGGCCGCGTCCGGTGCTTAATTCCCCGGCCAGAATACTGGCGCTGTCACGCGATGCTGCATGTGCCCAGCTAGCAGATGTGCCGGGTATGGTGATGCCCCGTACTGCGCGAATTGACCGGCAGGTGTTGGAGCAACTGGCGAATCATCCACTGGCATTGTCCACGCTGATGGCGGACGCTGATTTTCCACTGATCGTGCGCCCGGTTGATTCGCATGCGGGGCGAGGCTTGATCAAGCTGGAAAGTGCGGCGGATATTCCCGCTTATCTGCAAGCGATGCCGGAAGATGTGTTTTATCTGTCGCGTTTTGTCGATTACAGCGGCGCGGACGGATTATTCCGGAAATACCGGATTGTGCTCATCGATGGGCGTCCGTATGTATGCCATATGGCATTATCCAGGCACTGGATGGTGCATTATCTGAATGCGGAAATGACGGACAAGCCAGAAAACCGGGCCGAGGAAGCACAGTTCATGGCTGATTTTGATCAGGAGTTTGCGCGTAAGCATGAGGCGGCTTTTCAAGCTATCGCCGAGCGTAGCGGGCTGGATTATCTGGGGGTAGATTGTGCGGAGACTGCAGCAGGTGAATTGCTGATTTTTGAAATTGACAGCAACATGATCGTGCATGCGATGGATCCGGTCGACATGTTCCCCTACAAACAGCCGCAGATGCGCAAAGTCTTTTCTGCATTTCGAGAGATGCTGATTAATGCCGCCAACCATCCAGGCTGACGTGATAATCCCTGCTACGGCTGCTTTGCTGGTCACTGGCGGTGACGCACGCATTGCGCTGGACGCCGGGAGCGGTTGCAATAAATATGGCTGCCAGGCTCATCCTGATCCGGATCTGATTGCACTGGGTTCATCGACTGCTTCGGTTGTTTCCGAGTCAGGCTTTGCTGCTGCAGACAAACTGCGTGATGCGCTGTTGGCGTGTGCGGTCGCTGAGGCGCCTGCGGCATGCTATGCGCGCGAACTGGTGCGGATGCGGGCAGAGCTGGGGGCGCTATGCGGTATTGCTGATCTGCCCGGAGTGGAAGTGGTGTTTGCGGCATCGGGTACCGATAGTCATCTGATTGCTGCACAATTGGTGCGCAATCAGGGCCATGCATTGCAGGCCATTATGGTTGATGCGGTGGAAACAGGTAGCGGTGTGGCTGCCGCCCTTGCGGGCAGGCATTTCAGTACGCGTACTGCGTTGGCTCGGATGGTGGATGAGGGCGCTGCCGTTAGTGAAGATGTCATCCCGGTAGAGATGGTGGCGATGCGTATGGCGGATAGTTCGCCTCGTGCTGTGGCGGCGATGGATGCCGATGTGACTGCGCGGGCCCGTGCGGCGATAGCGGCAGGACGGCGCGTGTTGCTGACGTTGGTGGATGTGTCGAAAACCGGCATGATTACGCCCAGTGTGGCCTGCGTTGTGGCGCTGCATCAGCAATTCCCTGAACAACTGGATGTGCTGGTGGATGCATGTCAGTTCCGTATTATGCCATCGACCTTGCGGGCGTATTTACAGCAAGGCTTCATGGTGGCTATTACCGGTTCTAAATTTATTAGCGGCCCCACTTTTTCTGGTGCTTTGCTGATACCGGAGCCAATGGCCAAGCGATTGCAACGCTATCCGCTCCCATCCAGTCTGCGTGCCTATTCGGCGCGGGCTGACTGGTCATGTCATTGGGATGCTACTCAACTTGTCGAGGATGCGGCTAATTACGGCTTGTTGCTACGCTGGGAAGCAGCGTTAGCGGAGCTGCGTGCATTTCGGGCGATACCGGAGCAGGCTGTTGCCGGTTTCCTGCAAACCTTTGCTGAGGCAGTTGTGCAGAAATTAAGCAGTGATCCGATATTCGGGATTTTGCCTGTGCCGGCACTGGAGCGTTCCCCGGTCGCTGGCAGCACAGGGTGGGATAATGTGCCTACGATTTTCCCTTTCCAGCTTTATCGTCAGTCATCTCACGCGGTTAATCAGTTGTTAAGCTGTGATGAAATGGTGCGTATTTATCAATTATTGCAACGCGATCTGAGTCAGGCTGAAACTGCATTATTTGATGTAGCAGACCAGTCATTGCTGGCGAAGAGAGTGCAGCTTGGACAGCCAGTGCTTTGCGGTGTGCGCAATGATGTGCCGGTAAGTGCGCTTCGGGTGTGTGCGAGTGCTCGACTCGTCGTTGAAGCGCTATCACCGCAGGGTGTCGGTACATCTGCGGTGATAGCGCGAACTTTGGCTGCTCTGGACAAAGTCGCGCTGTTGGTACGCGCTCATGCCAGTTAATTTACCAGTTGGTTTCACGCTCTGCGGTGGCAGAAATTTTGTGTATGGATAAATCGGCTCCGTTGAATTCGTCTTCCTGATTAAGGCGTATACCCAGTGTTGATTTAAGCAGGCCATAAACCACGAAGCCGCCGATCAATGCAACAGCGATTGCACCTGCCGTGCCTATCAGTTGCGACATGAAGGCAACGCCACCTAAGCCTCCCAGCGCCGGCAAACCAAAAATGCCTGCAGCCAGACCGCCCCAGGTGCCGCATAAGCCATGTAATGGCCATACGCCTAGCACATCATCAATTTTCCATTTATTCTGAGTGATGGTGAACATCCAGACAAATAATGCGCCACCCACTGCACCGGTAATCAGCGCGCCCAGCGGGTGCATGATGTCGGATCCGGCACATACCGCGACCAGCCCGGCCAATGCGCCGTTATGGGTAAAACCGGGGTCGTTGCGGCCGACCAGCAGCGCTGCCAGTGTGCCGCCGACCATGGCCATCAATGAGTTAACTGCAACCAGGCCGCTAATTTTGTCTATGGTTTGCGCGGACATGACATTAAAGCCGAACCAGCCTACGATCAGTATCCACGAACCGAGTGCCAGGAATGGAATGCTGGAAGGTGGGTGCGCTGCCACTTCGCCATTCTTGCGGTAGCGACCATGCCGAGCGCCGAGCAGTAATACCGCAGCCAGTGCAATCCAGCCACCCATGGCATGGACTACGACAGAGCCAGCGAAATCGTGGAAGTTGGCGCCGAATTGCAGTTTCAGCCAGTCCTGAATGCCATAATGGTTATTCCAGGCGATGCCTTCGAAAAACGGGTAGACGAAGCCGACCAATAAAAAAGTGGCAGCCAGTTGCGGGCCGAATTTAGCGCGTTCGGCTATGCCGCCAGAAATGATGGCGGGTATGGCGGCAGCGAATGTCAGCAGGAAGAAAAATTTAACTAATTCATAGCCATTGTTGGCGATCAGCGTATCTGCGCCATGACCAAAATGTATGCCGTATGCCACACCATAGCCTATGAAAAAATAGGCGATAGTTGAAATGGAAAAATCGGCGAGAATTTTAACCAGCGCGTTGACCTGATTCTTGCGGCGTACCGTGCCAAGTTCCAGAAAGGCAAAACCGGCGTGCATGGCCAAGACCATGATCGCGCCTAAGAGTATAAATAATGCGTCGTTGCTTATTTTGAGATTGTCCATATCGGCTCCTGAATGAGGCTATAAATAAAGCAAAATATGGGCCAGATAATTTACTCTTTAAAATCAATATATTTTATTTTTATTTTGGATATTTGGCACTATTTTTGTGCGTAATCGCAAATTATGCACTTTTAATGTGCAAAAAAAGACCATCTCTATGCATATAGAGATGGTCGTATTGATACGATGATTTATTTTTTGGGTGTGTCGATGCCGTCAAGCTCACGTTCCATTTCGGCTTCCGATAATGGTTGGTAAGCATCCGTTTCCGGGGCGGGACGGGTAATCAGGCTGGCGACTATAATGCCAATTTCGTATAACAACCAGAGTGGTACGGCAAGCATGGTCTGGGAGACGACATCAGGCGGGGTGAAAATTGCACCGATAACGAATGCGCCAACGACGACGTAAGGACGAATTTCACGCAATTTGGCGACACTGACAAAGCCGGTTTTTACCAGCAGAACCACAATAACCGGTACTTCGAAGGTGATGCCAAATGCCATGAACATGGTCAGCACAAAGTCCAGATATTTGCTGATGTCAGTCATCACAGCAACGCCAACTGGCGCGACTCCGGCAATAAATCCGAAGACCACGGGAAATACCAGGAAGTAGGCGAAAGACATGCCGCAGAAAAACAGCAAGACACTGGCTACAATCAGCGGGATGCCCAGACGTTTTTCATGTGAATACAAGCCCGGAGCAATGAACGCCCAGATTTGGTAGAGAATATAAGGCAGCGCAATTAAAAAAGCCGCCATCATGGTGACTTTGATAGGGACAAAGAACGGTGCGGTAACTTCCGTGGCGATCAGTTGCCCCCCTTTGGGGAGCGCATGCAGCAAGGGCTGCGCGAGCAGTGTATAAAGGTCGTTAGCCCAGTGAAACAGACCTAAAAAAACAACGATGACAGATATGACGGCCCGCAATAGCCGATCGCGTAATTCAACCAGATGAGAGATGAATGTGTCTTGAAATTCAGGTGTGCTCATGCTGTGTGGTTGGCTTGATAGAGGCGGTGTCAGGTTGCGGCGGCGTTATGGGCATAGGTTCAAAAGCTAATTCACCCTGCAGATTGTCTGGAATGGCTGCCGGCTCTTGTTCATTCGCCGGCAGTTCCGTTTGTGCTGTCGTAATTTCGGTTTCCGGAATGCTGTCAGTTTCCGGGAGTACGGCACTTTCAACAGTGTGCTTGACGTTGTGGACTTCGTCGGTGATCTGTTGCCCAGTCTCTTGCAGGCTGTCTTTAAGTATCTGCCCGCTTTTTCGTAGCTCATCCAGCTGCATTTCCTGGCTGATGTCGGATTTTACCGTAGCGACGTAGCGTTGCACGCGGCCGAGCAATAACCCGACGGTACGCGCGACTTTAGGAAGCCGCTCGGGACCGATAACGATGAGGGCAACGACACCAATCACCATTAGTTCAGAAAAGCCAACATCAAACATGTTGCGCCTTATACTTTGGTTTTTTCTTTAACTTCACCGTCTATGGTGTGGCCCGTTGCCTGAGTGTCGATTTTGCCTTGTTCGCCTTCTTTCATGGCGTCTTTGAAGCTTTTCACCGCACCACCAACGTCACCGCCGATATTGCGCAGTTTTTTTGTGCCAAATATGACCAACACGATGGCCAGAACGATTAACCAATGCCAAATGCTAAAGCTACCCATGATATCTCCTTGTTAGGTATGCGCCAGTTTGTTACCGCCGCCAAATATGTGAATATGCAGGTGGAATACTTCCTGTCCACCACCGCGCCCGGTATTGATCATGGTGCGGAATCCTGTTTCCAGACCATTTTCACGGGCGAGCTTAGGCGCTAATAATAACATCCGGCCCAGCAATTCCTGATGATTATTCTCACATTCAGACAAAGATACTATGTGTGCCTTGGGAATAATTAACATATGTACCGGTGCGATGGGATGTATGTCGTGGAATACCATGACTTCATCATCTTCATACACCTTGTTGCTGGGTAATGTGCCTGCGACGATTTTGCAAAAGATACAATCACTCATAACGTGTCCTTGCGTGCTGCCTTTTCAGTATGACCCGACACGCCTTCGCGCCGCGCCAGTTCATTCAGTACATCTTGCGGGCCTAAGCCCTGCTGTGCCAGCAGTATCATTGTATGAAACCACAAATCAGCTACTTCGTAGACGATATGCTGTTTATCACCATCTTTGGCAGCCATGATAGTTTCAGCTGCTTCTTCAGCCACCTTTTTGAGTATGGCGTCCAGCCCCTTGGTATACAGGCTGGCAACATAGGATGAACCTGCTTCGCTGGATTTGCGTGATTCCAGTGTCGCGGCAACGCGGGTTAGTATATCGCTCATCGCTTATAAATCTCTGACGGATCTTTCAATACAGGTTCGGTGACTGTCCATTCGTGGTTTTCCAGTTTCTGGAAAAAACAGTCATGACGTCCGGTATGACAGCTAATACCGCCGATTTGTTCTATTTTCAGCAAAATGACATCTTCATCACAGTCCAGACGGATTTCGTGTACTTTTTGCACGTGCCCGGATTCTTCGCCTTTGTGCCAGAGTTTCTTGCGTGAGCGTGACCAATACACAGCTTCGCCCGACTCTACCGTGCGTTTAAGCGCTTCTCGGTTCATCCATGCGACCATCAATACTTCATTGCTGGTGGCGTCCTGAGCAATGGCCGGAACCAGACCGTCATCCGACCAGTTAACTTTGTTTAACCAGTTATCCTGAGTGCTCATAAGCGCACCTCTATACCAAATTGCAGCATGTGTAATTTAGCTTCGTGTATGGTGTATTCGCCAAAATGGAAAATGCTGGCTGCCAGTACCGCATCCGCATGGCCCTGGATGACGCCTTCGGCAAGATGTTGCAAAGTACCTACACCGCCGCTGGCAATGACGGGGATGGATACCGCATCGGAAACTGCACGGGTCAGCGGGATGTTAAAACCGCTTTTGGTGCCGTCTCTATCCATGCTGGTCAGCAAAATTTCGCCTGCACCCAGATTTTGCATCTTGATGGCCCATTCCACGGCATCCAGTCCGGTGGCGTTGCGTCCACCGTGCGTGTAGACCTCCCAGCGTCCCTCGGCATTGGCTTTGGCGTCAATGGCGACAACGATACATTGCGAGCCGAAACGTGAGGCGGCATCGGCGACGATTTGCGGGTTGTTGACCGCGGTGGTATTGATGCTGACTTTGTCCGCGCCGGCATTGAGCAGACGCCGCACATCGTTGACTTCGCGAACACCTCCGCCTACGGTCAACGGAATGAATACTTCAGACGCGACTGCTTCGATAATAGGCAGGATCAGGTCGCGCTGATCCGAGCTGGCGGTAATGTCCAGAAAAGTCAGTTCATCTGCGCCCTCACGATCATAGCGGCGCGCGATCTCTACCGGATCACCGGCATCGCGCAGGCCGACAAAATTGACCCCTTTGACGACGCGACCGGCGCTGACGTCTAGGCAAGGGATAATGCGTTTAGCGAGTCCCATTATGTGCCTGACAGTTCATCAGCGAGCGCTTGTGCGGCAGCGAAATTCAGCGTGCCTTCATAGATTGCCCGTCCGGTAATTGCGCCCATGATGCCCTCGTGCTCGACAGCGCATAAGTTGCGTACATCGTCCAGGTTGGTAATGCCGCCGCTGGCGATGACGGGTATGGTTAGCGCCTGTGCCAGCTTGACTGTGGCTTCAATATTGACGCCGGATAACATGCCGTCACGGCCGATATCGGTATAAATAACACCTTCTACGCCGTAATCCTGGAATTTTTGGGCGAGGTCGATCACATCGTGGTGAGTGAGCTTGGACCAGCCATCCACTGCGACTTTGCCGTCCTTGGCATCCAGGCCGACTATGATCTGGCCGGGGAATGCATTGCAGGCGTCGTGCAGGAAGCCTGGTGTCTTTACTGCGGCTGTGCCGATGATGATGTAGCGTATGCCGCTGTCCAGGTAACGGGAAATGGTATCAAGATCGCGAATGCCGCCACCGAGTTGAACGGGTACATCGACGCCGACAGCATCGACGATGGATTTGATGGCGCTGCCGTTGACCGGTTTGCCGGCAAACGCGCCGTTCAGATCAACCAGATGCAGACGTTTTGCGCCTTGCGCCAGCCAATGCCGCGCCATTTCGGCGGGGTCTTCAGAAAATACAGTGGACTCTTCCATTAAACCTTGTTTAAGGCGTACACAGTGACCGTCTTTCAGGTCAATAGCGGGGATGATCAGCATGATTAGGGAGTGGAATCAATAAAAACGAGTTAGAGAGAGCATTCGGTATTAAATGTGTCACATTGGTTAGGTGCTATATTACCATCCCATGTAACAAAATTGCCAAGCAGTGTCAGACCGGCAGACTGGCTCTTTTCCGGGTGAAATTGCACGGCAAAGATATTGTTGGCAGCCACTGCGCAGGTGAACGGGAACGGGTACAGGGTGAATGCTGACACCAGATCTGGGTTACCTGCTTCTACATAGTAGCTATGCACGAAATAAAAGCGTGATCCATCGACTATGCCGTTCCACATCGGATGCGGCACGGCCTGATGCACTTCGTTCCAGCCCATGTGCGGTACCTTGAGACGATTACCCTGACTGTCAAGCATGGCTTCCTCCGGGAAGCGTAACACCCGTCCTGGCAGGATACCCAGACCAGCGACGTCGCCTTCTTCGCTATGCTCGAACAGCATCTGCATGCCCAGACATATGCCCAGGAAAGGCTTGCTGGCGGCAGCCTGCTTGACCACATCTATTAAGCCGCGCTGTTGCAGTTCGGCCATGCAGTCGCCCATGGCGCCGACGCCGGGAAATACCACGCGCCCGGCATTGAGTATAACTTCCGGGTCGGCCGTCACAGCAACGCTGGCGGCTGGAGCAACGTGTTCCAGTGCTTTGGACACTGAACGTAAATTGCCCATGCCATAATCAATTACGGCAATATCAACATTTGCAGCCATGTTATAAGCAGCCTTTAGTGGAAGGCATGACACCGCCCATACGTGGATCTGGCTCGACCGCCATGCGCAGGGCACGGCCAAAAGCCTTGAATATGGTTTCAGCCTGGTGGTGAGCGTTATTGCCGCGCAAGTTATCAATATGCAGGGTTACGCCGGCATGGTTGATGAAACCCTGGAAAAACTCGTGAAACAGATCGACATCGAACTGCCCAATGGCAGCACGGGTGAACGTCACATGATATTCCAGACCAGGGCGGCCGGACAGGTCGAGTACAACGCGGGACAGTGCTTCATCCAGCGGTACATAGGCGTGACCGTAGCGGCGCACGCCTTTCTTATCGCCGATTGCTTTGGCGAAAGCCTGTCCCAGCGTGATGCCGATGTCTTCTACGGTGTGATGTGCGTCGATATGTAAATCGCCGGTAGCATCGATTTCGATATCAATGACGCCATGACGTGCGATCTGGTCGATCATGTGATCGAGAAAGGGTACGCCGGTGTTAAAGCGGCTGATGCCGGTACCGTCCAGATTAATCTGAACGCTAATCTGGGTTTCCAGCGTGTTGCGGGTGACTTGAGCTGTGCGCATGATTTTATATCTTTGGGATAAAGTTAGGAAAATACTGATTTGTTCAAACAATCCGTGATTGATTAAATTAGTGTTTCCATAGTTTGCAATATATCAGTTAATGCAGTGATCAGGGTATGACATTGTTCATCTGTGCCGATAGTAATGCGCATAAATGGCGCGATACGGGCAGGATTACGGAAATGTCGCACGATAATGCTGCGTTCGCGTAACTGGGCGGTAAGCCGTTCCCCTTCATATTGGGGGTGGCGGGCAAATACGAAGTTAGCTGCGGATGGCAGGACAATAAAGCCAAGCCGGGTCAGGTCGGCGACCAGTTGTTCGCGGCTGCGGATGATATGCTGCCGGGTTTCATCAAAATAAGCCTGATCCTGCATAGCCGCAACTGCACCAGCCTGAGCGAATTTGTCCAGCGGATAGGAATTAAAACTGTCCTTGACGCGATTCAGGCCGGCAATCAGTTCGGCGTTGCCGATAGCAAAGCCTACGCGTAATCCAGCCAGTCCGCGCGATTTGGACAGCGTGTGCACCACCAGTAATTGCGGATAGCGCTGTACCAGGCTGATAGCGGACTCTGCGCCGAAGTCCACATAGGCTTCGTCGATCACTACCACTGAGTCGGGATTGGCTTGCAGCAGGCGTTCGATATCGTTCCGTGTGACCGGGCAGCCAGTCGGGGCATTGGGATTCGGGAAAATAATGCCGCCGTTCGGGCGCATGTAATCATCCACGTTAATCTGGAATGATTCGGTCAATGGTACCTGGGTGAACCGGATGTCGTACAGGCCGCAATACACCGGGTAAAAGCTGTAGCTGATATCCGGGAACAGGATAGGCAGGTCATGTTTCAGCAAGGCTTGAAAGGCGTGAGCCAGCACTTCGTCCGAGCCATTGCCAACAAACACGTTGTCGCGTTGCACGCCGTGGTAATCGGCAATTGCCTGGCGCAGCGCGTCGCTGTTCGGATCCGGATAGAGGCGCAAGCCCTCAGTTGCCTGACCATGCAGCGCCTCGATGACTTTCGGGCTGGGGCCATAAGGGCTTTCATTGGTATTGAGCTTGACCAAATTGGCGAGCTTGGGCTGTTCCCCCGGTACATAGGGGGTCAGCGTGTGTGTGACCGGACTCCAGAAGCGGCTCATGTTGTTATTCCGCAGTAATCCGGTATTCGGCTGAGCGTGCGTGGGCCTGCAGGCCTTCGCCATACGCCAGCGTGGCAGCGATATTGCCCAACGTAATCGCTCCCGCAGCGGAAACCTGGATCAGGCTGGAACGCTTCTGGAAATCATATACGCCGAGTGGGCTGGAGAAACGCGCAGTGCGCGAGGTTGGCAACACGTGATTAGGACCGGCGCAGTAATCACCCAGCGATTCGCAGGTATTGCGGCCCATGAAGATGGCGCCAGCGTGCTTGATTTTCTTGGCCCAGACATCGGCGTCGTCAATTGATAATTCCAGGTGCTCAGGTGCGATGTGATTGGCGATGGCAACTGCTTCGTCCAGGTCGCGAACCTTGATCAAAATTCCGCGGTCGCGCAAGGAGGCCGTAATCACTTCGCGGCGAGGCATTTCCGGCAGCAGTTTGTTGATGCTGGCGATCACTTGATCGATATAGCTGTCATCCGGGCATAGCAATATCGATTGCGCCAGTTCATCGTGCTCGGCTTGAGAGAATAAATCCATCGCAATCCAGTCGGGATTGGTTTTGCCATCACAGATGATCAGGATTTCGGAAGGGCCAGCCACCATATCAATGCCCACGGTGCCGAATACTCGACGTTTGGCAGCAGCGACATAGGCATTGCCCGGACCCACAATCTTGTCGACCTGAGGGATGGTAGCCGTGCCATACGCCAACGCGGCCACGGCTTGCGCGCCACCGATGGTAAATACGCGGGTAACCCCGGCTACGGCAGCGGCGGCAAGCACCAGTTCATTCTGGATGCCGTCCGGGGTGGGTACCACCATGATCAGCTCAGCCACACCAGCCACCTTGGCGGGAATCGCATTCATTAATACGGATGACGGATAAGCGGCTTTGCCGCCCGGCACATATAAACCCACGCGGTCCAGTGCGGTAACTTGCTGGCCTAGCACGGTGCCGTCGGCTTCCTGGTAAGTCCATGATTGCATTACCTGATGCTCGTGATAGTCGCGTACACGTTGCGCCGCGGCTTCCAGTGCGGCACGCTGTTCTGCCGGCAGGTTGTCCAGCGCGGCTTGCAGGCGGGCAACCGGCAATTCCAGCTCGGCCATAGTGGCAACATCCAGGCGATCAAAGCGTTTGGTGTATTCGAGCACCGCTGCATCGCCGTCACGGCGTACGTGGCGCAGGATGTCTTCGACAGTACGTTCGATAGCAGCATCCTGCTCGCCTTCAAACGCAAGTAATCGGTCTAGGTCTGCTTGAAATTGTGCAGATTGGGTATTGAGTCGTTGAATATTTAGCATGGCAGCAATCCGTGACAAATGCGGTAAGCAATATTGCATTATACCGATAAAATCAGGCAAATCGAGGAAGGTGGTTGCGAATATTGCCGAGTAATTGTGTGCTGCAAAGTTAGTTATGCTACTTTTTGACTTTACTGCTAATGTATACGTTATGGTTAATTGCTTAACTGTAAATATGGAGGAAGGATATGAATCGCTTATTATGGATAATTGTCTGTGCATTGGTGAGCAATCTTGCGTTTTCCGCAGACTACATCCGCGAGAAAAAATGGGCGGATGAGGTCGTTCCCGGCGTAGTGGTGGGTGATCCGGTTTATCTGGAGCAGTCAAATGGACATAAGTTTTTAACACTCTATACGCCGGCCAAAGATGCCAAAGCAGCGGTGCTGATAGTGCATGGCATGGGTGTTAATCCGGACTGGGGATTGACAGGGGTTCTGCGCAGTCGTTTACCGGATCTTGGCTACTCAACGTTGTCGATACAAATGCCGGTACTGGCGAGTAATGCCAAAGGTGCAGCATATTCTGTTACCTTTCCCGAAGCGGTGCAGCGTTTGCGGCTTGCAGTGGACTTTCTCAAGGCCAAGGGCTATACCAATATCGCTCTGGTTACGCACAGTCTGGGCTCACGCATGAGTGCGGTGTATATGCTTAATAAGCCCGATGTGGCGATCAAGACCTGGGTGGCTATCGGTATGCCTGACCGAGTCGATTACCGTAAGGTCAGCGTGCCGGTTCTGGATTTGTATGGCGAGCATGATTTGCCGGATGTATTGAAGAGTGCCGCAGCGCGTAAAGCGGTATTGCAAGGCAAGCCCGCTTCCATGCAACAGATGGTGGCGCATGCCGATCATTTTTTCGATAACATGGATGAGCAACTGGTGACGTCCGTCGCTACTTATCTGGATCAGCGGTTTTAATAGTATCTTTCAGTTTCATAAACATAATGTATTCAAGGAGAAAAGCGATGCGTAACTGGGTAATGATGTTAATGGTGTTATTGACCTTGAGCCTGAGCGGTTGCGGTTACAACACTTTCCAGACCAGTGATGAGCAGGTGAAGGCGAGCTGGGCGGAAGTGCTTAACCAGTATCAGCGCCGTGCCGATCTGGTGCCTAATCTGGTTAATGTGGTGAAAGGCTATGCTACGCACGAGAAAGATGTGCTTACTCAGGTCACAGAAGCGCGCGCCCGTGTTGGCCAGATTCAGGCCACGCCAGAGCTGATCAATGATCCGGCAGCTTTCGCCAAGTTTCAGGCGGCGCAGCGTGACATGAGCAGCTCGCTGGGACGGTTGATGCTGGTGGCTGAAAACTATCCGCAGTTAAAAGCGGACGGCGTATTCCGTGATCTGCAAGCACAGCTGGAAGGGACGGAGAACCGTATCACTGTAGCGCGTAAGCGGTATATCGAAGCGGTGCAGGTATATAACAACACCGTGCGCCAGTTCCCTAGCAACCTCACAGCGATGGCGCTTGGTTACAAGGTGAAACCCAGCTTTACGGTAGACAACGAAAAAGAAATCTCCAAAGCACCCACGGTAGATTTTAGCGCACCGGCTAAACCGGCGCCTGCGCAGTAATTGATCATGCGGCGCTGGCTGGTTGCTCTGTTATTGGTAGTTGCGTGGTTCACCCCCTCTGCGTGGGCAGAGGTTGCCGTGCCTGCGTTCAAGGCGCGGGTAACCGATCTGACCGGCACGCTGACAGCCACGCAGGCGGCAGGCATCGAGCAGCAGTTACAGGCACTGGAGCAGCGCAAGGGTAGCCAGCTCGCTGTGCTTATCGTACCGACTACCCAGCCTGAAGCGATCGAACAATACAGTCTGCGGGTCGCGGAGGCGTGGAAACTGGGTCGTAAAGGGGTTGATGACGGCGCCTTGCTCATCGTTGCCAAAGATGACCGTGCACTGCGCATCGAAGTGGGCTACGGGTTGGAGGGTGTTATTCCGGATGCGATTGCCAAACGGGTAATCGCTGAGACGATTGTGCCGTATTTCAGGCAAAACGATTTTGCTGGCGGTATTCAGGCCGGGGTGAGTCAGCTGGTTAAACTGGTAGATGGCGAGCCTTTGCCGCCGCCTAAAAAGCCATCCCAAAATAATGCGGCAGATCCTATGGGGATGCTGTTTTTTGCGGTTATTGCCGCTGCGGTGATCGGTCAGGTATTAAGTGCGGTGTTTGGGCGTTTTGTCGGTTCTGGCTTGACGGCAGCCGTGGTAGGCGGTGTGGGTTGGCTGTTGCTGGGCTCCATTCTGATGGCCGGGCTGGCCGCCTTATTGGTGTTTTTTGTCGTGCTTGCCGGCATCAATCCTATGTTATTCATGGGTGGTTTTGGAGGGGGGCGTTCCGGTGGTTCAGGCGGCTTTGGTGGCGGAGGCGGCGGCTTTGGCGGCGGCGGTGCATCGGGGAGATGGTGATATGACACTCAAGCGCACATTCAAACATTTGCTGCATCTGCCCGTGCAGGTTCATCGGGCGTTCCCCGCCAGGACGATGCATGCCATCGAATCCGCGATTCATAGCACCGAACAGCATCATGCCGGCGAGCTGTGCGTGGCCATCGAAGGCGCGCTGGATATACCGGAATTGTTGCGTGGCCTCAGTGCCCGTGAACGGGCTTTGCAGGTTTTCTCCGATTTGCGGGTATGGGATACCGAATTCAATAACGGTGTGCTGATTTATCTGCTGCTGGCAGACAGGGATGTGGAAATTATTGCTGATCGTGGCGTTCATCAGCGCATCGCGCCGGACGAATGGGAGCAGGTGTGTCGTGCGATGGAATCCCTGTTGCGGCAAGGGCAATATGAGGCTGCGGTGTTGCAAGGCGTGACGCTGATCGGCGCCTTATTGCAGCAGCATTATCCAGCGACTGCCGATAAACGCAATGAGCTGGATAATCGGCCGGTGGTGGTTAAACGGTAGTTTATTGTTTTGCGCCGAGCGCGATTGCGCGTTGCTGGCTGGCATTGCCATCTGCTTTAACCGCCGCATTATCCCATTCCGAACTCACCCAGCCATTCAGATTAGTCAGCGCCATTTCACCCAATGCATTAATCCAGGCGCTGTTTTCATTCAGTGCCGGTATGTAATGGAACTCACCGCCGCCTGCCGTCAAAAAGTCGTTTTTCACTTCCATCGCAATTTCTTCCAGCGTTTCCAGACAATCAGCGACGAAGCCGGGGCAAACTACGTCGACACGGCGGGTTTTGGCGTGGCCTAATTCTTCCAGTGTGGCTGCGGTATACGGTTTGATCCATTCAGCGCGCCCGAAACGCGACTGGAAGGTAACGCGGTATTGTTCTTTGGTCAGACCCAGCGCTTCGGCCAGCAGTCGTCCGGTTTTGTGACATTCGCAGTGGTATGGGTCGCCTTTGTCCAGCGTGTAGCGTGGTACACCGTGGAAACTCATGATCAGTATGTCCGGACGGCCATTGCGCATCCAGTACTCCTGAACGTTTTTTGCCAGCGCATCGATGTAGCCGGCGTCATCATGATAATGCCTGATGGTGCGCAGAGCGGGTTGGTTGCGTTTGCTCAGCAGGTAGTGATACACCGCATCCAGTGCCGAAGCTGTGCTGCTGGCGGCGTATTGCGGGTAGAGCGGGATGGTGAGGATACGGTCGCAGCCTTGTTCGCTCATGCGGGCTAGCGCGCTGTCTACCGATGGGTTGCCATAGCGCATGGCGTAATCAACAACAATCGGTGATTTGACTCGCTCGCCTAACCAGCCTTGCAGAAGTTTCGCCTGTTTTTCGGTGTGAAAACGCAGAGGTGAACCTTCATGCTTATCCCAGATGCTTGCGTATTTTTCCGCGGATTTTTTGGGGCGGGTTTGTAAAATGATGCCATTCAGGATCAGCCACCACAGCACTCGTGGAATTTCCACAACACGCGGGTCAGACAGAAATTGTTTGAGGTAAGGTTTCAGTGCCTGTTTAGTAGGCGCGTCCGGGGTGCCCAGATTGAGCAGTAATATGCCGGTTTTAGCAGGGGTGCCATGGGTATAGCTGGGTTCAGTCTGATAGCGGGGCATAGTGGCTCAATGAAAAGAAAGTGCGTTGGAAAGTAATTTGGCTGTGATGTCGACGATAGGGACTACGCGTTCATAAGCCATGCGGGTGGGGCCGACCACGCCCAGAGTGCCGACGATTTCGCCGTTGACCTGGTAGGGGGCGGTCACGACACTGCATTCATCGAGCGGGGAAACTTCAGACTCGCTGCCAATAAAGATTTGCACACCTTCGGCTTGCTGGCTCAAGTCCAGCAATTGCATCAGCGAAGTTTTCTGTTCAAACATATCAAACAGCCGGCGTAAGCGTTCCATGTTGGAAAAGGCGTCCACCTTAAGCAAGTTGCGCTCACCGGACAATACCAAACCTTCGTTGTTTTGCGTCAGTGCTTCACTGCTGGCGGTGAGTGCCATATTCATCAAGCCGTTAATGTCCTGATGCAGCGATTTGAGTTCGGCCTGCATGCGCTGGCGTACGCTGTCGAAGGTGGTGCCGGCATAATGCTGGTTAAGCAGTTGCGCTGCCTGGGTCAGCTCGGCTGATGTGTAATTGCGGTCGGTGGTAAGTACGCGGTTCTGCACTTCGCCATCAGTGGTAACGATGATCAGCAGCACGCGTTTTTCCGCCAGGCGCATGAATTCCAGTTGACGGAAGGCCGCATTGCGGCGCTTGGGTATCATCACTACGCCGGCAAACTGGGTGAGTTGCGACAGCAGTTGCGAGGCGTGGGCGACGACACGTTGCGGGTCATCGGTGTGCAGTTGTGCTTCCAGATGATTGATTTCGATACTGTCCAGTGGCTTGATCGTCATCAGGCTATCAACAAAGACGCGATAACCTTGCACCGTGGGAATACGTCCGGCTGAAGTGTGCGGGCTGGTGACCAGTCCCATTGCTTCCAGATCAGCCATGACATTGCGGATCGAGGCCGAGCTCAAATCCAGCGTTGAGTACTGCGATAGCGTACGCGAACCAACGGGTTGCCCATCGGCAATATAGCGTTCGACCAAGGTTTTTAGTAGTATTTGTGCGCGTTCAGTTAACATGGTTGCTATTGTACAAAAAATTACATGGTAATGCGGTATATCCAGCACAGCATGTCATCGCTATAATCTGAAACTATGTCCCAAACATTTAAAACCATTGCCCTCGTTGGCAAATACGATAGCCCTGAAATGAGCGCAACGCTGCCGCAACTGGCTGATTTTTTGCGTGAACGCGGTTATGAAGTGCTCATCGCACATAATACAGCCGATCAGCTCGGGATAGTCAAACATCCCACTGCGGAAATGACAGAAATCGGTGAACGAGCCGATCTGGCAGTGGTGCTGGGCGGTGACGGTACGATGCTGTCAATTGCCCGTATGCTGGTCGGTCACGATATTCCACTGGTTGGCATTAATCAGGGGCGCTTAGGGTTTCTGACAGATGTGCCCGCCGAAACCATGCTGGAGGATCTGGCGGCGATTCTGGACGGGGAGTTCGTTGCGGAAAAACGTCTGCTGCTGTATACGACCATCCTGCGACAGCAACAAACTATTTTCTCTGCGTGCGCATTTAATGATGTGGTGGTGAGTAAAGGTTCCACCGGTCGTCTGATTGAATTCGAAGCGGTCATAGACGGCGAGTTTGTTTATAGCCAGCGTTCTGATGGTCTGGTGATTGCGACTCCTACCGGTTCCACTGCGTATGCCTTATCTGCGGGTGGCCCGATTCTGCATCCGACACTGGAGGCGTTTGTGATGGTGCCAATTTGTGCACATACGCTGGCAGCGCGGCCTATTGTGGTGAACAGTCACTCGGTCGTTGAGTTGCACCTGGTTTATGCAGATGATGCCCGGGTGCATTTTGACGGGCAACGCCATTGCGATATCCAGATTGGTGACATTGTGCATATTACCCGTGCACCCAAAGCGATTCGCTTATTACATCCGAAAGATTATAGCTATTATCGCACCTTGCGCGAGAAGCTGTATTGGGGGAAAAAACTGTAATGCTACGCCAGATCAACCTGCGAGACTTTGTCATTGTTGATACGCTGGATTTGGTATTTGAATCCGGTTTTACGGTGCTGACGGGGGAGACCGGGGCAGGTAAGTCCATTCTGGTCGATGCGCTGGCGCTGGCGCTGGGTGAGCGCGGTGATGCCGGCGTGGTCAGGGCGGGTACTGCCCGTGCGGAGATCAGCGCGGATTTTGATGTGGCAGACTTGCCGGTATTACAGGCGTGGTTAGCCGAAAACGAACTGGATGATGACGGCAACTGTTTGCTGCGTCGCGTGATCGATAATGCAGGGCGCTCGCGTTGCTTTATCAATGGCCGTGCAGTGAGTGCGCAGCAGTTGCGCGAGGCGGGCGAGTTTCTGGTGGATATTCATGGCCAACACGCGCATCAGTCCTTACTGAAAGCGGCGACGCAACGTGAATTGCTGGATGGTTATGGTGGCATGAGTGATCTTGCGCAACAAGTTTCCCAGCATTACCGGCAGTGGCGCAAGCTGGATGAACAGTTGCTTGCTTTGCGCGCTGATAGCAGCGCGGTGGAGATTGAGCGCGAGCAGTTGCAGTGGAAAGTCCAGGAGCTTTCTGCATTGCAGTTTGATACGGATGCCTGGGAAGCCTTGCAACATGAGCATGGCCGTCTGGCGAATGCGGTGAATCTGGGTGATGGCGTGGCTTTTGCCCTGAACGCATTGTCGGAAGGCGAAGCAACTGCGCTGGAGCTGATTCATGCCGTTACCGCCAAGCTGACTACACTGGTTGATTACGACAGCGAACTGCAAGCGACCCATGATTTGATTGAGTCTGCTGCTGTGCAGTTACAGGAAGCCAGTCATGAACTGCGACGTTATGCAGATCATCTGGAGTCTGATCCGGCGCGTCTGCTGGAAGTCGAGCAGCGTATTGAACAAGTGCTGGATATGGCACGCAAATATCGTATCAAGGTAGAGCAGTTGCCAGAGGTCCTGGAGACTGCGCAGCAACGTTTGCATGAGCTGGAACAGTGTGCCGATTTCGGTAAGCTGGAAGCGGATACGCTGGCCGCACGCGCAAAATGGCTGGCCCTGGCGCAACAGTTGAGTGCCGGTCGTAGCCAGACTGCGGCCAGGCTGGAAAAAATTATCAGTACCAGCATGCAGCAACTGGCATTGTCCGGCGGTCAATTCAATATCGCGCTGGTTCCGCAGGCTGATGGCAGCGCGCACGGGCTGGAACTCGTCGAATTTCTGGTAGCGCCGCATGCTGGCGCTGTACCTAAACCGTTGGCCAAGGTGGCTTCCGGCGGTGAATTGTCGCGCATCAGTCTGGCGTTACAAACCGCCGTGAGTCAGGTTGCGGGCGTGCCGACCCTGATTTTTGATGAGGTGGATGTGGGCATCGGCGGCGGCGTGGCTGAAATTGTCGGGCATCTGCTCAAAGACCTGGCCGCCAGCCGCCAGATTCTCTGCATCACCCATCTGCCGCAAGTGGCGGCTGTAGGTGAACATCATCTGCAAGTGAGCAAAGCCAGCCGTGATGGCGGCGTAGTAAGCAGGATCACGCCGCTGGACGAGGCTGAGCGGGTGGATGAGATCGCCCGCATGCTGGGTGGGGTGACAATTACCGATACCACTCGTCAGCATGCCCATGAGATGCTGGGCATGGGACGTGCAGCGCGTTAGTCAGCGCGGTTTAAACTCCCTGTGATCTTAGCCATTGTTTCATACCATTAGCATCCAGCGCGCCTGACATTCTGGCGTGTTCCTTGCCGTTTTTGAACAGTATCAGGGTGGGGATGCTGCGGATTTGATAGCGTGCCGCCAGCGTCTGTTCTGCTTCGGTTTCCACTTTGGCAAAGCGTACTTTGGGGGCAAGTTCTGCACCGACTTGCTTGAATGTAGGTGCCATCATTTTGCACGGCCCGCACCAGCTTGCCCAGAAATCCACCAATACAGGTAACTCGTTACGACTGATGAAGCGGTCGAAATTCGAGGTGTTCAGGTCTACCGGTAATCCCTGGTGCATGGGCTGCGAACATTTACCGCATTTGGGTTGTTCGTTCAGGCGTTGCTCGGGAATGCGGTTGATGGCAAAGCAATTTGGGCAAACGAGTTCCATATTCATTATCTCCGTACGATCAAAATAAAAAAACATCCCGATACCTATAGATATGGGATGTTTTCGTTTTTACAAGAGAAACTGATATTAACCTGCCAGCAATGGATCCAATCCACCCGCACGATCCAGTGCGGACAAATCATCAAAACCGCCAACATGTGTATCGCCAATGTAGATTTGCGGCACGGTACGGCGGCCAGTGCGCGTCATCATTTCTTCGCGCCGACCAGATTCCAGATCAACCCGGATTTTGGTAACTTCAACACCTTTGCCAAGCAGCAAGCGCTCGGCCATGACGCAATAAGGGCAAACAGCGGTGCAGTACATGGTTACTACAGGCATTATTTCACCGTCGGTAAGTTCGCTTGTTGCCAAGCCAGGATACCGCCTTTCAAATTATAAACTTTAGTAAAGCCGTTCTTGCGCAATATGCTGCATGCGCTGGCAGAGCGTGCGCCGGAGCGACAGTTGACAACGATAGCCTGGTCTTTGTATTTTTCCAGGGGTTTCAGGTTGTTAGCTAACTGCCCTACAGGGATGTGTTTGGCATCGGCAATGTGGCCGCTGCTGAATTCATTGGCTTCGCGCACATCAAGCACTATCGCATTATCGTGATTGATGAGCTGAACCGCGCCCGTTGTGTCTACCTCTTCCGTGCCGCTGATCTTGCCCCGTAAATTAGGGAAAATCAGCATGAAGCCTGAAAAAGCGGCTAATACGATCAGCCAGATGTTATGTTGTACAAATTCCAAAATAAACTCCTATAAACCACAACCGGATTGTACGCCGGCTTTTTTCAACATGATGTCCATGGGGCAGAATCGGGTGATGCCGCTCTGGAACAGATTAAAGCCAACAAAAGCAGTGAACCAGAGCCAGCTAGGGCTGCTTAAGTCTGCTGTACCGGCAAAGTGGGACAATGCCAATGATAGCATGATGAAAAGGCCAGCAACGATACGGACGATACGTTCTACAGTCATGATGTTTCCTTATTAAAAAATTAGACGGTTTTTTCCAGGCGGCGTTCCCACAGATAATACATAAGGGGAATGACGACTAATGTGAGTACAGTTGAAGCGAATGTACCAAAAATCAGGGACACGGCCAAGCCTCCGAACACCGGGTCGGTGATCATGATAGCAGAGCCAAGGATGATCGCCAGTGCGGTGAGCATAATCGGACGGAATCGCACTGCACCGGCCTCAATCACCGCTTGCTCGAGACCATAGCCTTGTTTGCGATAGTCGATAATGAAATCAATCAGCAGCAGTGAGTTACGCACTACTACGCCGGCTAATGCAATCACGCCTATCATCGATGTCGCGGTAAACGCTTGCTGGGTAATCCAGTGGCCGGGGAATACACCCACAAGCGTCAGCGGGATGGCGCCCATCACGATCAGTGGCATCATGAAGGATTTGTAATAGCCAACCAGCATCAGGTAAATGAATACCAGCGCGACGATGAACGCAGAGCCCAGATCGCGGAACACATCGAGGGTGAGGCGCATTTCACCGCCCCACAGCAGATGGTAGCCGACCACATCATCCGGTTGCGCTTCCGTAAATCCAAGATTGCCGGTTTTGAAGGTGACGCCATTGCTCAGCATCTTGCCATCCAGCATTTTGTCCAGAGCAAGTACGGCATAAACCGGGCTGGATTTCAGCAATTCGCCGCCAACCATAACCACAGGATGCTGATCGCGATCATAGATGGGTTTGTCCTGTGTCGCGCGCTCCACCGTAGCGATTGAGGACAGCGGCACTTGCTGCCCCATCATGTTGGTGATGCGGATAGACAGGATCTGTTCCGGTGTCTGGCGCTGGCTGCGCGGCAGGCGTACGGTCAGGTTGAGCGGTTCGCGGCTGTCATCAACGTGTACTGTGCCGATGTTGAAGCCGGAGACATAGTCATGCAGCAGTTTCGCGACCTGACCAACGGCGACACCCGACAGTGCGGCTTTTTCGCTGTCTACTTTGATGTTGAAACTGTCCACAGTCGCAGTTACTGAATCATCGGCATTGATGATGCCGTAAACTTTGGCGAAATCGCGATCAACATCGGCTGCTGCGCTGCGCAACTTGTCGTAGTCCGGACCGTACAGCTCAGCCAGAATCTGCGATTGCACCGGCGGGCCTGGCGGGGTTTCATAGAGCTTGATCTTGGCCTGCGGGAATGCCTGACGTACCGGATTCAGCGCCACATCGAGATCCTGCACAATCTGATGGGACGAAGTGGAGCGATGATGCTTGTTGGTCAGGTTAATGCGCAGTTGTGCAATATTGTCGCCGCGCTTAAGCATGTCGCCACGCACCAGAGCAGCAAAGTCCACCGGCGCAGTCATGCCCAGAAAGGTCTGGTAGTCAGTAACAAATGCGGTTTTGGCCAGCACATCGCCTACTGCGCGGGCAACACGGTCTGTTTCCGCCAGCGTTGTGCCTGCCGGTGTATCCACTTGCAGCAGGAACGTGTTGGTGTTGTCATTCGGCAGCATTTTCAGTTCAACACCCATGGCTGATAACGGGCCATTAATGCCGGACGGACGGATGAACTGCCATGCAGGCTGAACCATGGCGGCGATCAGTAGCCCCAGCACCACGATGAATAACAGGTTACGTTTGCCGCTGTGCTGGATCAGCGGGGTGATGACGGCCACATAGGCACGATGCAGCGGGTCTTGGGGATTAGCTGATTGCTCCTCCAGTGAAGGGGTTTCAGCTAACGTTTTGGCCGCTTTGCCGGCCAGCCAGCGATTCGCTGCCCACGGCACCACCATGTAGGCGATGAACAGGGAGGCTATCATCGCCACCGGCACGTTAAACGGGATAGGCTGCATGAACGGCCCCATCATGCCGGTGACAAATGCCATCGGGATGAATGCGAGGATGACGGCAATGGTGGCGACGTTAGTAGGGTTACCGATTTCGTTGGTGGCAACGATCAGGGCTTCCTTGAAATTCTTGCCGCCGCCGTGGTGCATGTGACGATGGATGTTTTCCACTACCACGATCGCTGCATCCACCAGCAGACCCAGTGACAGGATCAGTGCGAACAGGGTGATGCGGTTGATGGTTTGACCCGCGATCAGGCCGACAGTCAGCACCACGAATAGAATCAGCGGTACAGTAAGCGTAACAATTGCCGCTTCGCGCCAGCCGAGGAAAAACACCAGAATTACCACCACCGAGCCGATTGCGATACCCAGATGTTCCATCAGGGTGTTGACCGCATCGTCGGCTTTGGCGCCGTCGTCACGGGTAACGCTGACGGTTACGCCTTCAGGAATGGCATTGCGCTTGAGGCTGTCGAGTTTTTTTAGCACAGCATTCGCCACGACAACGGCATTGGTGCCGGCTTTCTTGGCGATGGCGATAGTGACAGCAGGGGCTTCACCGCGGTAGGCCTGTTGTGCTGCGGCAGGTCCAAAGGCAAAGCGGCTGACTTCGTTTGTTTCTGCGGCGCCATCCTCAATGCTGGCGACATCTTTCAAATATACCGGTTTGCCATTCGGCGCTCCGATGATGATTTTGCCCACTTCACGCAAGTCGCCGATGAAACCGGACAGGCGCAAAGGCTGGTTACGGTTGTTATTGACCAGTGTGCCTATGGGTAGCGATACATTTGCACCCTGCAGCATTTTATCTACCTGATCCAGGCTGAGTCCGGCTGCCGAGAGCTTGGCCGGGTCGATCCAGACATTCACTGCGCGCTGCGCACCGCCAGATACCTGGGTAAACGATACGCCCGGTACATTGCGCAATTGCTCCAGTACGCGTGTGGAAATGTGGCGGAGCTGGTTATCGTCCAGCGTGTTTGCACTGAGGGTAAGGGTGATGATGGGCACGTCATCGACATTGATCGGCTTGATCAGTGGCTGCATGGTGCCGGGTGGCAGGCGATCCAGATTCTGCATCAACTGGTTGTACAGCTTAACCAGACTGCGTTCCTGGTCCTGGCCGACATCAAACTGTACGGTGACTACGCCAAAATCAGCGGCAGCATAACCAAAGGTATGCTTGACGCCGGATTGTGCATTCATGATTGCTTCCAGCGGCTTGACCACCAGATTCTGTATTTCGGTAGCTGATGCGCCGGGTTTGGCGACGATGATGTTGGCTGCGGGCACTACGATCTGCGGATTGTATTCGCGTGCGGTAACGAACAGCGCCATGATGCCGGCCAGGCTGATCGCCAGCATGATCATGGCAGTGATCTTGGATTCCAGGAATACGCGGGCGACTTTACCTGCGATATTAAGGTCAGTGGGCTGATGTTCAGACATTGCCTGCCCCTGTGGTAATGATCTTGTCGCCGGATTGCAGTTTGTCCGTTGCGGAACTAACCACGCGTTCGCCGGCCGTTAAGCCGGATTGAATCGCAACCATGCCGTTACTGGTGTCGCCGACGCGTACCATGCGGTAGTGGGCAATGCCTTGCTGGTCGACCACAAACACGCCGGTGATGCCGGCGCGATCCAGCACTGCGCTGGCGGGAACACGTAATCCGGAGCGTTCGCCGACAGCAAAGCCTACTTGCACAAACATACCGCTCTTGAGGGTGTGGCTGGCAGGCAAATCAATTTTTACCAGATAAGTCCGGCTCATGGGGTCCGCTGCGGGTACCAGTTGCGCCACCTTGCCGATGAGGGTGGCTGCTTGGCCATCGGTGGTCAGGCTGGCCTGTGATCCAGGTTGCAAATGCGCATAGACTTCAGCGGATACCTGGGTTTGCACTTGCAGTTTGTTCGGATTTTCCATTGCCAGTACAGGGCGGCCCGGGGCCGCAAGGTCGCCGACATTCGCCATTTTCTGGGTGATGACGCCAGCAAAAGGTGCTGTCAGCGTGGCGTAACGCATTTGCGAGTTAGCTGTGCCCAGACCTGCCCTGGCGGCGGCAGTCTGTTGCTGCGCGATCTGGTATTGCAAGCGGATTTTATCCCACTGTGCTTTGGGGATAGCTTCCTCTTTGTATAAGGCGCCAAAACGGTCGTAGTCGTTTTTGGCATCCGCTAATGCGGCTTGCGCCTGCGCCAAACCTGCGCTGGCCTGGCTGACCTGGCCCTGTATGTCAGTGGGATCGACCGAGAACAGGCGTTGACCGGCAACGACTTTCTGGCCGACATCGACATTGATTTCGCGGATAAATCCCATCAGGCGGGAGGCGATCTGTGCTTGCTGTTCAGCGACAACGTTACCGGGGGAGGTGGCGATGATGGCCATGCTGGCCGGGTTGACGATAGTAATGTCGGCTTTAACGGTATTTGCGCTTGCGGTTGCCGTGTGTTCGGCAGATTTTTCACCGCATCCGGCTAATAGCAGCGTGGCGGCAACGGCAATGACAATAGGTTTGGCAAGTAGGTGGTTCACAGTCGACTCCTGATTATAATTGGTCAAATTCGAGCTGGCCTAATGCGAGCTTGAGGCTGGCGCGCTGTATGGCGAGGTCGTATTCTGCGGCGACGACATCGGCGCGCGCTTTATCGAGTTGCGCTTGCGCGCCAAGTTGTTCGGTAATGGTGGCTACGCCATTGGTATAGCGTTTATTGACTAGCGTGGCCGCTTCTTCGGCTTGTTCACTGGCTAACTGGCGGGCTGCCAGGCGCTGTTCCGCTTCGTCTGCCTTGCGTCGCGCATCTTCTACCTGATAGGCAATGCCGGCTTCGGCCTGAGCGAGTTTGGCTGCGGTTTCATCTTGTGCTGCCCGTGCGCGGGCAACAATCGCCGAGGTCACGCCGCCATCAAATGCAGCCCAGGAGACCGAGCCGCCGACAGTATAGGAGTTGGCGCTAAAGCCCAGCTTCGGATCATTCCATTCCTGGCGCAGCATTAATCCCACTTGCGGTTTGTAAGCGGCTTTGGCTACGCCGACACTGGCCTGGCTCGCCTCGACTTGCTGGCGCAGCGCATTAATGCCCGGATTGTTGGCAATGGCGGTCTGGCGTAATTGTTCAGTAGTCGCGGTCGTTGGTTTTACCGTGATGGATGCACCGACATCCAATGGTTGGGTTAGCGGAATGCCAAGTAACAGGTGCAATTGATCCAGTGCGCTGGCGACAGCATTTTCTGCCTGCGCGCGTTGTACGCGCACATCCTGTAAATGGACTTTTGCAGAGAGCAGATCGCTTTTTACAATGACGCCGCCTTTCACCAGGCTTTCCATCATCTTGACCTGTGAGCTGGCTGCCGCTTCACCTTGTTTGGCAACATTCAAATAGGCACGGGCGGTATGTACGCCTTGATAGGCTTGTAATACTTGGAAAATTACCCGCTGCCGTGCAGCTTCATCGCCATTGCGGGCAGCCTTGATGTAGGCCTGGGCTTGCTGGATGCCGCTGCTGATCATGCCGCCGGTATAAATTGGCACTTGCACTTCGAAGCGGGTATTAAAGTTGGTGGTAAAGCCAGGGTTATTCAGCGCGTCAGGTACAACGTTACCGACGCCTGTATATTGGCTCAAACCAAAATCGTTAAACGTGGCGTTGCGCTGGGACAATTTCATGCCGAAAGCATTCAGCGCATCGTTGGAACCCATGGCATTCAGCGATACGGTCAGCTTGGGCATACGGTTGCCCTGTGCCTGATTTAATCCGGCTTCAGCCTGATCGATTTGGGCGCGGCTGACACTCAGGTCGAAATTTTGCTTTAATGCTGTGTTAACACACTGTGCGAAACTTAGGGTTTCGGCAAAAGCGGTGTGAGTCCAGCTGAGGCTGATAGAGAGCGTTAGCGCACTGAGTGCGAATTTATGGCGAATTGTGATGTGTGTTTTCATCCTGTGGCTTCACCTGTAATTTATGGGTTCAAACGACGCATTCAATACTACCAGCATCATTATTAATGTGCTGGTGTGGAAATATATTAGAATTTAATTATATTCGAATAGGTGCATTTATGGCAATGGTGGCATGCTATTTAAATGTAAACGTGTCGTACGGTAATTGGCAGGATGCTGTAAAATGATTGATTATTCGATTGATTCAGGAGTAACGCATGGCTTTTTCAGATCTCGGTCTAGTACCTGAGATACTTCGCGCGGTTGAGGAGTGTGGTTATACCGAGCCTACGCCGGTGCAGGCGCAGGTGATTCCGGTCGTGCTGACCGGATGCGATGTGATGGCTGGTGCGCAGACTGGTACAGGTAAAACTGCCGGTTTCACGTTGCCAATGTTAAGTCGTCTCGCGCCTTTTGCGACCAATAGCCCGTCCCCGGCACGCCATCCGATTCGCGCCCTGATTTTGATACCTACGCGTGAACTTGCGATGCAAGTGGAAGAAAGTGTGCACAAGTACGGCAAGTATCTGCCATTACGCACTACCGTTGTGTACGGTGGCGTGAACATGAATGCGCAAATTGATATCCTTCGCGGCGGAATTGATATTCTTGTGGCTACGCCGGGTCGCTTGCTGGACCATGTGCAGAATAAAACCATTAACTTGTCACAAGTGCAGATGTTGATACTGGATGAAGCTGATCGCATGCTGGACATGGGATTCATGCCGGATCTGCGCCGTATTATCGAGTTGCTGCCGGTTGGCCGACAAAATCTGATGTTCTCTGCAACGTTTTCCGGCGAGATCAAGAAGCTGGCTGACAGCATCATGAATAATCCGCAGTTAATTGAAGTTGCACGGCGCAATGCCGTGGCGGAAACCGTCAAGCAAGTGGCCCATCCTGTTCACAAGGAACGCAAGCATGCGTTACTGACGCATTTGATCCGTTCCCGTCAGTTACGCCAGGTGCTGGTGTTTTGCGGTACCAAGCTCGGTGCTAACCGGTTGGCGCAGCATTTGAATCGCGACGGCATTCCGGCGAATGCGATACATGGCGATAAAACCCAGCAGGCGCGGGTTGATGCGCTGGATCAATTCAAGCAGGGTGCGATTCAGGTGCTGGTTGCGACCGACGTCGCCGCGCGTGGTATCGATATTGATCAACTGCCGTTTGTGGTGAATTACGATCTGCCGCATGCTGCGGAAGATTATGTCCACCGTATTGGTCGTACGGGTCGTGCCGGGGCTTCAGGCGAGGCATTGTCGTTGGTGTCGGAAGATGAATTGCGTTATCTGGCCGATATCGAAAAATTGCTCAATATGAAGATTCCGGCTGAGATAGTGCCCGGTTTCGAGCCTGCTCTTGGTGCCATGCCAGAGCCGGCGCGTGCGCCGCGCCCAAGGACTGAGCGTCCGCCGCGGCCGTTAGCTGCAGATGCAGAGCCACCGCGGCGTGAGCGTGTTGATATTGAGGTACCGGATTCGCCGTTGATTACACGTAACAAGGAGCCGGGTCAGCGCAAGCAGGTTGCTGCGCTGTTCCTGCCGCCGGCACCGCGTAACTGAGCAATGGAGTGGGGCATACTGGCCATCGCTCTGGCATTGGGCTGGTTCTGGCTGGATAGCATGAAATGCCACGATATTGCTGTTGCCGCAGCCAAGCGCGCCGCGCATTCAGGTAACGTGCAGTTGCTGGATGATACGGTAGCGCTGGACAGGATTCGTCTGGCTCGCGACGATGATGCGCGGGTGGGTTTCAGGCGCATCTACCGGTTTGAATTCAGTGACACCGGCGACAATCGTCGAGGCGGTGTCGTGGTATTGCATAACAGTTTGGTGGAAACGGTAAATCTGGGCAATGTGTGGGCTGTAACGCCGACCACTATTGATTAGCTTCGATTTCCAGCACAGCCAGGCTGATATGTTTGCCCAATTGTTCGGTGAATCCGGGCAAGTTGCTGAATTTCCGTAATTTCGCAGCGACCGCATCTTTCATCTCGTAATCGCTTTTTCCCGCATCGTATTGTTCTTTTACTGCGGCGTATAACGTTGCCAGATATTCGCGGTAACGTTTGACCATCGCGGCGTTTCCGGTCTGTCCATGCCCTGGCACATAGCGCTTGTCATGCAGGCCGATAGCCCGGTCACATGCGGCTATGCTGCCTTTGAACGTCGCATCATCCATCCGGTTAATGTAGTTGTTGAGTACATTATCGCCGGTAAACAGCACGGAATCTTCCACGACCTCTATCATGATGTCTGTTTTGCTGTGCGCGTTTTCAGGTGCGTAGACATGAAAATGCATGCCGCCGGTCTGGATGATTTGATCGTCTACCACCGGTATGGTGGGAATGACCGCTTGCGTGGACGCGGTGTAGTTGTCCGTCAGCGTGTTGACTAATGCAACCCACTCTTCGGCGCCGCCTTGTTGGGCCTTGCGTATCATATCTGGATGGGCAAGCAACTTGGCATCGGGGTAGGCTTCGATAATGGCTTGGTTGCCGAGCCAGTGATCGCCATGGATGTGGGTATCAAAGACGTAAGTCACCGGTAACGCGGTGCGTTTGGCTATTTGTCGCAGAACCATACGCCCGGTTTCCAGGCTGGCACCCGGATCAATGACCACGACCCCATCTTTGGTAATGATGAATCCCGGATTGTTCATGAACCCCTGATTTTGCAGCGACGGCTGGCCCAGCGGGCCGTGAATTACATAGGTGTGGGCAGCGATTTTTTGCGCGGGATAATCACGCACCGGGTAATTGTCAGCTAAGGCGAGTAGCGGTAATGCGAGCACGCCTATCAGTGCATATTTGAGTTTGCTGGATAATTTCATATCGGCTCAGATCGTGTGAGGTTGGTAATGGTACGCCCAATCGGCGCGGTTGAGGATGGTATGTTTTACCACCACTTCTCGTAAATGATACGACTTTCTGGAACGCCAATGCTGGTGAGCACTGCGCTCGCATCTTCTACCATGCCTTGCGGGCCGCACAGGTAATACAGCGTATCGTCACTCATGCCGGCTTCGCGCAACAGCTGTGCGTCTATGCGTCCGCTGCGACCTTGCCAGTTGCTATCAGGCTGGGTAAGCGTAATGAGGTGATGGCAATTCGGTTGCTGGCTCAGCGTTTCAATGTCGGCCTGGAATAAATATTCATCTGCACTGGGGATGCTGTAAACCAGTGTGACATCTGTTTGTGGAACGGATGCGGCTATGTAGCGGAAAATGCTGATAAGTGGCGTGACGCCGACGCCGGCACCCACCAATACTACGCGATGGCTCATTTCTGGCTGGTACACAAACACGCCTTGGCCATCGGAGATTTGTACTGTGTCACCGATTTGTGCGCTTTCATGCAGCCAGCGTGTGACCGGGTGACGTGTGCTGGATTTGACTGCCAGTTCGATATGGCTGCCAGACTGGTGTGGAGATGAGGTCATGGAGTAGCCGCCCACCTCGGTTTTGCCATTAATCGTGGCGTATAAGTCTATCCATTGCCCGGCCAGGTAATGAAATGGCTGCTGACCATAATCCAGTTGAAAAATTTTAACGCTGGGCGAGGCTTGCTGTATCGATGTGATTGTGGCGGTGTGCATGCGGTTATTCAAGGTTGAGGTTCAAATTCAAGTGAAGCAGAGTTAATGCAATAGCGTAACCCAGTTGGGGGTGGTCCGTCATTAAAAACATGCCCTAAATGGCTGTGGCAGCGTTTGCAAAGTACTTCGGTGCGCGCCATCATCAGGCTGTGGTCAGTGCGTTCTTCAAGGGCGTCTGGTTTGATCGGCTGCCAATAACTTGGCCAGCCGCTACCAGAGTCGTATTTGTGTTCGGCATCAAACAAGGCTTCGCCGCATACTGCACAGTGATAGGTGCCGGGGGCTTTAAGATCCCAGTATTTGCCGGTGAATGCCCGTTCTGTGCCATGTTCCCGACAAATGTGGTATTGCTCGGGTGACATGCGCTGGCGAAGCTGTTCGTCATCAGGAATTGGCTTTTGTGACATGGGACTATCTCCGCTCGAATTGACAAATGGGGTGTCGTGGCCTAGTGTGTGCTGCAGGTACTATGGTCATTATAAGGTGAATTGATATGGCAAACGAAGGCTATCACGAGTCAATTGAAAAATTAAGTGACGCGACGCAAGACATGCACAGAGCGATTACTTCACTGATGGAAGAGCTGGAGGCAGTTGACTGGTATAACCAGCGTGTTGATGCCTGTACAGATCCTGAACTCAAAGAAATCCTCGCGCATAATCGTGACGAGGAAAAAGAGCATGCAGCAATGGTGCTGGAGTGGATACGGCGACGTGATCCGGTGTTGGATCATGAGTTGCGCGACAATTTATTTAAAACCGGCAAAATTGCCGGGCAGCATGATTAGTTAGCCGTGCTGCCCGGTTTGTCTCATTCTGCCGGGTTATTTTGCTGCATGCCAGGCGCGTACGGCGGCAAGGTTGACGTAGGGCTCACCATGTAAGCTGCCGCTGAGCACTTGCGGTGCGGCGTCAGTTTCACCCATGTCGCTGACTACGGCAGCAGCACCGCTGAAATCATGGTCAAGGGTATAGTCGTTAATGGTGACCAGAGTTTTTAAACCTGCGCCGACACTCGAACGAATGCCGTTTTCCGAATCTTCAAAGGCGAAGCATGCCTCTGCTGGCAGTTGCAGTTGTTCCAATGCCCAAGTGTAGATATCGGGAGCAGGTTTTTTGGCCGGCACGATGTCGCCTGCGGCAATGACTTCAAACCAGTTTTCCGCATCGCTGGCCAAGCTGTATTTGAGCAGGGCGGTGACGTTTTCCGGCGTGGTTGTGGTTGCGATAGCCAGGCGCAGCCCGGCATCACGCGCTTCCTGTATCAGGCGTCTAACACCCGGGCGCAATGGAATGCCACCTTGCTGCAGCATGTCGGTATAGTGACGTGTTTTGGCGCGGTGCAAAGCGACGACCATGTCATTGAAATCGGCTGGGGGCGTGTAGTCCGGGCGAAATGACTCCACGTAATACTTCATGCGTTCCTTACCGCCGGTGACAGCGAGTAATTGACCATAAAGTGCGACATCCCATTCCCAGTCCAGTCCATATTCGCGAAAGGCGGCATTAAAAGCGACGCGATGGCCGTCGCGCTCGGTATCGGCAAGTGTGCCGTCCACGTCAAATATGAGAGCTTGTAATTGCATTTATGTTCATCCTTAGTTGCTCTTCGAGCTGATTTCTGATATTAAAGTAGTTTGCCTTTTTTAGTACAAACGGAAGCGACTTAAAACATTATGGCCACAGATTTTACTAAATTCACACCCTATACCCCAAAACCAGATGAAGAGTATATGAATGCGGTGCAACTTGCCCATTTTCGCAAAATCCTGGAGGCTTGGAAAGCAGAGTTGTCGCAAGATATTGATGGCACCATACATGCCATGCAAGAAGATGCTACCTTATTCGCTGATCCTAACGATCGTGCCAGTCAAGAATCTGATATGGCGCTGGAATTACGCAACCGTGATCGCGAGCGTAAACTGATCAAGAAGATTGATGAAACCGTGGCCAAAATTGACCATGACGAATATGGTTACTGCGAAGCGTGTGGCATCGAAATCGGTTTGAAGCGTCTGGAAGCACGTCCTACTGCTACCCTTTGCATAGATTGCAAAACCCTGGACGAGTTCCGTGAGCGTCAGGTTGCACGTTAATCAATCACTTTTGTGAGGCGATATGAGCGAATTTGAAGCCAAGCTGGATGGTTTGTTATTTAGCTTGTTGTCATGGGATCAACTGACAGCTTTCTGGCCGCGTGTTGATACAGGTGCTAGATGGTATCTTTATGCGGTAGGGCAAGATGTGCCGGGTTCACCTTCCACTTCCCAGCAAGTGAGCGACTTTGTGCAGAAAATCGATGCATTGCTGCGTAAGGAGCATGAAGAGACTTACTGCGGTATTGTTTACGCCGATGATCTTCAAACACCACAATTTATCGTGATTTATGATCCGCATAATCTAGGCGTGTCATGCGGCTCCAGTAAAGAACGTGTATTGCCGGGTTGGGTTATGAGTCAGGTTCCGCCGGCTGATCTCCAGCCCAAGATCGTACCGAACAATCGTAAGCGCTGGTGGGAAAGTTTCCTGGGAGAGAAAGTAGCCGAATAGCTATACTGTTTTAAGTATGTAGTTTGGTTCTTGCAGTAGCATCAGGATAGATAACAAAAAAGCAGCCAATGGCTGCTTTTTTGTTGGGTTGCCGTTGCGTTATTCTGCTGCGGCCGGTGTTTCTTCTTCTTTCTTCGGTGGCTCAATCAGCGCTTTCATGGACAGACGCAGACGACCTTTTTCATCAGCTTCCAGCACTTTAACAGTGACTGGCTGACCTTCCTTGAGGTAATCAGCTACTGCATTGACACGTTCATGGGCAATTTGCGAGATATGCAGCAAACCGTCTTTACCTGGCAATACGGTAACGATCGCGCCAAAGTCCAGCAGTTTGATAACGGTGCCTTCGTAAGCTTTGCCGACTTCAACTTCAGCGGTGATTTCTGCGATGCGTTTTTTCGCAATTTCACCGGACTCTTCGCTGGTGCAGGCAATCTTGACTGTACCATCTTCGCCAATGTCGATCTGAGTGCCGGTTTCTTCGGTGAGTGCGCGGATAACAGCACCGCCTTTACCGATCACGTCACGGATTTTCTCAGGATTGATCTTCATGGTGATGATGCGTGGTGCGTATGCAGACATTTCCACACGCGGTGAATCCACTGCGCTCTTCATCAGGCCAAGAATGTGCATACGACCTTCTTTAGCTTGATCCAGTGCAGCCTTCATGATCTCCTTGGTGATGCCGGTGATCTTGATGTCCATTTGCAGCGCGGTGATACCAGCTTCAGTACCGGCTACCTTGAAGTCCATGTCGCCGAGGTGATCTTCATCACCAAGGATGTCGGTCAACACGGCAAAGCGGTTTTCTTCCTTGATCAGGCCCATAGCGATACCAGCTACGTGGGCTTTCATCGGAACGCCAGCATCCATCAATGCCAAGCAACCGCCACAGACGGAAGCCATAGACGATGAGCCGTTGGATTCGGTGATTTCGGAAACGACGCGCATGGTGTAGCCAAAGTCTTCACGGCTAGGCAACATGGCTGCCAGTGCGCGTTTAGCCAGACGGCCATGGCCGATTTCGCGGCGCTTAGGTGTGCCCACACGACCGGTTTCACCGGTAGCATACGGAGGCATGTTGTAATGCAGCATGAAGCGGTCGCTGTACTCGCCTTGCAACGCATCGATTTTCTGTTCGTCGCGGCCTGTGCCCAGCGTGGCGATAACCATAGCCTGGGTTTCGCCACGGGTGAACAGAGCAGAGCCGTGAGTGCGCGGCAATACGCCAGTGCGAATGCTGATAGGGCGAACGGTGCGGGTGTCGCGGCCATCAATACGTGGCTCGCCATTCAGAATCTGACCACGTACGATTTTAGCTTCCAGGTTATGGAAAATGTCGTTGATCTCATTAACAGCCAATGTGCCCATGTCTGCGGTGACCAGTTGCTCCATCACGCGACTGCGTATGGCATCGATTTCCTGTGAACGCGCACCTTTCTGGCGGATGTTGTAAGCCTGGATCAAACCGGCTTCAGCCGCTTCGGTTACTTTTGCAATCAGTTCAACGTTGGCTGCAGGCGCAACCCAGTTCCATGGTTCAGGGTTGACTTCGTCAGCCAGTTCGTTGATGGCGTTAATAGCCGCCTGCATTTGCTGATGACCGTACACTACGGCACCCAGCATGATGTCTTCTGGCAATTCTTTAGCTTCGGACTCAACCATCAATACCGCTTGTGCTGTACCGGCAACAACCAGATCCATGGCGGAATTCGGCAGTTCGCTGGCTAATGGGTTAAGTACATATTCGTTGTTGATTAAACCTACGCGCGCAGCACCGATAGGGCCAGCGAAAGGAATGCCGGAAACAGCCAGAGCAGCAGATGCGCCAATCAGAGCCGGAATGTCGGAGTCAACTTCAGGGTTGCTTGATAATACAGTCGCGATGATTTGAACTTCGTTGTAAAACGCTTCCGGGAATAATGGACGCAGCGGGCGGTCAATTAAGCGGGAAGTGAGTGTTTCTTTTTCTGAAGGCTTGCCTTCGCGTTTGAAGAAGCCGCCTGGTATTTTACCGGCTGCATAGGTTTTTTCCTGATAATCAACGGTCAGCGGGAAGAAGTCCTGACCTGCTTTAACTTCTTTCTTACCGACCACGGTGACTAAAACGACGGTGTCATCCATGCTGACTAATACTGCGCCGCCTGCCTGGCGTGCGATTTCGCCAGTTTCCAGGGTAACGGTGTGGCGCCCGAATTGGAACGATTTGGTAATCTTCATTGTTATCCTTTAGAGTTCAAACAAAACCGCCCCGCGTTACAAATAGGCGGGGCGGTATGTGTTCAGACGACTGTTATCGCCTGGTGATTATTTACGCAGACCAAGTTTGGCAAGCAGATTGCGGTAGCTGTCATTGTTGGTGCGCTTTAAGTAGTCGAGCAATTTACGACGACGGCTAACCATTTTTAACAAACCACGACGTGAGTGGTGATCTTTTGAGTTAGCTTTAAAGTGATCGGTCAAACCATTGATGCGTGCGGTCAGCAGTGCAACCTGAACTTCGGATGAGCCGGTATCGCCTGCAGCGTGTTGGTATTCTGTAACGAGTTGCGCTTTTTGTTCTGTAGTAACAGCCATGATAGTTCTCCTGGTGAGATTAAAAATCGCGAAGTGCTTCGGCTGAATGAGGCGCTTCGTTCGTAAGCAGTGCATTATACCCAGAAAATGTCATTTTTTCAAACGATTGGATGCGTTGAGTTTTCTGACCTGTACATCAGCACTGTCATCAGCAAAATAGATGCTGAGTTTCTCATTCACGCTGATTTGAGTTGTATTGCGGATGATTTCGCCGTATTCGTTACGCACCAGGCTATATCCGCGGTTCAGTACAGCGGTGGGGCTGAGGTGTTTCAGATGGCTGTCCAGGTTCCCCAGTGCAGTCAGTTGCTGTGCTAACAGATGGTGCATAGCCAGTTGCAGACGGCTTTGCTGTTGCGCCAGTGCTTTGGTATGAGGGGTTGTGCTGGGGAGCTGTTGCCTGAGTCGCTGTGCAAGCTGGCTTTGTCGCCAGTTACGTTGCTGGCTGGCGGTTCGATATGCATGGCGCATACGGCTGCTGAGGTGACTGAGTTGCGCCTGCTGGGCACCTAGTTTTTTGCCGGGGTGAATCAGGCGTTGCCCAAGGTGGGTCAGTTGCTGCTGCTGTTGAAATAGCCGGTGACGTAATTGGCGTGCCAGGCGCGCCTGAAGCAGATCCAGTGATTGTATTAATTGATTGCGGTCCGGGCTGGCAAGTACGGCTGCTGCAGTCGGTGTGGGGGCGCGCAGATCAGCTACAAAATCGGTGATGGTGAAGTCGGTTTCGTGTCCTACGCCACTGATGATGGGGACGGGGCTGGCGGCAACAGCGCGGGCAACGCTTTCTTCATTGAATGACCATAAGTCTTCGATACTGCCGCCACCACGGCATATGATCAGTACGTCACATTCCGCGCGTTGATATGCCGTATTTAATGCAGCAACAATTTGTGCGGCGGCAGGCGCGCCCTGCACCTGGCAGGGGTAGAGGATAACCGGCAGGCTGGGCATTTTGCGCTTTAGAGTGGTGAGCACATCGCGCAATGCCGCGGCCTGGGGGGAGGTGATAATGCCAATCCGGCGCGGCATGGCCGGTATGGCACGCTTGCGGGATGCGGCAAACAGGCCTTCTTCTTCAAGCTGGCGTTTGAGTCGTTCAAATGCTTCAAATAATACGCCTAGTCCGGCGCGGCGCAGGGTGTCGACTTGTAATTGAAACTCGCCGCGCGGCTCATACAATCCCGGTGTAGCACGTACTTCAACTTGCATGCCGTTTTCCGGTAGCCAGTCTATATATTGGTTACGGCCGCGGAACATGACGCAGCGTACCTGTGCCGTTGCGTCTTTTAGCGAAAAATACCAGTGTCCAGAGGCTGCTCGCGTCAGATTGGATATCTCGCCGGCAATCCAGGTGAGCGGGATAGTGCTTGCCAGTGTTTGTTGCACCAGGCGGTTAAAGGCGCTGACAGCGAGTATATTAGGGGTAGGAGTGAAATTCATCGGATCGGGTTGGGTTTGTCAAGGTTTTTCCACAGTTTTCGATATTTAATTTGAATTTGCTTAATAGTACTTGACGGCGCTGGAGTTTTTTAAGTTATTGATTATAAATAAAATATTTGCATGGTAAAAAATGAGCGACGGGTAAAAAGCCTTGCCTGTCTGAGACTTAGCCACTTGATAAACATTTTATCCACAAAGTTATCCACAGAATATGTGGGTAACTGAGAAAAAGCCTTATCAGCAGTAGAGTTAGCGTAAAACAGCTTGATTCCACTATTTTTTAAAGGGAGGTGTCAAGGATTTTCCACAGCCGGTAAAAAATAATCGCTTACAATAAAACTAGGCTTGACATAAAGTTATATTTTTAACTCGTTGTTTTTAATTAATTTAATAGCTTGTCAAAAAATGAGCCATCGCTAAAAATCCTTACCAGCAGGTGAGTTAGCGTATTGGTGAACATGTTACCCACAAAGTTATCCACAGAATATGTGGGTAACATGTAAAAGACCTTATCCGCTAATGGGTTAAGCCTTACTGACGGTGACCTTCTGCGCTGCAAGTTTAGCGCGTTTACGTGCTTCGTCCGTATTTTCTGCGCATGCCAGTGCAACACCCATGCGACGACGAACAAAGGCGGCCGGCTTGCCAAACAGGCGAATGCTGCTGCGTGGCACGCTCAAGGCATCGGCAACACCATTAAACTGGACGGCATCGGTATCAACGCCACCGTAGATGACGGCGGATGCACCCGGTTCACGTAAACGGGTGTCTACCGGTAATCCAAGGATAGCGCGGGCATGCAATTCAAACTCGCTCTGGTATTGGCTGCACATCGTTACCATGCCGGTGTCATGTGGACGTGGGGAAACTTCGGAGAACCATACTTGATCGCCCTTGACGAACAGTTCTACACCAAATAAACCGCGCCCCCCCAGATTTTCTGTCACGCGACGGGCAATATCCTGAGCCAGCGCCAGAGCGGGTGCAGACATAGTCTGGGGTTGCCAGGATTCCACATAGTCACCTTTGACCTGAATATGGCCGATCGGGTCGCAAAAACTGGTTTCTACCTGCCCGGATGCGCCGATGGCGCGTACCGTGAGCAGGGTGATTTCATAATCAAAGTCGATGACACCTTCCACGATCACCAGCCCCTGGTCAACACGGCCACCACTGGCAGCATAGTCCCAGGCCGGTGCCACATCGTCTGCACATTTCAGGAACGACTGCCCCTTGCCGGAAGAAGACATCACCGGCTTAACGATGCATGGGAAACCAATCTGCGTGTCGATGGCATCGCGTAACGCATCCAGACTGTCAGCAAAACGATACGGCGAGGTAGGCAAACCTAGCGTTTCAGCAGCCAGACGGCGGATGCCCTCGCGGTTCATGGTGAGCTGGGTCGCACGCGCAGTTGGGATGACCTGGCTCAAGCCGGCTTGTTCGATAGCCTGTAATTCATCAGTGGCAATTGCCTCGATTTCGGGCACGATGAAATGCGGGCGTTCCAGTTCTACCAGTGCACGCAAAGCAGCGCGATCAGTCATGTCGATGACATGAGCGCGGTGGGCAACCTGATGGCCGGGCGCGTTTTCGTAACGATCAACGGCGATGACTTCCACCCCCATGCGTTGCAATTCGATGATGACTTCTTTACCTAGTTCACCGCTACCTAACAGCATGACGCGAATGGCGGCGGAGGAGAGAGGGGTTCCAATTTGCATGATTATGTTCAGTTGAGTGTGTGGGAAGATTTGATTCTGGCGGCAACGTCGGTTGGGGCTTCGGTCAATATGGCAGACATGCCCTGTTCAGCGCGTTCGTCGCCCTGATTCGCCGCGAGTTCGAAGAGCTGGTAAGCATATTCGTAATTCTGTGGTAAGCCGATGCCGCGATAAAACATCAGGCCAAGATTGAATTGGGCCTGCTTGTCACCCTGGTCAGCGGCAGCGCCATACCATTTGGCGGCTTCGATATAATCCTGAGGCACATCTTTGCCTTCAAAATACAGTACGCCAAGGTTGTATTGCGCATTGACATCACCCGCCTGGGCGGACTCCGTAAGCTTCTTTAGCGGAGCGTATCCGGCTAGTTCGAGTATATCCATGATGGTGGGTATTGGGCTATAAGAGTCATGAAGTGTAATCAAAACAAGGTCGATAGACAAGGCTAAACCGCACCAGCGGTGTGGTATAATGCTAATTAACTAATTGAATTTAATGAGAATCATGGTTGAATCTATTAACGCTGAAGTTTCGCTTCCATCTGCAATTTTTTTGATGGGGCCGACGGCATCAGGCAAAACCGCTGCGGCGGTTACGTTATCGCAAAAATTTCCGCTGGAAATCATCAGTGTCGACTCGGCATTGGTCTACCGTGAGATGGATATTGGCACAGCTAAACCGGATGCGGCCACACTGGCCGTTGCGCCCCATCATCTGATTGATTTGATTGCACCTACTGAAGTGTACTCAGCGGCGCAGTTTCGTGCCGATGTATTGCCATTGATGGCGGATATTACCGCGCGAGGGCGTGTGCCGTTACTGGTAGGTGGCACCATGCTGTACTTCAAGGCCTTACGTGAAGGCTTATCCGACTTGCCGCAAGCTGATGCCGGTCTGCGCGCTGAACTTGAGCGGGATGCTGCTGAACGTGGCTGGGCTGCCTTGCATGATGATCTGGCACTGCTTGACCCTGTAACCGCGGCACGGTTACAGCCAACCGACAGCCAGCGCATCCAGCGTGCGCTGGAAGTCGTGCGTTTAACTGGCAAGCCGATGTCGGAAGCGTGGGCGCAAGGCCGTGAGGCTGCATTGCCTTTTCGCGTGCTGTCCCTGGCGCTGATGCCCTCGGACCGGCAGGTGCTGCATGATCGTATCGCGCAGCGCTTCGATGTCATGCTTGGCATGGGATTGCTTGAAGAGTTAACCGGCTTACGTGAACGTTATGACCTCAACCCTGAACTGCCCTCCATGCGCTGCGTAGGCTACCGTCAGGCGTGGTCATATCAGGTTGGGGAATATGGTTACGACGAAATGCGGGATCGAGGGATCTTTGCTACTCGGCAACTAGCCAAGCGCCAGCTGACCTGGCTACGTAGTATGGCAGATGCAGTGGTGCTGGATTGTCTGAATGCGAGGCTCGAGTCGTTGCTGGGGAATCGGGTGGATGATTTCCTGAGCTAGTGCCTGGAGCGCTGGAAAGTATCTTAGTAAAAAAGAGCCGCTTTTATGCGGCTCTTTTTTTCGACTGTATAGGTGAAATTTGATTTGACTTTTTTGGATGGTCATCTCAATATAATTGGACGTTTGTCTAATTTTATGGGGGGTCATGATGAAAACAATACTGGTAACCGGCGCAAATGGGTTTGTGGGCAGCCATATCGTGGAGGCGTTGCAGCAACGTAGCGATGTACGGGTGATAGCCGCCTGTCGTGACAGGCGCAAGCTGCCGGAGCAGTATGCTGGCGAGGTGCGCGAAGGCGATCTGCGCGATGAACGTTATCGAGAGACGGTCGTGGTAGGTGTTGATGTGCTGTGCCATGCTGCAGCCTGGACTTCCTTATGGGGGCATGGTGATGAATCCACAGCGCTGTATCTGCAGCCTACTTTGGCATTGATAGACAGTGCCAGGCGGGCAGGGGTCAGTCGTTTTGTAAATATTAGCACTACCAGTGCAGCCTCCCCCGGGCAATCGGCTGATGCCATGAACTGGGGTATTCCACGGGCATATTGGCCACACCTGAATAATGTCATTGCTATTGAAAACACATTGCGCGAGTATGCCAGCCCGGTGTTTCAAGGGATAAATCTGCGTTTGGGGATATTCGCCGGCAGGCGTTATGCTTTGGGCGTATTGCCTATACTGGTTCCTCGCTTAAAGACGCATCTGGTGCCTTGGGTTGCGGGTGGCAGGACCAGCTTGCCTGTCATAGACGGGCGCGATATAGGTCTGGCATTTGCGCTGGCGGCAACGGCTGACGGCTTGGCTGATTATGATAGTTTTAATATCGTCGGGCCGGAGGTGCCCACAGTGCGCCAGGTGATTACCTTGTTGCATGACGAATATCACCTGCCTTTGCCGCATTTTGGCGTGCCATTTGCCATTGCCTATACCTTCGCCTGGCTGATGGAAATGCTGGATCGAATTGTGCCCTGGGAGCCATTAATTACGCGCAGTATTGTTCATCTGCTTGAAGAGGTACATGCCGATAATGCCAAGGCTGAACATATACTTGGCTACATACCCGTGCATGGCTGGCGCGAAGCGGTGCGTGCGCAGATGGAGGAAATGCGAGTGCGGCAGCGTAAGCCAATGTCTATGGCCAAGCCGCTGGTATAGAATGCTTACATTGGATCTTGATCGGGAGCACTCAGTGAGTCTGGGCAGTAAAGGTGAAAAAACGCGCGCAGATATTATTAGCTGTGCCAAGCAACTCTTTTATCAGCGCGGATATGAAGCGACTTCGTTTTCAGATATCGTCGATGCCACTGGTTTGTATCGTGGGAATATCTATCATTACTTCAAAACCAAAGACGACATCCTTAAAGCCGTCATCACGCAACATCTGAGTGATTTTAGTGCCTTGCTGAGTCAATGGGATAGTCAGCACGCCGACCCAAAGTCAAGCTTGCTGGCCTTCGTCAGCATGATTACCGGTCGTCAGCGTGAGCTGGTCGAATATGGCTGCCCGATAGGTACATTGAACACAGAGCTGGGTAAAGATCGGCGCGACTTGCAGCTGGCGGCGCGTGAACTGTTTGAGCTGTTTCGCGACTGGCTGCGTGCGCGTTTTACCGAGTTGGGGCGGGTTGCTGATGCAGATGAGTTGGCGCTGCATTTACTTGGGCGAGCTCAGGGGATAGCGGTGATCGCGCATGTTTATCAGGACACGGCGTTGTTGCAGCGTGAGATCCAGCAGCTGGATAACTGGATCAGCCAGCTCTAGTTCGGCGTTATTGCCATGCCTGTAAAAAACCGAGCCAGTGCGGTTCATCCAGCTGGGTGAGGCTGGCGCGTACCAAATTGCATTCTGTTTGCAATTGAACTGGCGTCATGCTGCCACGTAAGCGCAGGAATCGTAAATACAGCAGATAAGTGTTCAGCGCATTCAATTCATTCTGCTGGCGTAATGAATCCTGTTTGCCCGCCTGCCAGTCGACCCATATCTGGTTAGGTGCCAAGTCCGGTGTGGCAGGCAATCCGCACAATCGGGCGATATCGTGGAGTGATGCGTGTGCGTCGGGCTGGTGGCAAGCTAGTTCGTGCATTAAGTTAATGTGTTGCTCGCGTTTGTTTGCATCCCACTGGCGCGGGGCGGTCAGGTTGTGAGTCAGGGCGCGATAACACAGTACGGGCAGGTCAAAACCGCTGCCATTCCAGGATATGGATAGTGGCAGGTGTTTTTCCATGATGTCGAACAGATGTTGTATCAATACGGCTTCGCTGTCATGCGGATTGCCTAGTGACCAGACATGAAATTGGTCATCATCACGCAAGGTACAGGCTATTGCAGCGACACGATGCAGATGCAGGGGCAGAAAATCCTGCTCATGGCTCTGCCGGCCTTGTTGAAAAACTATTTCGGCGAGCTGTTCGGCATTAGCGTGTTCATCAGTGCCATAAATAGCGCGCAAACCGTCGGTGTCGGGGATGGTGGTGATGCTGAAGGTGAGTGTGGGTGTCATGTTACTTAACCATGAGCAGAAAAGGGTATTTTACCACCCGCCAGTGCTTTCATGGTGTCGAGAGTCACAAGTTGGTGGTTTCGGCCATGACCAGTGCGTTAATCATGGCAAGGTTGGCATCTACCGGATTAATCAGGCAGCGGGCAGCGTAATCTTCTATGCGACTTTGCTCGCCGTTCTCGGCAGCAAGGGCAAGGTTGAGCATCAGTCCGCCGATACCCTTGCTGTCGAGGAGGGCCTGTTGAATTTCCGGGCTGAGTTTGATCGCCGGAATGAGTTGCGACATGGGTTGGCCGGTGAGCTTGTCCATCACCGAGAGCAGTCCCATCAGGTACATGGCCTGGGGGTCGATATGGTGCAGGCTTTTGCGTGCCAGGGCTTCCAGGAAAAAAGCACGGCTTAAACCGCGTTTCAGCAGGCTCAGCGTATTCGGGCCTGGGTCGTTGCTGGTGTGCAGTAACAGGGTCAGCCAGCGATACAGACTGTCGTGTTTGAGCAGGTGCAGTGCCTGGGCCAATGAGCTAATGGCGGCATCGTTGTCATCCAGCGTGTTGGTATAGGCGATTAACTGGTAACTGAGGCGCGCGTCAAATTTGATCAGCGCTTCCAGTTCAGACAGGTCATGCCGGGCAATGACCAGATCCATTAATTCAAGCAAACGCAGCCGATTGATTTCGGTAGGTCGGGTGGTGGTTAGGTCGGGCCCATGATCAAAATAACTGCCTTGAAACGCATCGAATTTCAGTCTGATGCATAAATCCAGACTTTCCTGACAGCGTATGTTGGATGCGATCAGCGTTTGCATGCCGTGGTGGCGCAAACTGCTGGTCGCGTTTTCCAGTTCGGTAGCATTGAGCAGGCCGACATCCAGTCGCGCCTGTTTGATCAAACCGCTTAATGCTGCCGGAAAAGCTGCGCCGTAATGGTAATTGAGCAGGATGCGATAGCCGTTTTTCTGATGTTTCTTCAGTTTTGGTAGCAGGGTGGCCATATCGCGAGGGTCGATATCCAGCGCAAAGATGACATGTTGCGCGGGCAAATAATCGATATCGTCAGATAATAGCGTTGTCGCGTCAATGCTGACAAACAGCGGCTGGCGTGGATGTTTGCCTTCCTCGGTGAGGGAGAATAGTCCGGCAATCAGGGTAGTGTCGTCACTCTGACGCAACTGTTTGGTGTTGCTATTATTAGTGCTAAAGGTGAGCCGTATGCGCGGACTGAGTTCCGTGGCAGTTATCTGGCCTGAACGGTTGTAGATCGGTTGCTGCTTGAGCAGGCGTTCCAGCACTTCATCCTGACGGGATTTGTGGCCATCCGTAGCTATAGGCAGCACATGTGTCAGAGTGCTGGAGTGCTCATTGCTGTCGGTGTTGATATTGCGTTCTTTTTGGGACGCTTTTGCGGATGAAGTCGGTTCCATCATGCTTCCATGCTACTCAATCTCATAATAATAGCACTAGCTTATCGGCGCTTAACTGTTTTTTGTCAGGCTGCCATCATGGAATACCAGATTGGTATGGGTATTTGCACCACGTTTTTCTACGGTGATACGGGATACGGCGGCGCTACCAACCTGGATGCGGTAGGCATTGGCTGGCGGCATCCCCAGTATGTGCGCCAGTATCATGCGGATCACCCCGGCGTGGCAGACGATAAGGACATGCTGCCCGTCATGCGCGGTCGCTATTTCATCCCATGCCTGACTGACGCGTTGGTAAAAATCCGCGACGGGCTCTGCTCCTTGAGGCCGGTAAATGATCGGGTCACGTTTGAATTTGAATATCAGATCGGGATCATTGGCGCTGATCTCGGCTGAGGTCTGTCCTTCCCACGCACCAAAGCCGACTTCCTGCAGGCGCGGCTCAAGGCTCAGCGGGACAGTGTGCTGTTGCGAGAGTTGCTGGGCGAATTCGCGGCAGCGGGATAACGGCGAGCTGATGATGTGCTGCCATTGATCAAAACTGCCAACGGCGCGTTGCATTTGCGCCCAGCCTTTTTCCGACAACGGGTCATCAATTTGGCCACGATATTTACGGCCGCCAACAGGTTCGCCATGGCGGATAAGATCTAGGGTAGTGAGCGAGTTCAGGGACATTTTTGAGTTAGAATGCAATCGTTAATGATTTCAGGGATAGATAATGATACAACGTCGAGTTTTAGGGCGCTGGGTTGCCGGTTTGGTCATCGTTCCAGTGGTGCTGTTTGCAGCTTACACCTGGGTGGCACTGCATTGGTCATATTCGTCCGGCGAGCGTGCAGGCTATGTGCAGAAGTTTTCCAAAAAAGGCTGGATCTGCAAAACCTGGGAAGGCGAATTGGCGATGGTTTCCATGCCCGGTACGCTGAGTGAAAAATTCAATTTTACCGTGATTGATGACGCTGTTGCTGACAAGATCAATAAAAATCTGGGCAAACGTGTCAGCCTGGATTACGAACAGCACAAAGGCGTGCCCTCCACCTGCTTTGCCGAAACTGAATACTTTGTGACCGATGTGCGCGTGGTCGAATGAGCGAAGCAAGTATTACTGCACGTGAATTTTCCGCTGAACATGCGCAACAGCTGGCTGCAGCAGGGGTGCATCCGATATTGGCTCGAGTCTATGCTGCACGCGGCATAGCGCAGGCAGCGCAACTGGATACCGAGCTGGCTGGTTTACTGCATTTCAGCACTCTGAAAAATATACAGGCGATGGCGGCGCGGCTGGCTGATGCGATTGCCAGCCAGCAACGCATATTGGTAGTGGCCGATTATGATGCAGATGGCGCAACTGCTTGTACTGTCGCTGTGCGTGGTTTGCGGCTGCTGGGCCTGACTGTTGATTTTCTGGTGCCTAACCGGTTTGAATACGGCTACGGACTGACGCCGGAAATCGTCCAGCTTGCGGCACAGCAGCAGCCGGACATCATCGTTACCGTGGATAACGGCATTGCCAGCATTGCCGGAGTGCAAGCTGCGCAAGCACTGGGTATCGAAGTGCTGATCACGGATCACCATCTGCCTGGTGACAGCCTGCCGGATGCATTGATCGTTAATCCCAATCAGCCGGGCTGCCCGTTCCCGAGTAAAAATCTGGCCGGAGTCGGCGTGATGTTTTACGTGCTGCTGGCGCTGCGCGCCGAGTTACAGACACGAGGGGCATTTAAGGAAAAAGCCGCACCGAATCTGGCACAACTGCTGGACATCGTAGCGCTGGGCACCGTCGCTGATGTGGTCAGGCTGGATGACAATAACCGCATACTGGTCGAGCAAGGTTTGCGCCGTATGCGGCAGGGGCGTGCCTGCGCTGGCATACGGGCATTGTTCAACGCTGCGGCACGGCATATCACTGCCGCTAATGCAGCTGATCTTGGCTTCATGATTGGCCCGCGGCTGAATGCGGCCGGCCGGCTGGAAGATATGTCGCTGGGTATCGCGTGCTTGCTCAGCGAGGACGATACCGCTGCGGAAGTGATGGCGCAGCGACTGCATGCGCTGAATGTTGAACGGCGCACCATTGAGGCTGATATGCAGGCGCAAGCCATGGCCACTCTGGAACATATCACCACCACCGAGAGTTATAGCCTCGCCATGTTCGATCCAGACTGGCATCAGGGTGTGATCGGCATACTCGCTTCGCGGCTTAAGGATAAATTTCATCGCCCGGTGATCTGTTTCGCACGTGGTAATAGTGGCGAAATCAAAGGCTCTGGCCGTTCTATCGCCGCCTTGCATCTGCGCGATGCACTGGATATCGTATCCAAACGGGCGCCGGATCTGATCCTGAAATTCGGCGGGCATGCTGCCGCTGCTGGCCTGTCTATCCGTGAAGCAGATTTTGCACAATTTGCTGAACTGTTTGAACAGGTTGTGCAAGGCTTGTTAAGCCCGTCTGATCTGGCGCGAACGATACCGACCGATGGCAGTCTGGCGACTACAGAGTTGAATGTTGAATTGGCACAAGTGATTAATGCACAGGTGTGGGGGCAGGGCTTTCCCGCGCCCAGTTTCGATGGCGAGTTTCGGGTGACGCAGCAGCGCATACTCAAAGACAAGCATCTGAAATTGCAACTGGAGAGCAATGGGCAACGTTTTGACAGCATACTGTTTAATCGTACCGAATCGTTACCCCCCATCATTCACGCGGTCTATCAACCTGAATTGAATCATTACAACGGGCAGACGCGGTTGCAGATCAAGCTTGAGCATTGGCGTGGGGAACACGGCTGAGTTTAGTTGTATTAAGATCGAGCTAGATGCGATTGTAAATATTTGTAAACGTTTTCTGATGTTGCATCAATTGGGTATAAGATTCAAACAGAAGAATAATGGTCTGATAATAAGCTGTCTTTATGTAGTGAGGTTTTTCACTACGCGTAAGTCTATGAAAAATAAAAATTATTAAAGTTTATGCTGGAAGGGTGCTGTTATGCGAAAAAAAATCAGTGTCCATGATCTCAGGCTCGGCATGTATATCGAGGAACTCTGCGGCAAATGGATGGATCATCCTTTCTGGAAATCCTCTTTTAAGCTTGACGACAACAAGGACATCGTTGCGCTGCAGCAGAGTGCTATTCGCGAGGTATGGATAAATATCGCCAAGGGCCTGGATGTAGTTGAACAAGCCGAAGAGTTGTCTGCCGAAGTCGCCGAAAGGGTGCAGGAAGTGCTGCAGCAGGCAGCAGACATCACTCCGAAAGTGGAAGAGCGTGTGTCGTTGGAGCAGGAGCTGGAACGCGCCAAGAAACTGCAAAGTAAGGCCAAGCATGCTGTTATGTCCATGTTTGAAGAAGCGCGCATGGGCAAGGCCTTACCTATCGGGGAAATGTCCACCCTGGTCGATGAAATTAACCAGTCGGTATCGCGTAATCCCGGGGCATTGCTGAGCCTGGCCAAGCTGAAGAATAAAGACGATTACACTTATCTGCATTCGGTAGCTGTCTGTGCATTGATGATTGCGCTGGGTAAACAGATGGGCATAGAAGGTGCGTTGCTTAAATCATTGGGCATGGCCGGCCTGTTGCATGACGTCGGCAAAATGGCGGTGCCGGATGAGGTGCTGAATAAACCTGGGCGGCTGACGGAGCAGGAATTTGACGTGGTAAAGAGTCATCCTGTGCGTGGCTGGGAGATGCTGAAGGAATCGTTTGGCGTGGATGATGTCGCTTTGGATGTCTGTCTGCATCACCATGAACGGGTGGATGGCACAGGCTACCCCGATAAACTGTCGGGTGATGCGCTCAGCCTGCACGCCCGAATGGGCGCCGTGTGTGACGTATATGATGCCATTACCTCCAACCGGTGTTACAAGGCAGGCTGGGCACCAGCCGATGCGCTACGCAAAATGGCTGAATGGCAGGCGGGTCATTTTGATGCCGTGGTGTTCAAAGCATTTGTCAAAACCGTGGGTATCTATCCGGTGGGTACCCTGCTGAAACTCAAATCAGGCAGACTGGCTGTGGTCACTGATCAGTCCAGTCAGAGTTTGTTGAAGCCTATTGTCAAGGTGTTCTTTTCTAGCCGCTCCAATGTGCCGATTAAGATGGAGTTGATCGATATGTCACGCTCGCAGGATGTGATCGAAAGCGTGGAAGATGCTGCAAAGTGGGGGCTGGATGTGATGAAGATGACAGGTGTATGCTAGAGGGTAGAAGCGGCAGGTAATGCACGTCATTTCGGATTGTCCTTACCTAGCGGTGCGTAGCCATGACCGAGCCTGTTCCACAAGTTAATCCCCTTTTTCACGAAGTGCAGCCCAGCGGGGTGGCGCGCTGGGTTCCTGGCCTGGCCATACTGCGCAGCTACCGGTTGGCTTGGCTTAGCCAGGACATCCTTGCTGGTCTGGTACTCACTGCGATACTGGTGCCTGTCGGTATGGGGTATGCGGTTGCCTCCGGCTTGCCGGCTATTTACGGCTTGTATGCAACCATAGCCCCACTGGTGGCTTACGCGGTATTCGGCCCTAGTCGTATTCTGGTGTTGGGGCCTGATTCGGCACTGGCTGCGCTGATTGCTGCCACTATACTGCCATTGGCAGCGGGTAATCCGGAGCGTGTGGTGTTACTGGCAGGGATGCTTGCGGTGATATCCGGCACTTTATGTCTGGTTGCCGGTTTCAGCCGTTTTGGCTTTGTCACTGAACTTATTTCCAAACCGGTTCGTTATGGTTACCTGAACGGTATTGCGCTGACGGTAGTGGTCGGGCAGTTGTCAAAAGTGTTCGGTTTTTCGGTAACGGGCGATAGTTTTTTTCAGGTTGCTTACAGCCTGGCGCAAGGTTTGCAGCAAGGTCTGACGAACGGGGTTGCGCTGTCAATCGGGCTGGCCAGCCTGATGATTATGCTGGCGTGCAGGCGCTGGCTGCCCAAAGTGCCTGGGGTGTTGGTCGCGGTCATCGGCGCAACGCTGCTGGTGGGGTATTTTGATCTTGCCACGCAGTCAGGCATAGCGGTGATTGGCGTGTTGCCGCAAGGCTTGCCAGCTTTCCGCTTCAGCAGTATTTCTTTGGCAGAATTCAATAGTTTGTTGTCCGGCGCGTTCGCCATCGCGGTCGTGTCTTTTGCCGATCTGAGCGTGCTGTCACGTACCTATGCCATGCGTGGTAACTACGAAGTGAATGGTAATCAGGAGCTGATTGCGCTGGGTGTTGCCAACATTGCTAGCGGTCTGTTCCATGGCTTCCCGGTTACCAGTAGTTCGTCACGTACCCCTGTGGCCGAGTCCGCCGGGGCAAAGACCCAGGTTGCAGGGCTGGTGGGAGCTTTATGCATTGCTCTGCTACTGATTTATGCACCGATGTTGCTGCGTAATTTGCCGTATGCAGCACTGGGGGCCGTGGTGATATATGCCTGTTTTGGTTTGTTTGAGATTGCTGGTGTGCTGCATTTGTATCGTTTGCGTCGCAGTGAATTTGCACTGTTTCTGGTGTGTTTCTTCGGGGTGGTGTCGCTGGGCGTGATTCAGGGCATTTTTCTTGCGGTGGGTATGGCGCTGCTGGCTTTCATTTGGCGAGCCTGGCGGCCTTATGATGCGGTGCTGGGGCGGGTTGACGGCATGAAAGGTTACCATGATATGTCACGGCATCCGGAAGGCCGGCAGATTCCCGGTCTGGTGTTGTTTCGCTGGGATGCGCCGTTATTTTTTGCGAATGCGGAGATATTTCGCGAGCATGTATTGCTGGCGGTGGTGAATGCGCCTACGCCAACCCGCTGGGTGGTGGTGGCGGCAGAACCGGTTACCGATGTCGATACCACTGCCGCGGATATGCTGGCTGATCTGGATAAGGTATTGGCTCAGGCGGATATCGAGCTCTGTTTCGCCGAAATGAAAGGGCCGGTGAAAGACCAGCTCAAGCATTACGGCTTATTTAACAAGTTCGGTGTAGAGAGTTTCTTTCCTACTGTCGGCCAGGCGGTTAATCAGTATCTGGCAGTGAGTCAGGTGGAGTGGAATGACTGGGACGACAACAAGCATACGCGGCAATAGCTGCAATCAGCCAGTCTGCTCCTGAAACCCGCCGGCGCGATAGGTCAGTACCAGTGTGTCGCGGTAGCCACTGTCAGCCGTGGGCTGGATAGGGGTGGATTCGTGGATAACGCGTTCGTCATCGAGCAGGAGCAAGGTCCAAGGCGCCATCAGCGTGAAGCGTTGGCCATTGGAACTAGCGGCTTCAAACACCCGGCTTTCACCCCCTTTGACATGCTCACGGGCGATCAGCAGGATTGCCACGAAGTCGACACCGTCACGGTGGGCGCCTTCCGGGGTAGGCCGGCCGATACCGTTGGTGGTGTCGATGCGGAACTGATGTGCTTCTACATACCACGGTTGTTCACCTTTGATGCCGGAACAGACGTTGCCGATGGCCTGCAACAGTTGCGACCATACCGGCTGGCGGATGGTGGCTGGTGCAATCGGTTCAAACAGGCGCTGCATGCCGCCATGCAATGCGTTGTATTCCAGTGGCTGCCAGTGCGGGCGATGCGGGGTTTGGGTGACTGTTGCATCATTTATGATGAAGCTGCTATGTCTGCGCCGCCGGTAGTGGCCTCCGTCACGCAGAAACAGATCGACCGGCAGATCATTCCAGCTTGGCTTGACCGCTTCCAGTGCGCTTAACTCGCAATGCCCCAGTTCGCAAACACCGGAGGGTCCCAGTGTGGCGTAGCCATGCGTGCGCAATTTGTGCACAAGTTGATCAGGTGTGGAGAAGGTGGGCGCAATTATAGTGGTGCTCATCAGCGTCCTTTACGCAGTTTTTCCAGCTTGGCTTTTAACTCGGGCATGATAGCCGCGGCCGCTTTTTCGCCTTCCAGTACGGCGATATGGCGACCATCCAGATTGCTGACGTCGATATCCTGGGTGCGCGGACGGATGACGATGTCGGCTTTGGGCAGTTCATAGCGATTGATCGTCTGGCTCATGATGTCAAAGGTCTGCATCAGCACATCCAGCGTGCTGGCAGTGGTATTGCTCTTGGGCTTGTTGGAAATGTCGACAGCAATCACGAAATCGGCGCCAAGGGCACGCGCTTCGCTGACCGGAACCGGACGCACCAGACCGCCATCAACATAACTGCGGCCAGCGATGGTCACCGGCTGGAACACGCCGGGCACTGCACTGGAGGCACGTACTGCCTGGCCGGTATTGCCGGTGCGGAATACCATGACTTCACCACTGCTCAGGTCGGTGGCAACTGCAGCAAAGGGGCGCTTTAGCTTTTCTATGGGTGATTGTTTTACGGCGGTGTTGATGAATTTCTGCAATGCATCGCCTTTGAATATGCCGCGATCCGGCCAGGCCCAGTCGATGACGGACTGCTCTTCCATCTGGATGGCCAGTTTCTGTATTTCAAAGCCATTGTAGCCATAAGCATACAGTGAACCCACCACGGAACCGGCGCTAGTGCCGACGATGATGTCCGGTACGATACCCTGGGTTTCCAGGTATTTGATGACGCCAATGTGGGCAAACCCACGCGTACCGCCACCACCCAGGACGAGTGCAATCTTAGGTGCAGGGCGGACAACAGGCTGGGTAATGACTTCCGGTTGCTGCATGAGGTTGCTGCAGCCGGTTAAGGCGAGCAGCAGTATAACTAACAGCCAGTAAGCGGGACGGATTTTGATAGCTATCATGTATTTGGAAATATAATTTTATGTCCACGAAAGACACGAATGACGCGAAAAAGTTTGACGGTACTTTCTATAATGAGACCTTTGCACGATTACTGCGCTCGCTACATCGTGCAAAGGTCTCATAATAGCCTATGAGCGGGCTTTTATTTTCGTGCTTTTCGTGCCTTTCGTGGACAATGATACTGCTATTTAACCCGCATGCCCGGTGTTGCGCCATCGTCCGGGCTGAGGATGTATAAGCCCGGGGTGTCGCCGGAAGCGGCGAGTACCATGCCTTCAGACAAGCCGAACTTCATTTTGCGGGGTGCCAGATTCGCAACCATCACTGTCATGCGACCAATCAGTGTGGCAGGGTCGTAGGCGGATTTGATGCCAGCGAAGACATTGCGGGTGGTGCCTTCGCCGATATCCAGTGTCAGGCGGATCAGTTTGTCAGCGCCTTCAACGTGTTCGGCGTTGACGATTTTGGCGACGCGCAAGTCAATTTTAGTGAAGTCATCGATGCTGATGGTTTCACTGATAGGGGCGATAGTCATGGCAGGTTTCATCTCCGGAATGGCGGGTGCAGATTCAGTGATGTTGGCGGCGATCATGGCATCAATCTGCTTCTGATCGACGCGTGTCATCAGGTGGTTGTAGGTGTTGATGCTGTGCTTGGCCAGCAATGTATTGGCATCAGCCCAGACCATGGCCGGGATATTGAGGAATTGTTCGACATCGGCGGCCAGCTTCGGCAGCACCGGCTTGAGGTAGAGCGTGAGCAGGCGGAACAGGTTGATGCTGACGCTGCATATCTCGTGCAGCAGGGCATCTTCGCCGCCCTGTTTGGCGATTTCCCACGGCTTGTTGTCGTTGACGTACTGGTTGGCCTTGTCGGTGAGATGCATGATCTCGCGCAAGGCACGGCCAAAATCGCGACTCTCATAGCACTCGGCAATCAGGGTGGCGCTGTGCTGTACTTCGTTGAGCAGTTCGGAAGTCGGCAGGGTATCCGCCAGCTTGCCATCAAAGCGCTTGGCGATGAAACCTGCAGTGCGGCTGGCGATATTGACGTACTTGCCAACCAGATCGCTGTTAACGCGGGCGACGAAATCGGTGAGGCTGAGATCAAGGTCTTCCATGCTGCCGTTGATCTTGGCGGCAAAGTAGTAGCGCAGCCATTCCGGGTTCATGCCGCTGTCGAGGTAGCTTTCGGCGGTGATGAAAGTGCCGCGCGATTTAGACATTTTCGCGCCATTGACGGTGAGAAAGCCGTGCGCGAAGATACCGCTCGGTGTGCGGTAGCCTGCGTTCTTGAGCATGGCCGGCCAGAACAGCGCGTGGAAGTAGAGGATGTCCTTGCCGATGAAATGGTAGAGCTCAGTGTTGGTATCCGGTTTCCACCAGGCATCAAAATCGAGCTGCTTGCTGGCGGCGAGATGCTTGAAGCTGGCCATGTAGCCGATAGGCGCATCCAGCCACACATAGAAATATTTGCCCGGCGCGTCCGGGATTTCAAAGCCGAAATACGGTGCGTCGCGCGAGATGTCCCAGTTCTGCAGGCCGGCGGAGAACCATTCGTCGAGCTTGTTGGCGGCTTCGTTCTGTAGCGCGCCGGAACGGGTCCATTCGCGCAGGAAGTTGGCGCAGTCGCCGAGCTTGAAGAAGTAGTGTTCAGATTCGCGGCGTACCGGCGGCGTGCCGGACACGGCGGAAACCGGGTTGATCAGGTCGGTCGGCGAGTAAGTTGCGCCGCATACTTCGCAGTTGTCGCCGTATTGGTCCTGCGCGCCGCATTTCGGGCATTGACCCTTGATGAAACGGTCGGGCAGGAACATTTCCTTGGTAGTGTCGTAATACTGCTCGATGGTTTTGCGCTCGATCAGCTGCGCATCGCGCAGGTTGAGGTAAACCTGGCTGGCAAGTTCGCGATTTTCGGTGGAATTGGTCGAGTGATAGCTGTCGAAATTGACATGGAAACCGGTGAAGTCGCGCAAGTGTTCGCCGTGGACGCGGTCAATCAGGGCTTCCGGGGTGATGCCTTCTTTTTCGGCACGCAGCATGATCGGCGTACCGTGGGTGTCATCAGCGCACACGTAGTAGCATTCGTGCCCCTGCATTTTCTGGAAGCGCACCCAGATGTCGGTCTGGATGTATTCGACCAGATGGCCAAGGTGGATGGCGCCGTTGGCGTAAGGGAGAGCGGAGGTGACGAGGATTTTACGGGACATGTTTTAGTTTGCTTGGTGGAATTATTTAAGGCCAGTCATTAAATAGACTGACAATGCGATGCCGAGAGCCGCCAGAATCAGGGTAGTGACAGCAGCGGTATTGACCCAGTAGCCATCAGGTATTTCTATGGGCTTCAGTGTGCGCAATACGCCGCGATATTGCAGGACTGCCAGTATTGCCACAGCGCTGCCGAGAGTGATAAAACCCATCCCCACCCAGAACGAAACGCCGCGTTCAAAATTTTGTGGCACTTTGGGCGCGAGCATATGCAGGAACAGTCCGAAACGTTCGACCACGAAGCCGAACGCCATCAGTGTCAGACTGGTACGGTTCCATGCCAGCAGGGTGCGTTCTGCGGCAAAGAATACGCGAGGATCGTTAAGGTCGGACATGATTTCAGCTCCCTAGCAGTTGAGCCAGCACGAAGGGCAGTATGCCGCCGCTCTGGTAGTAATCCACCTCGATAGGGGTATCAATACGCAGTTTGACGGCAACGTTATCCTTGGTGCCATTAGCGCGGTGAATGACCAACTGTACATCCTGTTGCGGGGTGATGCCGTTTTCCAGGCCGAGCAGGTCGAATGTTTCGGTACCATCCAGTTGCAGGGTGTCGGCACCTATGCCGTCCTTGAACTGGCATGGCAACACGCCCATGCCCACCAGGTTGGCGCGGTGGATGCGCTCGAAGCTCTTGGCGATAACCGCTTTGACACCAAGCAGTTTGGTGCCTTTGGCTGCCCAGTCACGTGAAGAGCCAGTACCGTATTCTTCGCCAGCAAAAATCATCAGCGGTGTTGCGACAGTCTGGTAGCGCATGGCGGCATCATAAATCGCCATTTCTTCGCCATCCGGCTGATGGCGGGTAATGCCGCCTTCGCTACCCGGTATCATCAGGTTCTTGATGCGCACGTTGGCAAAGGTGCCGCGCATCATCACCTCATGGTTGCCGCGGCGGGCGCCATAGCTATTGAAGTCGGCTTTGTCCACGCCATGCTCAAGCAGGAATTTACCTGCCGGCGAGCTAGGCTTGATGGAACCGGCCGGGCTGATGTGGTCGGTGGTCACCGAGTCGCCAAATACTGCCAGTGCACGGGCACCATGAATCACGCCGCTGTCACCGGCGGCACCGTCAAAGAACGGTGGTTGCTGGATGTAAGTGGAAGCGTCATCCCAGTCATACACGCTGCCAACTGGTGCAGGAACCGCTGCCCACAATGGATTATTAGCAGTAAAGTCGGCATACAGGGCGCGGTAAGTTTCCGGATTGGTGGCGGTGCCCATGACCGCAGCGACTTCATCCAGAGTAGGCCAGATGTCTTTCAGGTATACCGGCTGGCCGTCTGTGCCGGTACCGACAGGTTCGGTGCTGAGGTCCTTATTCATCGTTCCTGCCAGCGCATACGCGACCACCAGCGGCGGGCTCATCAGGAAATTGGCCTTGACGTTCTGATGCACGCGCGCTTCGAAGTTGCGGTTGCCGGACAATACCGACGCCGCGACCAGATCGTGACCGACTATGGCGGATTCGATGGCGGCTGGCAATGGGCCGGAGTTGCCGATGCAGGTGGTGCAGCCGTAGCCGACCAGCTTGAAGCCGACGTCACCCAGCGCATCGAATAAACCGGCCGCCTTGAGGTATTCGGTGACGACGCGGGAGCCAGGGCCTAATGAGGTCTTGACGTGAGCGGGTACGGTGAGGCCCTTGGCGACGGCTTTTTTCGCCAGCAAACCAGCTGCCAGCATCACGCTGGGGTTGGAGGTGTTGGTGCAGGAGGTGATCGCGGCAATGACTACGTCGCCATGCCCCAGAGTGGCTGAATCGTAGGGCACGCGCTGGGTCAGGGCGGCGGCATCCTTGCCATAGCCACCTTCGTTGACTGGCTTGGCGAACAGTTCGGCAAATTTGGTTTTGACGTGATCAAGGTTAATACGATCTTGCGGGCGGCGCGGGCCGGCCACGGAAGGTACGATGCTGTTCAAATCCAGTTCCAGTACTTGCGAGTAATCGCAATCACCGGCTGCAGGTATGCCGAACAAGCCTTGTGCCTGGAAATAGTTACGGATGGTGTCGACCTGCTCGGCACTGCGGCCAGTGGCAGCGTAGTAGGCGCAAGTGGCTTCATCCACCGGGAAGAAACCCATGGTTGCGCCATATTCAGGTGCCATGTTGGCAATGGTCGCACGGTCAGGCAGGGACAGTGCAGCAGCACCTTCGCCGAAAAACTCGACGAATTTGCCGACAACCTTGGCACTGCGCAGCATTTCAGTAATAGTCAGTACCACGTCGGTGGCGGTGATGCCTTCGCGGATTTTTCCCTTGAGGTGCACACCGACCACATCAGGGGTAAGGAAGTACACCGGCTGGCCAAGCATGCCGGCTTCCGCCTCAATACCTCCTACGCCCCAGGCGACGATGCCGAGGCCGTTAATCATGGTGGTGTGGGAGTCGGTGCCGACCAGTGTGTCTGGGTAGTACACACCGTTCTTTTCCATGACGCCGCGCGCCAGGTATTCGAGGTTGACCTGATGCACGATACCGATGCCGGGTGGCACGACCTTGAAGGTGTCAAACGCCTGCATGCCCCATTTCAGGAACTGGTAACGCTCGCGGTTGCGGATGAATTCCAGCTCCATGTTTTGTTGCAAAGCATCTGGCTGGTTGAATACGTCAACTTGCACTGAGTGGTCGACGACCATATCCACCGGCACTAATGGTTCGATCAGTTTTGGGTTTTTGCCGGTTTTGGCAGTAGCCGAGCGCATGGCGGCAAGGTCAGCCAGCAGCGGCACGCCGGTAAAGTCCTGCAACAGAATGCGGGCGACCACAAATGGTATTTCTTCGGTGCGCTTGCCGTTTGCTTGCCAGTTGGCCAGTTCGCGGATATGCTGTTCTGTCACCTTTTTGCCATCACAATGGCGTAAGATGGCTTCAAGTACGATGCGGATGGAAACTGGCAGGCGGGAAATTTTGCCGATGCCGGCAGCTTCGAGCGCGGGTAGTGAATACATACGTCCGCGTGTGCCGTTGCCCAAGTTGAATTCGGTAAGGGTGCTGAACAAATTATGGGGGTTCATAGTTACCATGCCCGTTAAAATTGAATTATGCTAATTTTACCGCAATTCCGGTTCATTTTCTAAGGAGAAACCCATGAAACGCACGATAAATAGCCTGATAGGCTCGGCAGTATTCGGTTTTGCAATGTTGATGCCCTCGGCGCATGCCGCCGAATCGACAGCCAAACCTGTTGCGGTGACGTCTTCTGCGATGCCTGGTGTGTACAAAGTGCCGCTGGCCAAGGGGGTGAGCATGGATGATGCAGTCGAATCCATGAAATTGCGTGCCAATGCCCTCAACATCAAACTGGTGGCAGAGCTGCCCTTGTCCAATCAGGTTGAGGCAATGATAGGCGGCAAACAGCGGCGCATGGCAATTTATCAGTTTTGTGATGCGTTGACGGCCAAGGATCTGGTCGATATGAATGTGGACTTCGCCGTATTTTTGCCGTGCCGTATTGCCCTGATTGAAGACAAAACCGGTCAGGCCTGGCTGGTGATGATGGATATGGATGTCAAGGAATTAGCTAAAACCACTAAAATGACACCGGCGCTGGAACAGAAAATCACCACGGTGCGTAATGGCCTGGTGGAAATCGTTAATGCGGGTGCAAATGGTGATTTGTAATCTGTTCCTGTTCTGAAATTGTTAACGCTTTTAGCCTGACTGGGTAACCCTATTGCCGATGGGGTGGTAGTTGCCGTAACATGGTCAGGCTATTCTTAATATTAATGATCATCCCACTCATTTTGGTTATCGCCAGGATCTATAGAGAGCGTTATGCCAGCCGGTTTCGACTATATCACCCCCGAACAACTATGCGTTGGTCTCTATATTCATCTCGATCTGGGCTGGATGGATCATCCCTTCGTTTTTAGCAGTTTCAAGATCAAAAATCAGGAACAGATAGACACCATACGCAAGCTCAGGTTGGCGCAGATCCGCTATGAGCAGCCCAAAAGTGACAGTGAGCCGCTCCCGGTTGCTGCGAATACAGTGGTTGTGGTGGAGACGCCGTCCGCTGCAGCCGCTGCAGATCTCGAGTTGATGGCCGCAAAAAAAGCCAGAATTGATCAGCTAAAACATATCAGAAACGAAATCACCCGGGTGGAGCATGAGTTCATGCGTGCGGCCGAAGCTGTCAGGAATATTACCCGTAATATTCATGCCCGCCCTCAGGAAGCTTTCGCCGCAACCGATGCGCTGGTTAACAAGATGGTTAAAAGCATACTGGATGAAGGTGATGTGCTGATTCATGCCATGAGCGACAAACTCGGGGATGATGTGTATTTCCATTCGCTGAATGTCACTGTGCTCTCGCTGATGCTGGCACAGGCGTTGGGCTTGAATGGCGAACAGATGCACGAGCTGGGCATGGGGGCGATGCTGCATGACATTGGCAAGAGTGAGATTCCGCACAAGATACTGGCAAAGATAGAGCCGCTGACCAGACCGGAGCAGGCGATTGTTGAGCAGCATTGTGATGTTGGCGCCGCTTTTGCCAAGAAAGTCGGGCTGTCTAATGCAGCGTTGGCGATTATTCTCCAGCACCATGAATATGTGGATGGTAGCGGTTATCCGCGGCGACTGGTGGGGGACAAGATTTCCCCCCTGGCGCGCTTGCTGGCTATAGTGAATACCTACGATAATCTATGCAACCCGACCAATGCGGCCAATGCGCTGACCCCCTCTGAGGCGCTGTCACGCATGTTCGCCCACCGGCGTGCCCAGTTCGATGATGTGATGCTCAAGGCTTTCATTCACTGCCTGGGTGTGTATCCGCCGGGCAGTATCGTGCAGATTTCCAATGATATGCTGGGATTGGTGTTGTCGGTTAATCCCGGTAACCCGTTGCGCCCCGACGTGCTGATTTATGATGCCGATATTCCCAAGGATGAGGCAATCGTGGTGAGCCTGGCTACGGAAGCAGACCTGAAAATTAATAAAAGTCTGCGTCCGAATGAGTTGCCGCGGGAAGTGCATCAATACCTCAACCCGCGTGCCCGTGTCACGTATTACTGCGATTCACAGAAAAAGCCGGGTGCGGCTTAAGTCCCTAAGCTGTTGAGCCGGGCTTAGCGTATATTCAACTGTTCCTTGCTGAGGATGAAGACAAACTCATCGCTTCCGTCGGTTTCCAGCCAGGTAAACGGCAGGTGTGGAAATTCTGCTTCAAGTTCGTCGCGGTTGTGGCCGATTTCGGCGACAAGTATGCCTTTTGGGTAGAGGTGTTCGGCAGCATGCTTGAGAATGGTGCGGATGTGATCCAGGCCATCTTCACCGCTGGCGAGCGCGAGCTCCGGTTCTGCCTGGTATTCGGGCGGTAGTTCGGCCATGCTCGGCGCGTTAACGTAGGGCGGGTTGGTGATGATGACGTCGTACTGCTGTTCGCCCAGTTGGGTAAACAGATCGGACTGGATCAGATTGATCTGGTCGTTCAGACCGTATTCTTCGACATTGCGCTCGGCCACTTCCAATGCGTCAGGCGACAGATCGACCGCATCGACATCCGCGTTAGGGAAGGCTTCGGCCAGCATGATGGCCAGACAACCCGAGCCGGTACACATATCCAGCGCGCTGGTGACGCATTCCGGGTCGGCTACCCAGGGCACCAGCCGCTCGCGTAACAGTTGCGCAATGAATGAGCGCGGAATCAGGACGCGTTCATCCACATAAAAACTTAAATCACCCAGCCATGCTTCGTGGGTAATATATGCCGCCGGTACGCGCTGATTAACGCGGCGCTCGAATACTTCGCGGATGTCTTCGCGTTCTACCTCGGTCAGGCACGCATCCAGAAACGGTTCCAGATTGTCGATGGGTAAGTGCAGGGTATGCAGGATCAGGTAAGCGGCTTCATCCAGTGCATTGGTGGTGCCGTGACCGAAGTGGAGCTGCGCCTGATTCATGCGGCTGATGCCGAAACGCAGCCAGTCGCGTACGGTAATCAGCGCATCGGTATCCAGAAAGTAGTTAGTAGTCATTTTGCGAGTAAGTGCTCCAAAGTGATTTGGTAAATGGCACGTAACGGCTCCAGGTCAGCCACGGCAACATGTTCGTTGAGCTTGTGGATGCTGGCGTTGAGCGGGCCGAACTCGACGACCTGTTCGGCGATGTCAGCAATAAAGCGACCATCGGAAGTGCCGCCGGTGGTGGAGAGTTCGGTGTCTATCCCGGTTTCCTGTTTGATTGCGGCGCTGATGGCGGCCACCAGGCTGCCGCGCGGGGTCAGGTAAGGTTTGCCGGATTCTTCCCAGTCCAGATCATATTCCAGGCCATGTTTGTCCAGTATGGCGTGGACGCGCTGCTTGAGGCTGTCCTTGGTGCTGGCGGTGGAGTGGCGGAAGTTGAAACGGATTTCGACCGTGCCTGGCACCACATTGGTAGCACCCGTGCCGCCATGGATGTTGGAAATCTGCCAACTGGTCGGCGGGAAATATTCATTACCCTGATCCCATACCGTGGCAGCCAGTTCGGCAATGGCGGGAGCGGCCTGATGGATGGGATTGCGAATCAGGTGCGGATAGGCAATATGGCCTTGTATGCCTTTGACCGTCAGGCGTCCGGATAAAGAGCCGCGGCGGCCATTTTTAATGGTATCGCCTAATTTGTCCACGCAAGTAGGTTCGCCGACAATGCAGCAGTCGATTTTTTCACCGCGAGCGGCCAGCGTTTCCACTACTTTGACGGTGCCGTCGGTGGCAATGCCTTCCTCGTCAGAGGTGATAAGCAACGCGATGGAGCCTTTATGATCCGGGTGCCGGGCGACGAAACCTTCAATCGAAGTAACAAATGCGGCCAGCGATGCTTTCATGTCAGCCGCGCCGCGGCCATACAACTGGCCGTCGCGTATGGTAGGCGTGAACGGATCAGAATGCCATTTATCCAGCGGGCCGGTCGGCACCACGTCGGTATGGCCGGCAAAACAGACTAGCGGTGCACTGTCGCCGCGTCTGGCCCACACGTTGCTGACGCCATTGGAGTTGATGTATTCGAAATGAAAGCCCAGCGGTTCCAGACGTGCTTGCATCAGGGCTTGGCAACCGGCATCATCCGGCGTGTTGGATTGGCGGGAGATGAGTTCTTGGGTAAGTGCGAGTGTGTCGGTCATGTCGGTTTCTATCGGTTACGTGAGGGCGGCAGTGTACTCAGCTTCGTTGAAGCCGACTAGTATCTGCCCTTGATGAATCAGGATGGGGCGTTTAATCACACTGGTTTTTTCAGCCATCAATGCAAAGGCTGCAGCCGGTGTGGTGATGCTGGCTTTAGTCTCGTCACTGAGCTGGCGCCAGGTCATGCCTTGGCGGTTGAGCAACTTTTCCCAGCCGGTGTGTTGCGCCCATGCGCTGAGTTGTTCGGTGGTGACGCCGGTTTTTTTGAAATCATGAAACTGGTAAACGATGTTGTGCTGTTCCAGCCAGGTGCGTGCTTTTTTAACGGTGCTGCAATTGGGAATGCCGTATATATCCATAAAATCGTTAACGTCTGGAATGTTCAGTAATTATTTGCGTATGCGATGCGGGCAGGGCTCTTTAATGCAATCTACATACAAGTGCAGTGAATGGTCATGAATAGTAAAGCCGCGCTCGGTAGCTATTTTTTTCTGGCGTCGTTCGATTTCTTCGTCAAAGAATTCTTCAACGAGCCCGCATTGCAGGCATACCAGGTGATCGTGATGCTCGCCTGCATTCAGCTCGTAGACGGCCTTGTCGCTGTCAAAATGATGGCGGATCAGCAAGCCTGCCTGTTCGAACTGGGTTAATACACGGTATACCGTGGCCAGGCCGATATCGATCTCTTCGGAGATAAGCATGCGGTAAATGTCTTCAGCGGTGAGGTGGCGTTTCTCACTTTTTTCGAACAGTTCCAGCACTTTTAAGCGTGGCAGGGTGGCTTTTAAGCCTATATTTTTCAAATCCGATGGTGCGCTCATAATGGGGCGTGTTTCTTGTAAATGATTTAAGCTATCATAGAGGCTTTACATGACTTTGCAAATACCAGTTATGCGCACGCTTATCGTTTTGACGTTATTATCAGCAGGATTAATGGGGTGCAGTCATCTGCCGTCATTTCCTAAACTCAGTGCATCATCATTAACTCCATATAAAATCGATATTCAGCAAGGTAATTTTGTTGACCAGGATATGGTGGCCAAATTACAGCCTGGCATGACGCGGGCGCAGGTGAAATTTGTGATGGGTACGCCGTTGCTGACCGATGTGTTCCATGCCAATCGTTGGGATTACATTTATATCTACCGTAAAGACGGCAAGATTACCGAGCAACGTCGGGCGGTGTTGTATTTTGATGGCGACAAGCTGGATCATGTGGTCAATCTGCTCGGCGAAGACAAACCAGTTGATGTCAATAAAGCTGTGCCGGCCAAAACAGATGCGGTAACGGACAAGCCAGGACCGGCAGTGGTGGGTAAATGAGTATGAAGTCACCGCTGAAGATTGTCATTGCCGGCAGTGCCGGACGCATGGGGCAGGTATTGCTCGATGCAGTCAGCCAGTCGCCGGATTGTGTTTTGCATGGTGCTTTGGAACGCGCAGGCAGTATTTATCTGGGACGTCCTGCTTCTGCAATCGGCGGCGATAGCGATGTGCTAGTCAGTGACGATATAGCTGCAACCTTAGCGGGCGCGGATGCGCTGATCGATTTTACCCGGCCCGAAGGTACACTGACGCATCTGGCGCTATGCCGCCAGCTCGGCGTCAATATCATTATCGGTACGACCGGTTTCAGCGCCGTGCAGAAACAGGCCATCTCCGAAGCCGGTCAGGATATCGGCGTGGTGTTCGCACCCAATATGAGTGTGGGTGTAAATCTGACATTCAAGTTGCTGGAAATAGCTGCCAAAGTTCTAAACGAAGGTTATGATATCGAAGTCATTGAGGCGCATCATCGGCATAAGGTCGATGCACCTTCCGGCACTGCATTGCGCATGGGCGAAGTGGTTGCAGCTGCCCTGGGTCGTGATTTAAGCGAGTGTGCTGTGTACGGGCGTGAAGGTGTAACTGGTGAGCGTGATCCTTCCACCATAGGTTTTGCTACCGTGCGTGGCGGTGATATCGTTGGCGACCATACGGTGATGTTCGCCGGTATCGGTGAGCGGGTCGAGATTACACATAAAGCCTCCAGTCGCATGACCTTTGCCCAAGGCGCCTTGCGCGCAGCGCGTTTCCTTGCGAGTAGCGGGGCCGGTGATTATGATATGCAGGATGTGTTGGGCTTGCGGGACTAACGCTGTAACACTTTGTAACGCTTTTCTGATCGAGTGAAACATTCATATAACAAATGGGTTTCATACTGCTCCCGTCAGCAGTACAGACACCCGCTCATTTTGTGGTTATTTTTGAATTGATATTGAGGAGTATGCAAATGAAAAAAACGAGTCTGATTGTTCTTGCGCTAACAGCAATGACTGCGCAATTGAGCTTCGCCGAAGATACTGCAACAGTTAATCCGAGCATGGATAGCGCCCAGGCACGTGCGCAAGAATTTCAGAGTTTGACGCCAGCGCAACAGCAGGCTGCAATTGCGGCTGCCAAGCAAAAAGGTCAGGCCACAGCGCAGCAAAAACAGGAAAACTGGAACAGCATGACCCCTGAGCAGCAGCAGGCGCAAAAAGATACGATGCAATCCAATATGCAAACTAAAATGGCCGGCATGAAAACCAAAATGCAATCGCGTATGGGCAGCGGCGGCATGGGCGGTGGTATGGGTGGCGGCATGATGCGCAGCCGTATGGGCCAATAAGCCTTATTCACGCAATAAAAAGCCCCGAGGTGCAAAACCTCGGGGCTTTTTATTTGTGCGGCATTAACGCAGTGCTTTTGCTGCGGCCACCATGTTCGCCAGTGCGGCTTCGGTCTCTGGCCAGCCGCGGGTTTTGAGGCCGCAGTCGGGGTTGACCCAGAGATGTTCGGCAGGAATCACCTCGGCAGCTTTTTTCAACAGTCGTACCATTTCTTCTGTAGTCGGTATGCGCGGGCTGTGAATGTCATAGACGCCGGGGCCGATTTCATTGGGATAATTGAAATCACCAAAGCCACGTAGCAGTTCCATGTCGGATCGCGACGTTTCTATGGTAATGACATCCGCATCCAGGGCGGCGATGGCAGGCAGTATGTCGTTGAATTCCGAGTAACACATGTGCGTATGAATCTGGGTGTCATCGCTGACACCGGATGCTGAAATGCGAAAGGCGCGACCAGCCCATGCCAGGTAGTCATTCCAGTCACTGCGCCGTAGCGGCAGGCCCTCGCGTATGGCGGGTTCATCAATCTGAATAATGCCGATATGGGCGCGTTCCAGATCCACTACTTCATCACGGATGGCCAGCGCAATTTGTAGCGTCGTGGCGCTGCGGGGTTGGTCATTGCGCACGAAAGACCATTGCAGAATAGTGACCGGGCCGGTCAGCATGCCTTTCATCGGCAGGCTGGTCAGGCTTTGCGCGTAGCTGGTCCAGGTGACGGTCATGGCGTGCGGGCGCGATACGTCACCGTAAATGATGGGCGGTTTGACGCAGCGCGAACCATAGCTTTGCACCCAGCCATTCTGGGTGAAGGCGAATCCTGACAGTTGCTCGCCGAAATATTCGACCATGTCGTTGCGCTCGGCTTCGCCATGCACCAGCACATCCAGCCCAAGTTCGATTTGCTTGTTAACGGCAAATTTAATTTCGGCTTGCATCGCCTTGGTATAGTCGTCTTCGGTCAGCTCATGGCGTTTGTAAGCAGCACGCACAGCGCGAATCGTTTTGGTTTGCGGGAATGAGCCGATGCTGGTGGTAGGGAATAGCGGCAATTTGAAACGGCTGCGTTGTAACGCCTGGCGTATTTTGAAAAGCGAGCGGCGCTGGTCGGCATCAGCCGGTAAATTGGCTATGCGCGTGGCTACGTCAGGATTGTGCACACGCGGGCTGTTGCGACGCGAGGTTGCGGCAATGCGGGAGGCGGTAAAGGCCTGTTCGGCAGCAATGATATTCTGATCAAGTGCCGTCTTAAGCGCACCGAGTTCGTCCAGTTTTTGTACGGCAAATGCCAGCCAGGAGCGCAGTTCGGCGTCCATTGTGGTTTCCGCTGATAAATCAACCGGTACATGCTGCAATGAACATGAGGGTGCGAGCCACAGCCGCTCACCGAGTCGGGCGCGTGCATCCTCAACCAGCGCCAGGGTTGCGTCCAGATCGGCACGCCAGATGTTACGGCCATCAATCACGCCCAGCGATAACACTTTGTAATGCGGCAAGCGATCAATGACATTGCTGATCTGTTGCGGCGCCCGCACTGCATCGATGTGCAGTCCGGCAACGGGCAGGTTGCACGCCAATACCAGATTGTCTTCCAGCGCGCCGAAATAGGTTGCCAGCAGCAGCTTGATGCCGACGGCGTTGAGACGGTTGTAGGTCGGTTCAAATGCGGTTTTCCACGTGGCGGGCAGGTCCAGGCACAGGATGGGCTCGTCGATTTGTACCCATTCCACCCCCAGAGTTTTGAGTTTGAGCAATATCTCGCCGTAGACCGGGATGAGTTGTTCGAGCAGATGCAAACGTTCGAAGTCAGCGGTTTTTTCCTTGCCCAGATACAGAAAGGTGAGAGGCCCGATCAGGCTGACTTTAACTTTATACCCCAGCGCTTGCGCCTCTGCGACTTCATCGAACAGGCGGCTGGAGTTGAGTTTGAATTGCGTATCAGCTGTAAATTCGGGGACGAGATAATGGTAATTGGTATCGAACCATTTGGTCATTTCCAGCGCCCAGGTGCCCTGATCCGGCTGCGGGTGGCCGCCGCAACAGGCGGGGGCCTCGTTTGCTACGCCGCGTGCCTGGGTGAAATAGCGGTTGAGTTCCGGCTCTTGTCCGTTGAAATGGAAGCGGCTGGCTTCGCAGCCGAGCAGCTGGATATGATTGAGCATCTGGTCGTAGTAGGCGAAATCGCCCACGCTGACAAAATCCAGGCCGGCGGCCTGCTGGGTTTGCCAGTGGCGCGCGCGCAGTTCGCGCCCGGTAGCCTCGAGTGCGGTTGAGTCGATTTCGCCGCGCCAGTATTGTTCCAGTGCAACTTTGAGTTCGCGGTTTTTGCCGATGCGGGGAAAGCCCAGGCTATGTATCGTGGTCATGTTTTTACTCCGTTGATTGATGACGTGCATCTTGCGGCAACTTGCTTTATGATACAAACGAATTGTTTTTGTAAATACCATGAAATTTATTCATATATGCTGGCACTAAAACACTTACGTCTGATTGAAGCGCTGAATGACAGCGGCAGCATTACCCGGGCTGCGACACGGCTCTACCTCACGCAGTCCGCGCTGTCGCATCAACTGGTGGCGCTGGAAGCGCATTACGGGGTGAGCCTGTTTGAACGCGCCCGGCCGTTGCGCTTAACGCCGGCAGGCGAGCTGCTGCTGGCGTTGGCTAGAGAAATCCTGCCCAGGATCGAGGCGGCCAAGCGAGATCTGGCGCGGCTGGCGGAAGACAATCAGCCGGGCCGGTTACGCATCGCTGTCGAATGCCACACCTGCTACGACTGGCTGATGCCGGCGATGGATGCCTACCGTAGCCATTGGCCAGAAGTGGAAATGGATCTGGTGGGCGGTTTTCACACCGATCCTATCGCGCTGCTTGGCGAAGACAAGGCGGATCTGGTCATCGTGTCCGAGCTTGGCAAACATAAAGGCGTAGTATTTAACCCCTTGTTCAGATATGAAATGCTGGCATTGATGGCGACAGCACATCCGCTGGCTGCCAAGCCTTGCTTAACTGCTAAAGATTTTGCTAACGACGTGCTGATTACGTATCCGGCACCTGACCGATTGCTTGATCTGGTTCGTCGTGTACTGAAACCCGCAGGGATTACACCTGAGCGTCGTCATGCTGAATTGACCATCGCCATTGTGCAGCTGGTTGCCAGTCGCAAGGGTTTGGCTGCGTTACCGGCCTGGGCAATTCAGTCATATCTGGAGCGTGGTTACGTTGTGGCGCGGCCCATTACCAAGCGCGGCTTGTGGAGCGGGCTTTATACTGCCGCGCGTGACAGTGACGCCGGACGTGCGTTTCATCGGGATTTTGTAGAAACCTTGCGCGAGCAGGCTTTCATGACGCTGCCGGGAATAGAGCCATTGGTCTGATGCTGAGCCGTGTCACTTGTGTTGTGATGGATTGGTTGTTATTGTGGTTTTATTGATTACTTCATCGGGAGCCAATAGTGTCTACTCAATCACAATTAGATCAAATCCATCATGTGGCCATACCGGTGAGTGACATTGCTGCGAGTGTGGCCTGGTATCGCGAACAGTTTCGCTGTGATGTGGCTTATCAGGATGCTACCTGGGCGTTGTTGAAATTCGCCAATATGAATGTGGCACTGGTGACGTCTTCGCAACATCCGCCACATATTGGCGTCCTGCATGACAACGCCGGGCAGTTTGGTCCGCTCACCACACATCGTGATGCGACCCGGTCAATTTACGTTCCAGACCCCGACGGTAACCAGATAGAAGTGATGGACGCAAGCAGTGTGCGCCGCTGACCGGATGGCGTCCTGAGCCGGATTATCTGGTTGCGGCATAACGCGCCAGTTCATCTGCAGGCATCGGACGTGCAAAGTAATAGCCCTGTGCTTCGTGACATTGATGCAATTGCAGTGCTTCCAGCATGTTTTGTTCTTCGACGCCTTCGGCGATGGTTTTCAGATTCAGGCTGCGTGCCATCTGAATTATGGCATGTACGATGGCGGCATCGCTGGGGTCATTGACCATGTTGCGGATGAAGGACTGGTCAATTTTAAGCTTGTCGACATTGAAGCGCTTCAGATAGGACAGGCTGGAATAACCCGTGCCAAAATCATCAATCGACAGCTTTACCCCGAGTGACTTGAGGCGCTGTACGGTGGCCAGCATTTTTTCGGTGTCCTGAATCAGGATGGATTCAGTCAGTTCCAGTTCCAGCAAGGCAGGGTTCAAGCCTGATGCCTGCAGTGCATTGTTAATGCTTTTTTCGACGTCACCGCGTCGGAATTGCACTGCGGACAGATTAACAGCCATTGTTAATTCAGTTAATCCGGCCTGCTGCCAGGCCACAGCCTGACGGCAGGCTTCATTTAGCACCCAGTCACCAATCGGGATGATGAGACCGCTGTCTTCGGCAATCGGTATGAAACGGACGGGCGGCACCATGCCGAATTCAGGATGATGCCAGCGAATGAGCGCTTCTACACCTATCATCTCCCCGCTAATGAGATTAATCTGCGGCTGGTAGTACAGTTCAAACTCTTTGCGTTCCAGGGCTTTTCTCAAGCCGCTTTCTATCGTCAGGCGTTCATGCACTGTGTCGTTGAGGGCTTTGACAAAGAAACGATATTGGTCGCGGCCTGACTGCTTGGCATGGTACATGGCAGCGTCGGCATTTTTGACCAGCGTTTCTCCATTGTCGCCATCTTCGGGGTACAGTGCGATGCCAATGCTGGCAGAAATGGCTATTTCGTGGCTGTCTAACAGGACGGGCGTGGATAACACCTCAATCAGCCGTTCTGCGATGTGCGCTACATCATCGGGCGAGGTAATGTCCTGCAGCAGCAGGATGAACTCATCCCCCCCTTGCCGACAGATCGCATCCATGTCTTTCAGTCGTGATTTGAGTCGTTCTGCAATCTCTTGCAGCAATAAATCTCCGAAATGATGGCCAAGCGAATCATTGATGTTCTTGAAGTGATCCAGGTCGATAAAAAACAGTGCAAGTTGGTGGTGCTGGCGTTTGGCGTTTGCAATAGCCTGCGTCAGTTCGCTGGTAAATAGTGCTCTGTTGGGCAGTCCTGTCAGTATGTCGTGTTGTGCCAGGAAACGGATGCGTTCTTCAGCTTCCTTGCGTTCGCTGATGTCAGAAAACGTGGTGACATAGTGGGTAATTTGCTCGTGGTTATTGCGCAATACATCAATGTTTATCCATTTAGGATAGAGGCTGCCGTCTTTACGATGATCCCATACTTCACCCTGCCAGTGGTCGGCGACATCGGTGGTTTTCCAGATGGTTTGGAAAAACTCAGGCGAACTCTGCACTTCTGAGCTGAGTATCAGTTCTGTTCCAGCCACTTCCGTCAAGGTATAGCCAGTTTGCAGAGTGAAGGCGGCATTGACGGTGATGATTTTGCGTTGCGCATCGGCAATGATAATGGCTTCCGTGCTGGATTCGAACACCTTGGCAAGCAAGCGCAACTGGTCTTCGTTCTGCTTGCGCTCAGTGATATCCCGGGCAATACCCGTCGTGCCGATAACCTTGCCGATTTCGTTAAAAATGGGTGATTTGATTGTTTCTACCCATGAAATCAGCCCTTGCTTGTTTTGCAGGCGTTCTTCTACTTTTATGCCTTTGGCTGTCTGGACGACTTTCAGATCATCTTGAATATAAGTTTTGGCAAAACTCTCTGGCCAGAGGTCAAGGTCGGTTTTGCCAACCAGTTCATCAGGGGTGAGGCCACATAAAGCGCCGAAGGGTTCGTTGACGCTGATATAACGACCCTCTGCATTCTTTAGCCAGGCCATGTCCGGGATATTGTTGAGTATGGCAAGCTGTTGATGTGCTGCGGTTTTCAGTGCTTCATCGGCAAGTTTTCGCGTGGTGATGTCGGTGAATATCCCTATGTAGTTGGTGACCGTGTTGGCGCTGTCGCGCACCACGCTTAAGCCTAGCCATACCGGATAAATTTCACCATTCTTGCGCTGATCCCATATTTCCCCTTGCCAGTAACCATTTTCCGTCAGGGATAGTGAAATGTTATGGAAGAATGCCGCGTTATGCAGTTTTGAGTTCAGCATGCCAGGTCGTTGACCCGTCACCTCATCACTTGTATATCCGGTTACCTCGCTATAAGTACGGTTTACCGAAAGTATCGCCTGATGGTTGTCGGTAATGATGATGCATTCACCGCTGCTTTCAAACACCTTGGCAGCGAGTCGGAGAAACTCGGTCTGTCTGTTGCGTTCCAGAACGATGCCGATAATGGAAGCGCCAATCTCGAGCAATTTGCAGTGGAAGACGCTAGGTGCGCGCTTCTCGAAACTGGAGAGGGCAAAGCTGCCTATTATTTTTCGTCCCGTAGCATACACAGGCATAGACCAGCATGCCATCAAGCTGTAATCGATGGCGAGAGGGCGCAGGTCAAGCCAGCGCGCATCGGATAACGTATCGCTGACAAATACCGGTTCCTGGCGATAAATCACATTGCCGCATGAGCCTGCGCCAGGGCCTGGGCGCAAGCCTTTGAGCCGGCTGATCGCCGCAACCGGGATGCTGGGTGCAGCGTAGACATTCAGGTGCTGGTTTTCGTCCAGCAGCATCACTGAAGCTACGGAATTGGGGAGTAGCTGCTCTTCAAGCTGACACAGCGTGTTGATAATTTCCTTATGGTCAATCCCTTGCGTCACCAGTTCTAGAATAGCCTGCTGCAGCGTAAGGATTTTTTCCTTTTCTGCTTCTGACAGTACGCTATATTCGACAGTATCTGTCGATGCTGAACAGGTCTGGTTGCCTGATTGGACATTGCCGCTCATTACCTCCTTCGAGGTTGGGTGAATGTGCATAAGGTCAGTTATTATTAAAGTATGGTAAAGGTGCGGCTAGCGCGTAAGTACTTAATTATCAGCGTTTGCCGGATTGCGATTATTCTATAATGAATACGCGCAATTTAGCGAACTTCACCGTAATTAATTCCTGAGCTGGCACGCTGCGAATGCAAACACTTTGGGTGCGTTAATGATGATCTTAATTGCGCCGATAGTTTCCAGTTGTGTCGGGGCTATGGTGTTCGCTTACCGAATAATTTTAGAGGCATGTTAAGAGTATGGCAGGAAAGATGTTAATCGTTGATGCAAACTCGGAATGGATACAGCAAGCCTTTGCTTTGCGTCACGAAGTCTTCGTCGTCGAGCAGCGGGTGCCGGTTGAGCTTGAAATTGATGAGGATGACCCTGCAGCTATGCACCTTGTCTTGCTGCAGGACGCGCAGGTTGTCGCTACGCTGAGGCTGGTGCCATATGGTGACAAGATCAAGATCGGGCGGGTTGCGGTCAGGCAGCAACTCCGTCGTCAGGGCCTGGGTACGCAACTGATGCTGCGCGGCATACGGCATGCCGCTGAATCCGGTTTTCGCACTGTTTTTCTGGATGCGCAAGTGGACTCAATGCCGTTCTATCAGGGATTGGGGTTTATCGAGGAGGGCGATGTATTTGATGATGCGGGCATCCCGCATGTGCGCATGAGGCTGGTTTTATGATTTATTAAGGGTAGGGCAGCCCTAGCCTGATTCGGGATAAACCGGCATCAGGTCAGGGCTGTGTGATACGAGATTTTTAAGACTTGTTTTTCAACATTACGCCAGGTCAAAACGATCCAGATTCATCACCTTGTTCCAAGCCGCCACAAAGTCACGCACGAATGCCTGTTGCGCGTCGCTGCACGCATAGAATTCTGCAATGGCCCGCAGCTGCGAGTTTGAACCGAAGATCAGATCGATACGGGTGCCCGTCCATTTGACTTCGCCGGTCTTGCGGTCGCGGCCTTCGAACACGTCGCCGGCATCCGAAACGGGCTTCCACTCCGTGCCCAGGTCGAGCAGGTTTACGAAAAAGTCGTTGGTGAGTGTCCCCGGTTGCTTGGTGAAGACACCGTGACTGGATTGACCGACATTTGCGTTCAGCGCGCGCATCCCGCCGATCAGCACCGTCATTTCGGGTGCGGTAAGCGTCAGCAGTTGCGCCTTGTCGAGCAGCAACTCCTCAGCCGAAACGGCGTATTTTGCCTTCTGGTAGTTGCGGAAGCCATCGGCGATCGGTTCGAGCACTGCGAAAGCGACCACGTCGGTCTGCTCCTGCGAGGCGTCCATACGGCCCGGCGTGAACGGCACCGTTACGGCATTCCCAGCTTGCTTTGCCGCATCTTCGATACCAGCGCAACCGGCCAGTACGATTAGATCCGCCATCGAGACTTTCTTGCCGCCAGCATTGAATTCACGCTGGATGATTTCGAGCTTGCCAAGCACCTTGGCCAGTTGCGTTGGCTGGTTGGCCTCCCAGTCCTTCTGCGGGGCAAGACGGATGCGCGCGCCATTGGCGCCGCCACGCTTGTCGGAGCCGCGGAACGTCGATGCCGATGCCCATGCCGTCGAAACCAGCTCCGCAACGCTCAGCCCGGATGCCATAACTTTGGCCTTGAGGGCGGCAACATCCTGGTCGTTGATCAGCGGATGGTCAACGGCCGGAATAGGATCTTGCCAGATCAGCGCTTCCTTGGGTACTTCGGGGCCGAGATAGCGCGCATGGGGTCCCATGTCACGGTGGGTCAGCTTGAACCAGGCGCGGGCGAAGGCGTCGGCAAATTCTGCCGGATTTTTGTGGAAGCGCCGTGCAATCGGTTCATAGATCGGATCCATGCGCATCGCCATGTCCGCAGCGGTCATGATGATCTGGACCCGCTTCGAAGGATCGTCGGCGGCCGGCGCCTGGTTGCTGTCGGTCTCCCGCTTCGGCGTCCACTGCCAGGCGCCCGCCGGGCTTTTCTCCACGACCCACTCGTTGCCGAACAGCATGTCGAGATAGCTCATGTCCCATTGGGTCGGGGTCGGCGTCCACGAACCTTCCAGTCCGCTGCCGATCTGGTCACCGCCCTTGCCGCTTTTGAAGCTGCTCTTCCAGCCCAGGCCCATCTGTTCTATGGGCGCGGCTTCAGGCTCCGGTCCCACGTGAGTGGCCGGACCGGCACCGTGGCATTTACCGAAGGTGTGTCCACCGCAGGTGAGCGCCACAGTTTCTTCGTCGTTCATTGCCATGCGCGCAAAGGTCTCGCGCACATCGCGGCCGGATGCGACTGGATCCGGGTTGCCACCCGGACCCTCAGGGTTGACGTAGATCAGGCCCATCTGCACGGCAGCAAGCGGATTCTCGAGTTCGCGTTCGCCGGAATAGCGCGCCTTGTCATCCAGCCACTTTTGTTCATTGCCCCAGTAGACGTCGAGCTCAGGCGCCCAGATGTCTTCGCGTCCGCCTGCGAATCCGAAGGTCTTGAAGCCCATCGATTCCATGGCGACGTTACCCGTGAGAACGATGAGGTCGGCCCAGGAAATTTTCCGGCCATATTTCTGCTTGATCGGCCACAGCAGCCGGCGTGCCTTGTCCAGGTTGACGTTATCAGGCCAGCTGTTGAGTGGCGCGAAACGCTGATTGCCGTGACCTGCGCCACCGCGACCATCACCGGTGCGGTAGGTGCCTGCGCTGTGCCAGGCCATGCGAATGAAGAAAGGTCCATAGTGACCGTAATCCGCCGGCCACCACTCTTGCGAGTCGGTCATCAGGGCGGTGAGATCTTGTTTCACGGCAGCAAGGTCGAGTGTCTTGAATGCTTCGGCGTAGTTGAAGTCATCGCTCATCGGGCTGGATTCGGGAGTATGCTGGTGCAGAATTTCGAGTTTCAGCTGGTTTGGCCACCAATCGTGATTCGACGTGCCGCTACCGGATTTGTGTACAAACGGGCATTTGCTGTCAGACATGGTTTTCTCCTCTATTTAGTTGAATGCAGATTTCAGTGTAGGTTCTCCTCACCGATTAATCTAATAGATTTTAGCAATGTGGTTAATAGCCTTGGGTAAGAGCAGATTTGCCGGGCCAAGACTGACCGGTCGTTCAAAAACAGAAATGTCTATGATTTTCTGGGGATATCCTTGTTCATCATAATGTACGTTACCGCACAGTGTTTGTTTGTTTTTCTACCTAGACTGCACATTACGTAGTATGAGTTTTCAGCAACCATACGTCATTTTGCCCGTATTGCGCTGACTACCGAGTGCTAGTGAGGAGAATGTCGTAGTGATCAAAGGGTACGGATTTTTGGCACGAACGAGGAATGCGCTGCGTAACGATCAGGATACTGAATTGCTACGCTCTGAGTTATTCAGCACCGAGCAACTGAAACGTCACGTGGTAACGCTGGCGGGTCAGCATCGAATTGATCCTAATCCGGGAGCCGACAAGCTACTGCCACGGCTGGATGATAATGCACGCGTATTGCTGGCGGCGTATAACGTTGTGACCGCTGCAACCACGCCGGGACAACGGCTCAGCCCGGCAGAGTCATGGTTGCTCGACAATTTTTATCTCATCGAACAGCAGATCAATCTAGCGCGTCGGCATCTGCCGCGCGGGTATAGCCGACAGTTACCACGCCTGGCTGATGGTCTTTCAGCCGGTTTTCCCCGTATCTATGACTTGGCAATCGAGTTAATTTCCCACATGGATGGTCGGGTTGATAGCGACAATGCCACTCTCTTTATTGAAGCGTACCAGACCGCTGAACCGTTAAAACTGGGCGAATTGTGGGCATTTCCGATCATGCTGCAGTTAGCGCTGCTGGAAAATCTTCGCCGCGTTGGATTACGTATCGCTCACCGGCGCGAAGAGCTCGACGCGGCCATTACATGGGCAGACCGCATGCTCGCGACGGCTGAAAGCGAACCCGAACAGCTTATTCAGTTGTTTGCCGATTTTGTTAATGCCGACGTGCCTCTGACCGCGCCGTTTGTGGAGGAGTTTTACGCAAGACTTCAGGTTGAGGGGGGCGCTATGGCGTTCGTTAAAGCCTGGGTTGAGCAAAAGCTGCTTAAACAAGGGGTGACTGCAACGCAGTTGTCTGAGGCGGCTGGTCGGACGGCTGCGGCCAACCAAATATCCATTGCAAATAGTATCGGTAGCCTACGTTTCATCGGCGCCATGAATTGGAGTAATTTCGTCGAGTCGCTCAGTGTCGTTGAACAGACTTTGCGTGAAGATCCGGCGGGGATGCATATTGCCCAGGATTTCGCCACCTGCGACCGCTACCGGCATGTCATCGAAGACGTGGCGAGGTGCGGTTCATACAGTGAGTTGGCGGTGGCACGCTCAGCCATTGCTCTTGCGCGTACTGCTGCAGAACGATCAGGTCCAAAGCACCGTACCGCGCATGTCGGATACTACCTGATTGATAACGGACGGTTGATACTGGAGCGCTCGGTCGGTTGCCATTTGTCGTGGAAAATACGGGCCAGTCGAGCAAGCCGTGATTTCTGTATGACACTTTATTTTGGCCCGATTTTATTGCTCACTGCGCTTGCAACATCAGGCGTACTTTACGCTTACGGTGGCTTGGGGCTGGGTGATTGGCGGTACTGGTTTTTTGCGATTCCTTTCCTTGTGGGTGCCTCGGCGCTGGCTGTTTCTCTGGTGAATCTTTTTGTCACGCTCGTGTTGCCGCCGCGCGCGTTACCGCGACTGGATTTTTCCAAGGGCATTCCCGATGCACACCGTACGATGGTGGTTGTTCCCACCTTACTTAGCAGGCCGCAAGAGATTGATGCTCTGCTCGACGCGCTGGAGATCCGCTATCTCGGTAATCGCGATGCTAATCTGTTCTTTGCCTTGCTGACGGATTTTCCTGACGCGTCCGAGCAAACGCTGCCAGGCGATGATGCATTGCTCACCTACGCGCGCGCAGCTGTCCAGGCGCTCAACGCGACCTACAGTGGGGATCGTCCAAGCATTTTCTATCTGTTTCACCGGCCCCGGGTGTGGAATCCGTTTGAGCGGGTGTGGATGGGATATGAGCGCAAGCGCGGCAAACTGGAGCAGTTCAATGCCCGGCTCAGGGGAGAGGCGCAAACGGCCTTCTCGGATATTGTCGGTGACACATCCATCCTCATTTCGATCAAGTACATCATCACCCTGGATACCGACACGCAACTGCCCCGCGATGCGGCACGCACACTGATAGGTAACATGGCGCATCCGCTCAATCGGCCTGTTTACGATGCTGGTAAGGGACGCATAGTTGAAGGCTATGCGATCTTGCAGCCACGCGCTTCGATCAGCCTGACCAGTGCAGGCCGGTCACGCTTCACGAAACTATACGCGGGTGAGTCAGGCATCGATCCTTACACGCGCGAGGTGTCCGACGTCTATCAGGATATTTTCGGGGAAGGGTCATTCATCGGCAAGGGTATCTATGATGTGGATGCTTTTCGTCAGGCCGTCGATGGGCGCTTTCCGGAGAACCTCATTCTCAGTCATGACTTGCTCGAAAGTGGGTATGCGCGTTCGGCACTCGTGACCGATGTCGACCTCATTGAAGAGTATCCTGCCAGTTACGCCATAGAAGCCAGCCGGCGTCACCGCTGGATACGCGGCGACTGGCAGCTTGCCGGCTGGCTGCTACCGCGTGTGCCCGGTTCGCCCGCACAGCCAGAGTCAAATAAGCCAAATGGGGCGAAGACGAAGCGGCAACCGAATCCGCTCTCAGTCTTGTCGGTGTGGAAAATTTTCGACAACCTTCGACGCAGCCTGGTGCCGCCTTCGCTGCTTGCCTTGCTGGTAGGAGGGTGGCTGTTTGGTCCGGGACCCGTGTGGTTCTGGACTCTGCTGGTTATGGCGGTGGTGTTCTTGCCTACCTTGCTGTCCACTGTGATCGAGCTCGTTCGCAAGCCTGAAGAACGTGATTGGCAGGTGCACTTGATCCTGACAGGCAAAACCGTGGGCCGTTCAATAATGATCGTTTTGCTGACCTTGGTCCTGTTACCCTACGACACACTGATTTGTCTGGATGCGATCTTGCGCTCGGGTGTGCGGATGCTGTTTACTCAACGCGGATTGTTGCTCTGGCATATACCTTCCTATGCAAGCCGCAACGCATGCCGCACGTTGGCCGATTTCTTTATGGAGATGTGGATCGCGCCTGTTCTGGCGGTAGTGCTGGGCTTGGCGTTGGCATTCGGAGGCATCCACTTGGCGGAGTTGCTCTTCTGTGCACCTGTATTGTTGCTCTGGCTGGTGTCACCCGTCGTAGGGTGGTGGATCAGCATACCGCTTGTGTCCCCCACACCGGACTTGACGGTTGATCAACGGTCGTTTCTGCGGGCGTCGGCTCGGCGAACGTGGCGCTTCTTCGCGGATTTCGTCGGTCCGCAGGACAACTGGCTGGTACCCGATAATTTCCAGGAATATCCGGCTGCGGCCATCGCCTCGCGTACCTCGCCGACGAATATCGGCATGTCGCTGCTGGCGAACCTGGCTGCGTACGATTTTGGTTACATTTCTGGCGCAGAAGTGCTGAGCCTGACTTCAAACACACTGTCCACGATGGAAAAGCTGGAACGCCACCGCGGTCATTTTTACAACTGGTACGACACGCGCACGCTGCTACCGCTGCATCCGCAATACGTGTCTTCGGTGGACAGCGGCAATCTGGCCGGTAGCTTGCTCACCTTGCAAGCCGGACTTGCCGAGTTGAAAGATCGGCCGGTGTTGTCATCAAATGCGTTTCATGGTCTGCAGGACACCTTGCAGGTGCTTGCCGAACACATACCTTCGTCACCCGCTCCGGATATTGAAAAGAAAATTAAATTTCTGCAGGATAAATTACATTCAGTCACGCAACCTGAGCCCTCATCAAATACCCTGTCACAGACATTGGCTACAGCCGATAGCCTGCTTGACGAGATTAACCTTGCGGGCAAGGAGTTGCTTGCATGGCTGCAGGAGGGTATTGATAGCGATAGCGAGCTGGTTTACTGGGCGCAGGCATTTGAGCAGCAATCCCGCTACCTGCGGGATGATCTCAGATTACTGGTACCTGAACCGTGGCGTTTCAGTCACATTCCGACGCTGACAGAATTGGCGAGAGCAAGCACGGTTGACACAGCGACCTTGTCTGTAGTTTGGGCGCTTGCTCCAGCATCATTTTACAAACTGGCGGTGGAGCGCATCAGCAGCATAGACGAATTAATAGATCGTTGCAGTGCGTTGGCGGTGATGGATTTTGAATTCCTCTACGATACTTCGCGCGACTTACTGGCTATCGGTTATGACGTGGGCGAGCGCCGCCGCGATCCCTCCTGCTACGATCTGCTGGCATCCGAAGCGCGCCTGGCCAGCTTCCTGCTAATCGCACAGGGACAAGTGCCGCAGAAGCATTGGTTTTCTCTTGGCCGTCTGCTGACAAATTATGGCGGCGACGTGAGCTTGATTTCCTGGAGCGGTTCGATGTTCGAGTACCTCATGCCGCAGCTGTTAATGCCGAATTATGAGAACACGTTGCTTGAGCATACCTGCAAGACCATCGTGGCGCGTCAGATCGAATACGGTCGACAACGCGCTGTGCCGTGGGGTATTTCAGAATCGTGCTATAACGCCACCGATATGCACCAAGTCTATCAATACCGGGCGTTTGGCGTGCCCGGTCTGGGCTTTAAGCGCGGGTTGGGAGATGATCTGGTCATCGCGCCTTATGCCAGCGCACTGGCGCTGATGGTGATGCCGCAGGAAGCATGCCACAACTTGCAGGTGATGGCTGCCAGCGGTTTCCTCGGCGGCTATGGCTTCTACGAGGCGATTGACTACACACCTACGCGTGTGCCGCGGGGCAAAAGTCACGCTATCGTGCGGACCTTCATGGCACACCATCAAGGCATGAGCCTGCTGGCCTTTGAGCATGTATTGCTCGACCGGCCTATGCAGCGCCGATTCATGTCTGTCCCACTGGTGCAAGCGACGGAATTGTTGTTGCAGGAACGTGTGCCGAAAAAGGGTGCTACCCTTCATCCGCACGCCGCTGAAGTGAGCGCCGCCGCACGTCCCCACGCTGCTGAAGCAAGCGGGATCATGCGTGTATTTACTGACCCGAACACACCGATACCTGAAGTTCACCTGTTATCCAACGGCAGGTACCATGTCATGGCAACCAACGCCGGTGGTGGTTACAGCCGCTGGCACGACTTGGCAGTCACCCGTTGGCGAGAAGACACGACTGCCGATAGCTGGGGCACTTTCATATATCTGCGCGACCGCGATACGGGGCGCTACTGGTCAAGCGCTTATCAACCGACATTGCGCAAGGCCGACCATTACGAAGCTATTTTTGTGCAAGGGCGTGCGGAATACCGGCGGCGCGATCAGGCCATCGAAGCGCACACCGAGGTCAGCGTTTCGCCTGAGGACGACGTCGAGATTCGTCGTGTTACGCTCACCAACCAGTCGTCCCGTATCCGCCATATCGAGGTGACGAGTTATGCAGAGGTCGTGTTAGCCCCTTTAAACGCTGACCTGGCGCATCGTTCTTTCAGCAACTTGTTCGTGCAGACTGAAATCCTGCCCGACAAGCAGGCGATCATTTGCACGCGGCGACCTCGTACACCGGGTGAGCAAGTGCCATGGATGTTTCATCTGTTGGCAGCACCTGGTGCGGTTGCCGATGAATCGTCTTATGAAACTGACCGCGCCAAATTCATCGGGCGGGGTAGAACGGCCGCCAACCCGGTGGTAATGGATAGCAGTGATAGCCTATCCCATTTATCGAAGTCGTTGTCGAACACGGATGGTTCTGTGCTGGATCCCATCGTGGCGATCCGTCGTACCATCACCTTGTTACCTGACGAGTCGGCGAGCGTGCAGATTATCTCTGGTGTTGCGGATACCCGCGAGGCTGTATTGGCTTTGCTTGAGAAGTATTGTGACCGGCATTTTGTTGAGCGCGCCTTTGAATTGGCATGGTTCCAAAGTCAGGAGGTATTGCGCCACCTGAATGTGACTGAAGCCGATGCGCAAATTTATGGCCGTTTGGCGACCTCTGTCATTTATGCAAATGCCATGCGCCGCGCAGAGCCCGGTGTGATATCCCGCAACCAGCTTGGTCAATCCGGACTTTGGCGCTTTGCCATCTCTGGCGATTTGCCGATCGTCCTGCTGCATATCGGCGATCTGAATCGTATCGACTTGGTAAAACAGGTGCTGCAAGCCCATGCCTATTGGCGAATGAAGGGCTTGATTTCGGATCTGGTGATCATCAACGAGGATTTTTCTGGCTACCGGGCAGTGCTGCAAGACCAGATCATGGGGCTAATCAACGCGGGTCCAGAAGCTCAGATTCTTGACAAACCGGGTGGTGTCTTTGTGCGGCGCGCCGAAGAACTTTCCGAGGAAGATCGGGTGCTGTTCCAGACTGTCGCCCGTATCGTGTTCAGTGATAACACCGATACATTGGTCGAGCAGGTGGAGCGTCGCGTCTCGGCAGAGCGTGCGTCGGACCGTCTGGAGCCATTGCTGCAACTGACATCCGAATCAGTCAGTCCGTTGTTGGCACGCGAACGCATTTTCTGCAACGGACTGGGGGGATTTACCCCGGACGGGCGCGAATATGTCATTACCCTGGAACCGGGTCAGAACACCCCGGCGCCGTGGGCCAATGTTATCGCCAGCCCATACATTGGCACGGTCGTCAGCGAGAGCGGGAGTGCCTATACCTGGGTAGAAAATGCGCACGAATTCCGGCTGACCACCTGGCATAACGACCCCATTAGCGACATTAGCGGTGAGGCGCTGTATATCCGCGATGAAGAAACGGGTGCGTTCTGGTCGCCAACGCCGTTGCCTGCCCGAGGTCGCTCCGGCTATGTATGCAGGCACGGTTTCGGGTACAGCGTGTTCGAACATTTCGAAGCCGGCATCTCCTCGGAAATGTTCACTTACGTCGCAATGGATGCCCTCGTGAAATTCGTGGTGGTCAAGTTGCGCAACCATACCAAGCGCTCACGTCGCTTGTCGCTAACCGGGTATTGGGAACTGGTGCTCGGTGAATGGCGTCATGCCAATCTGATGCACATCGTGACCGAGACAGATCCGCACAGCGGGGCGCTGTTTGCTCGCAATGCGTATGGCCACGAATGCGCCAATCGGGTCGTCTTTGTGCAGGTCAGCGAGTTGGAACGGTCGGTGACCGGAAACCGGACCGAGTTTATTGGCCGTAACGGTTCTCTGGCCAGCCCGGCAGCAATGCGTCGCAAGCGATTATCAGGCAAGACAGGTGCTGGTCTTGATCCGTGTGCTGCAATGCAGACCCAGATCGAACTGGCCGAAGGACAAGAGCGTGAGATCGTGTTCATATTCGGCGCGGCCCGGGACACTGCTGAAGCGCAGCATTTCATTCAGCGCTTTGGCAGACCAGCTGGCGCACGGCAGGCATTGGAAACGGTATGGGGGCACTGGAATCACACCTTGGGCGCGGTGCGTGTAGAAACTCCCGATGCCGCGCTAGACGTGCTGGCAAATGGCTGGCTAATCTACCAGACGCTGTCCTGCAGGCTGTGGGGCCGGAGCGGGTATTATCAATCCGGCGGAGCCTATGGTTTCCGCGATCAGTTGCAGGACACCATGGCGCTGATCCATGCGACACCGTGGCTTGCCCGCGAGCAGTTGATCCGGCATGCCGGGCGCCAGTTCCTCCAGGGTGACGTGCAACACTGGTGGCACCCACCCCACGGACAAGGCGTGCGCACCCATTTCTCAGATGATTATCTGTGGCTGGCGTATGCAACTTGTCGTTATGTGCTGGCGACTGGCGATACCGGCGTACTCGACGAATCGGTGCATTTCCTGGAAGGCCGCGAACTGAATCCGGAAGAGGAAGCCTATTACGACCAACCGCAACGTTCGGTTGAATCGGCCAGCCTGTATGAGCATTGCGTGCGCGCCATCAAGCATGGCTTGCGCTTTGGCGAACACCAACTGCCGCTGATGGGCTGCGGTGACTGGAACGACGGCATGAATCTGGTTGGTCGCGACGGCAAGGGCGAGAGCGTCTGGCTGGCGTGGTTCCTGTACGAAAACCTGCAACTGTTTGCAGGCGTGGCTCGTGGTCAAGACGATGAGGCCTTTGCCGAAGTTTGCAGCGGGCAAGCTGAACTGTTGCGCAGTAATATTGAGGCGAATGCCTGGGACGGCAATTGGTATCGACGCGCCTATTTTGATGACGGCACGCCTTTGGGGTCTTCCAGCAATGAAGAATGTCAAATCGATTCGATCAGCCAGAGCTGGTCGGTTATCTCAAACGGCGGCGATCCCGTTCGAGCCCGTCAGGCGATGGCGGCAGTCAACCAGCGTCTGGTTAAAAGAGATGCGCAGTTAATCAAGCTGCTCGATCCGCCTTTCGATAAATCTGATCTTGAACCCGGTTATATCAAAGGTTACGTTCCTGGTGTCCGCGAGAACGGCGGACAATATACCCATGCCGCGATCTGGGCCACCACCGCGTATGCCATGATGGGCGAGAAGGAACGCGCATGGGAATTGTTCGCCATGCTCAATCCGGTTAATCACGGCAGTACACCTGAGGAGATCGAACGCTACAAGGTCGAGCCGTACGTCATGTGTGCGGATATTTATGCCGCACAACCACACACAGGTCGGGGCGGTTGGACCTGGTACACCGGGGCGGCTGGCTGGATGTACCGACTGACTTTGGAAACACTACTTGGTCTACAACTGGAAGTGGGCCATCTGCGTATTGCACCATGTATTCCGGACCATTGGAAATCTTACAAAATACACTACCGCTATCGCGACACCTTGTACCACATTACAATCAAGCGCGTTGGTGAAACGGCGGGGCACGTGATTCGCGTCACGGTGGATGGCGTGGTGGTAAATGGAGTCAGCGTAGATAGTCCTGTTGCAGATAACATGGCGCTACCGCATGACATCATCCCGTTGGTAGATGATCGCCGGGAGCATCACGTTGAAGTGATTTTGAGCTAATAGTTTTTTTGTTTACTGCCTTCGTTTTGGTGAAGCATCTGCTCCCATGGGATGGCTTGTGGAATATCACTGATAGGCTACCCGCGTGTGGCGCGGGGTGATAACCAGTCGGGGTGGTATGACAGAATACGCGCAGTTGCCTCTGGGGTGACGCCAGCGATGCGCGCGAATTCCGGCCATCGAGCAACTGCGTCAGTTATGCGCTGCAGCAGTACTTGCGGTTGCCGAACGTCAAATTTTTGCGCGAGCGCTATGAGGTCAATATCGGTTATCCCCCATGCTTTCCCACCAACCAGCATTTGATGTTGTCGGGTCCATTTGCCAGCAGCCGGGTTGTGCGAAAAGCAGACATCGTAAGCGGGGGCCAGGCTCCAGCCGGATTCGGGGTCCAGCAAAAAGGCGAGATTCTTGGTATGGTCGTCGCAGTTAACGGCGGCAATGTTGAACGCGCAGCGGATCCAGGCTTGCTCTAGCGCCTGCGCACCGAGGTTCATCTCCAGTACTGTGCGTAAGTACTGCTCGTAGCTGTAGGTGGCTGGAATGTTAAAATCCAGGTGTGCCAGGCCACAGAGGCTCTGGGTGTGCAGTTTCTGATTGCCGCGCCGATCAAAGCGTTTGGTCATGAAGTGCGCCCGGCCATTTTCCTCCAGGAGCCGGCACTCGCTCATGTGGACACCCGCTTCAGTAGCCATCAGGTAGTGCGCATACTCGATACGGCCAAAGCCGGTTGCGTAGCTTAATACCCCATCAAGACCAACATCAAATTTAAGCAGCCAGTGCTCATAGCCATCGGGTACCTCGAATTGACCGGAAACGACGGCCCCGGTATCCGGGTTCCAGCCGATAACCGCTTTGGCGCGGGCGCCGCCGGCTGAACTGCCAACGTCGAGGATATCCTGTGCAATAGCACTGAACTCTCCGCGCAGCGCGCGCCGTGCGTCCTCCACCAGGCTTGACATCTCAAGAGGTACTGCCACCCCGGGGCTGCGTATATCGTCGGCGGCCGGCGCGAATTCCAGCGCGCCGATTGCACGACGACCGACGTACACCATGCGCTGCAACGTCGTAATGTCGGTGGCCTTTGTGCCCGTGCGGGTAAGGTACTCGTCGATCAGCGCGTTACCGAATTTGTCGGGCAATGCATCGGCCAGCATGCCGGGTAAACCGTGAAATGTTTCCGTACTCAGCGAAGGGAAGCTGAATCGTTTTTTAGTCGACAACTGCATCAACAGAGGGGAGAGCTCCAGCCCCGATTTTACAAAGGTGGGCAGATACTGAAATTCATAGAATCCGGGCTTGCCCCGTAACGGCGCGACGGCGCCCACGGACTGATCCCATATTTTTACTTCGACTACCTTGATTTCATCCATGCGGCGAGCCTTTGCCTGAAGTGCTGCGCGGCGCGCGAACCCGCTTAACTTTTGTTCGTTCCGCTTCCAGTAGTGCCAACGGTCCCGGGGCGCCAGGTTCTGGAATAAGGGTATCCAGCCCGTCCAGCAAGTCGAGCGCGCGGAGTACTGCTATCAGATTGCGCAGGGTGATCGCCCCCGTTTTTTCAAAGCGCTTGAGAGGCGTCAGGCCAATTCCGCTTTTGCGCGCGAGTTCTACTTGGGAGATGCCTGCGCCTTCAGGTGAGACACGCCAGGCATGGACTTCCTGCGCTAAGCGCAATGCGATTTCTGTATTGGTTAGGTGCTGGATAGTCATGAGCTAATAGTAGGCTATTATATGATCAAGTTGCAGATAGTATACTAATAGTAGGTCACACTATTATTTTCGTCAATTATTAGTCTATATTTAGTCTATTGTAGAAATTTATCGCATATATTAGTCTAATATTAGTCTTTATTAATTAATATAAAATGACGGTTTGGTGTTATCCAGAGATGTTGAGATGCATTCTGGATTGAGTCATTTGACTTATGAGTTTGTATTTAATATCGCATCATCATCTTGGATGGCACGCTAATAACCTATCAGGGCCGGTATCTTATTGGGTGGGTCATTATAGAAACGCAAAATTTGATTTGAGCATATGTGTGCTGACGCACAGAACATTTCCAGACGGATTGGAAAAATACCAATCTGTAGCTCAGGAATTTACAATGCATGTAGACTAACGCATTAGTGATTTTAAATTTAAAAATGATGGAGTGCGATGTTTATGTTTAAAATAATTCTCATACTGTGCTGTGCATTATCTGTTGCCTTGCCTGCTGGCGCGCAAGACAAGCTGAGGATTGTAGCCACCCCCAATCCAAATATTTTTCCGTTATTGGTTGCCATGGCAGATGACCCATCGTTGCCTGTTGAAATTGTGCCAGTAGCAGACAGTAAGGAAATGGATGCTGTATTCAAGCAGGGGCAAGCGGATGGCTTATTGGCAATGACTTACACGATAGCCGAGAAGGTTACGGCAGGTAAGGTTCCCGATCTGCGTTTGGTTTATGTTGGGTTGTGGAAAGGCTTTAGTGAAGTAACCTACAAAAAAGACAAGGTCACGAATTTCAGTGATTTGCGCGGTAAAGGTCTGATCGTAGCAGGACCGACTGGAGGCGGGAAAAATGGTGGGCCGGATTTTATTTTTCAGGCAGCGTTAAAGCGTAGCGGCATGACGACTGCCGATGTGCATGTTTGTTACTTGCCGGTGATGGAGGCCGTGAAATTGCTGAAGGAACAGCTACCGCTTAATTCCAACTCACATTGTGATTCTTCGTTTTCTATGCCGGCGTCAGGTATATCTTTGGTTGAGCCTGCTGCAACGGGCTTGATTATGCAAAGCATCATGTCGAGTTTTAGTGTGTCTGGTATGGAGCGGGGTATTTCATATCAACCGCTCTTTACTGGTTACACAGCATGGCCTAATGATCAGTTACCCCATGGCGGTCTGGCAATATTAGGTTCGGTTCTTGATAATCCAGAGCAAGCGAAATTGGTCAGCAAAGTGCTGGCTGCTTATAAGGCAGCGGCGCAGAAGATCGGCACAGCGCGAGGATTCCGTGCAATAGGCGTTGCAAAGGTAGTCAGCGCAGGCATCGAGCAATATTTCCATGCCTATAAGCTTGAGCTTCCTGCTATGGTTGTGATGGTTTCTATGGTACGCGGAAATATGGAATTTAGATCTGATGCACCAGTCACTATTCAAGATGATTTGAATCGATTCCTTACCGAAGTGATTGGAACTTCACCACCAAAAGGTTTTTATGCTTTGCAATAAACTACAAACTTCATATCTGTTTGGTACTGACACAGACATGCTTGAGCAGTGGCTGCAACTCGAATCGCCATTAAGAGTTTGGCGCACTAATCTGATACGGCATGTTCCATAGCCAGAGATCAGCAAGTAACATGAAAAAGTCCGATAGTTGGGCTTGCTAGAAAATAAAAAAGGGTTAAATCATTTCTGATTTAACCCTTTGAATTTGTTGGTGCGCCCGAAGAGATTCGAACTCCTGACCCCTTGGTTCGTAGCCAAGTACTCTATCCAGCTGAGCTACGGGCGCATCCGTAAGAACAAAATTGTAACATACTTCACTGTCTTAACTCAACTACTGGTTTAAAAATTGCTTAAACGGTTGTTGGCGGAGAGAGAGGGATTCGAACCCTCGGTAAGGCTATAAACCCTACGCTCCCTTAGCAGGGGAGTACCTTCGACCACTCGGCCATCTCTCCTATTTGTCACTTTTCAGCAACGTCAAACAGCGCGCCATGATAGCTCATCGCGCGCTTGCAGTCAACTTTATCCGGCGTTTTCCAGATTAAATGCCTTATGTAATACGCGTACGGCAAGTTCCAGATATTTTTCGTTGATTACAACGGAAATTTTGATTTCCGAGGTGGAGATCATCTGGATGTTGATGCCTTCATCGGCCAGCGTTTTGAACATGGTGCTGGCGATACCTACGTGTGAACGCATGCCCACGCCGACGATGGAGACTTTGGCGATTTTGTCGTCGCCGATGATTTCGCGTGCGCCGATCTTGGGTTGCATGCTGGTAAGTAACTGCATGGCGCGTGCATATTCGTTGCGATGCACGGTAAAGGTGAAGTCGGTGGTGTTGTTGGCGCCGACGTTCTGGATGATCATATCGACGTCAATGTTTGCATCGGCGACCGGGCCCAGAATCTGGTAGGCAACGCCTGGGGTGTCAGGTACGCCGAGTACGGTAATCTTGGCTTCGTCGCGGTTAAAGGCGATGCCAGAGATAATCGCTTGTTCCATGTTGTTTTCTTCCTCAAATGTGATGAGTGTGCCTTCGCCTTCTTCTTGAAAGCTGGAAAGTACGCGCAGTTTGACTTTGTATTTGCCGGCGAATTCGACGGAGCGAATTTGCAGTACCTTGGAGCCGAGGCTGGCCATTTCCAGCATCTCTTCAAAGGTAATGGTTTTGAGTTTGCGGGCTTCTGGGACGATGCGCGGGTCGGTGGTGTATACGCCGTCAACGTCAGTGTAGATCTGGCACTCATCCGCCTTCAGTGCAGCAGCTAGTGCCACACCAGTGGTGTCTGAGCCACCGCGACCTAACGTGGTGATGTTGCCGTGTTCGTCTACGCCCTGGAAGCCGGCGACGACAATGACTTTACCCGCGTTAAGATCGTTGCGGATGTTTTCTTCGTCGATGCCGAGGATGCGAGCCTTGGTGTGAGCGTTGTCGGTCAGTATGCGCACTTGCGAGCCGGTGTAGCTTTTGGCTTTCAAGCCCAGGTCTTTTAATGCCATGGCCAATAAGGCAATGGTCACTTGTTCGCCAGTCGATACTAATACGTCGAGTTCGCGTGGATCGGGGTCTGACTGAACGCCTTTAGCCAGCGCAATCAGGCGATTGGTTTCGCCGCTCATGGCGGAGAGCACGACGACGACCTGGTGCCCGAGCATTTTAAATTTGGCAACGCGTTCCGCTACTTGTTTGATGCGCTCCACCGAGCCAACTGAGGTGCCGCCGTATTTCTGTACAATGAGTGCCATAAAAAGTGGTTAATAAAACAAAAGTAAATTCTAGCCTAGTCGGGATGAATTGGCGAGCGCCAAGATCAGCCTTTTAGCTCGGGGGTAATGTGTGGTGCAAGTGTCTGCAATAACTGGGCGAATATCTTCGGATTGCCGGCAATGATGTTGCCGCTGTCGATATAGCTGTCATCACCCTGGAAGTCGCCAACCAGTCCACCGGCTTCTTTAACCAGCAGGCAACCTGCCGCGATATCCCATTTAGACAGGCCGATTTCCCAGAAGCCATCCAAGCGACCGGCTGCAACGTATGCCAGATCCAGTGCTGCAGAGCCGGGGCGACGTACGCCCGCGGTTTTTTGCAGGACATCGCGCAGCATGGCCATGTATGTATCCAGGTGGGTGAAGTCGCGATAGGGGAAGCCAGTGCCGACTAGCGCTTCAGCCAATTTAAGGCGCTTGGAAACGCGAATGCGGCGCTCATTCAGGTAGGCGCCCTGTCCGCGTGAAGCGGTGAACAGGTCATTGCGAGTCGGGTCATAAATGACAGCCTGATCGAGTTGGCCTTTATGTACCAGCGCAATGGAAATGCTGTATTGGGGGAAACCATGCAGGAAATTGGTTGTGCCATCGAGTGGGTCGATGATCCATTGATATTCAGATTCGCCTTGCTGACCGCTCTCTTCTGCTAAAATAGCGTGATTTGGGTAGGCTGTGAGCAATACGTCGATAATCGCCGCTTCGGCAGCGCGATCCACTTCGGTAACGAAGTCATTGTGTTGTTTGTGTTTAACGGTTAAAGCGTCGGTGTCTTGTGAAGCGCGGGTAATGATACCTGCGGCACGACGGGCGGCTTTCACCGCGGTGGTGAGCATAGGATGCATGGCGATATGTCAATGAGCGAAATAATGTCGCATAGTTTAACTCAAATCCGCATTTTTCCCCAGCGTTAGGCTGGTTTACGATTAAAAAACATATATGTCCAACTTGTTAAATAATGTACGCATCGTTCTGAGTCATACCAGCCATCCCGGCAATATCGGTGCGGCTGCACGGGCAATGAAAACCATGGGGTTGCACGATATGCGGCTGGTGCAACCCAAGCAGTTCCCCGATCCTGTTGCAGTGGCGATGTCCTCCGGCGCTACTGATGTGCTGGATAACGCAGTGGTAACGGATGATCTTGCCAGTGCTTTGGCTGGTGCGACGATGGTGGTTGGATGTACCGCGCGCCGGCGTGATCTGTCTCATACCATGCTCAGTGCGCGCGAGATTGCGCCGCTGCTAGTGGCGCAGGCTGCGCAAGCGCCAGTTGCGCTGGTGTTTGGCACCGAGATGTCGGGTCTGACCAATGCCGAATTGGATCAGTGTCAGATGCTGGTGCATATTCCGGCGAATCCGGATTACAGTTCGTTAAATCTGGCGTCGGCAGTGCAGATATTGAGTTATGAGTTGCGTTGCGCTGTGCCGGAGTTGGGTATGGTTGAGGCTGCTCCGCAGCCTTTGGCGCAGCATGATGATCTGGAGCTGTTTTACCGTGAGCTGGAGCGTACGTTGATCGCTATCGGCTTTTTGAATCTGGCGGCACCGAGGCGATTGATGACCCGCTTGCGACGTTTGTATTCGCGCGCGCAGCTGGAAAAAGAGGAGCTGAATATTTTGATGGGGATATTAAAATTGATGCGCAATCCTGCGCAGGTGAATGTCCCCAAAGACTGGGATATTGTTGACTAATTTAGTCGGGTATTGCATACTTGCTTATCTGTTGGAAAGATAGAGGTCGTCGTGTTTGATCAATTGCGTGAAGATATAGCAGTGGTGTTTGAGCGGGATCCGGCTGCGCGTTCAGTATTTGAGGTGCTGACTACCTATCCCGGCATTCATGCGATCTTGCTGCATCGATTGGCTTCGCGCTTCTGGCGCTGGGGCTGGAAATGGCTGGCGCGGTTTACAGCATATTTCGGGCGCTGGGCAACCGGAATAGAGATTCATCCGGGTGCACATATCGGGCGCCGGGTATTTATTGATCATGGTATGGGTGTGGTGATTGGTGAAACAGCGGAGGTTGGTGACGACTGCACCCTGTATCACCAGGTGACATTAGGTGGTACTTCGTGGAATAAAGGCAAGCGCCATCCAACGCTGGGCAAGGGTGTGGTGGTAGGTGCGGGTGCAAAGATTCTGGGTCCGTTGACTGTCGGAGAAGGTGCCAAGATCGGCTCGAACGCAGTGGTGGTGAAAGATGTGCCGCCAGGTGCGACAGCAGTGGGTATTCCTGCGCGCATTTTAACCAGTGCGGCTACGGGTGAAATTGAAACCGCTGTCAAGACGCTGGGTTTCACCGCGTACGCTATCAGTGCGGACATGAATGACCCGATGGTAAAGGCCATGCACGGTTTGATTGATCACTCGGTGTGCATGGATGAGCGTATCAACTGGATCGTGGAACAGCTTAAAATTCTGGGTGTGGAACCCTCATCCCCGGTGCCGAAAAAAGATGAATTCGACCCGGCGTATTTGAATAAAATAGTTGACTGAATTTATCGGGTATTGTATTGTCCAATTCACTGTGACGGATACGGGAATTGCATCATGCGCTTGACAACTAAAGGACGGTTTGCTGTAACTGCCATGATTGATTTGGCATTACATCATGACAAAGGGCCGGTGACTTTGGCCGGCATTAGCGAGCGTCAGAAAATTTCGCTCTCGTATTTAGAGCAATTATTTGGTAAATTGCGGCGCCGCGAATTGGTAGAGAGTGTGCGCGGCCCTGGCGGCGGATATCGCGTTGCCAAGCCGCTGGCTGACATCTCAGTGGCGCAGATTATTCAGGCAGTTGATGAGCCTATGGATGCAACACAATGTGGTGGTCTGGAAAACTGCAAGGATGATCACCGTTGCATGACCCACGAATTGTGGTCGAATTTGAACCGGCGCATACAGGATTATCTGAATACGGTGTCATTGGCGAGTCTGGTTGAGCAGCAACTGGCTAAGCAGGAGAAATGCGCTAAAGCAGCAGTGGTGAATGATCACCGCGTTAAACGTGACAAAGTTTCGGCGGTTGCCTAGTTTACTGGGCTAGTCGCTTTATATTGGAGTTAAAAAATGTTGAAGTACCCGATTTATCTTGATTATTCCGCTACTACACCAGTGGATCCGCGTGTTGCTGCAAAGATGATCCCGTATCTGACCGAAATGTTCGGCAATCCTGCCAGCCGTTCGCATGCTTATGGCTGGGACGCTGATAAAGCAGTTGAAACCGCACGTGAACAAGTCGCGCAACTGGTGGGTGCGGATCCCAAGGAAATCGTATGGACTTCAGGTGCAACTGAGTCCATCAATCTGGCGCTGAAAGGTTCCGCGCACTTTTATAAAGGCAAGGGCAAGCATCTGATTACCCTGCGTACCGAACATAAAGCTACGCTGGATACCATGCGCGAACTGGAGCGTGAGGGTTATGAAGTTACCTACCTGACCCCGGAAACAGATGGTCTGCTGGATATCGAAAAGCTGAAAGCAGCGATCCGTCCGGATACCATCGTTATTTCCATACTGTTTGTGAATAATGAAATCGGCGTGATTCAGGACATTGCAGCAATCGGCGAGCTTTGCCGTGAAAAAGGCATCATTTTCCACGTAGATGCTGCACAGGCTACCGGTAAGGTTGAGATTGATCTCTCCAAGCTCAAGGTTGATCTGATGTCATTTTCTGCGCACAAGACTTACGGCCCTAAGGGTGTGGGTGCTTTGTATGTGCGTCGCAAACCGCGCGTGCGTATCGAAGCGCAAATGCACGGTGGTGGTCACGAGCGTGGCATGCGTTCCGGTACTTTGGCGACGCATCAGATCGTCGGTATGGGCGAAGCATTCCGTATTGCACGTGAAGAAATGGCGACTGAAAATGTCCGTATCCGTGCCTTGCGTGACCGTTTGCTGAAAGGTCTGTCCGATATTGAGGAAGTTCACGTCAATGGCGATATGGCGCACCGTGTACCGCATAACCTGAACATCAGCTTCAATTTTGTTGAAGGCGAGTCATTGCTGATGGCAATCAAGGATCTGGCCGTATCATCAGGTTCAGCCTGTACTTCAGCAAGTCTGGAGCCATCCTATGTGCTACGTGCATTAGGTCGTTCAGACGAACTCGCTCATAGCTCGATACGATTTTCCATTGGTCGTTACACGACCGAGCAAGATGTTGATTATGCAATAGATTTATTGCATCAGAAAATCGGCAAATTGCGTGAGTTATCGCCGTTATGGGAAATGTTTAAGGACGGCATCGATTTGAACAGCGTCAAATGGGCTGCGCACTAATTTTAGGAGAACGATCATGGCATACAGCGATAAAGTTTTAGATCATTACGAAAATCCACGCAACGTAGGTTCTTTTGCCAAGGATGATGAAGAAGTCGGTACCGGTATGGTTGGTGCCCCTGCATGCGGCGATGTGATGAAGCTGCAAATCAAAGTAAATAAAGATGGCATTATTGAAGATGCCAAATTTAAAACATACGGTTGCGGTTCCGCTATTGCTTCCAGCTCACTGGTAACTGAGTGGGTTAAGGGCAAAACACTGGATCAGGCAATGGAAATCAAGAATACGGCAATTGCTGAAGAACTGGCATTACCGCCAGTCAAGATCCATTGCTCTATTCTGGCTGAAGACGCGATCAAGGCTGCAGTCGAAGACTACAAAGCCAAACACGGCGAAGCCGCTGGCAACGTGCATTAAGGAGATGGACATGGCCATTACTGTCACCGAAAGCGCAGCGAAACATATTGCCAATTTTCTGGCGAAACGCGGTAAGGGTGTAGGTTTGCGTCTGGGTGTCCGCACCAGCGGATGCTCGGGCATGGCTTATAAGCTGGAATTTGCCGACGTGGTGGAAGACGACGATCTGACTTTCGTTAACCATGGCGTCACTGTGTTGGTCGACCCGAAAAGTCTGCCGTACATTGATGGCATGGAGCTGGACTTTACCCGCGAAGGTCTGAATGAGGGTTTTAAATTCAACAACCCTAACGTCAAGGACGCCTGCGGCTGCGGCGAAAGCTTTAACGTTTAAGTATAAGCATCACAAGGGGCAGGTGCTGCGAGTACTTGCCCCTGTTGCTGTGTACCATACTCTTTTGATAACGGATCAGGATGATGCAATTTGATTTTAGTCGTAACCATTTTGAATTGTTCGATCTGACACCGCAATTTGAGCTGGATGGCGCGGCGTTAGAGTCTGCTTATCGCGATTTGCAAGGCCAGGTTCACCCGGATAAATTTGCCAATTCGTCTGAAGCCGATAAGCGTGCTTCGATGCAGTGGTCCACTCGTGTCAACGAAGCTTATCAGACCCTCAAATCACCGCTTAACCGCGCAGTGTACCTCTTGCAACTAAATGGCATTAATGCCTTGTCTGAAACCAATACACAATTAGCGCCCGCTTTTCTGATGCAGCAAATCGAATGGCGCGAGGCCATACAGGATGCGCGTGCTGGTGGTGATCTGCCGGCACTGCAGCAGGTAGAGCGTGAAATTGCAGCGCAAACTAAAACCTGGCGTGAGCAGCTTTTAGTACAGCTTGATCAACAGCAGGACTTGCCAACAGCAACAAACACAGTGCGCCAGCTCAAGTTTGTTGACAAAATAATGAGCGAAATCGACGACGCTTATTCAGCATTGGATAATTAAACTACATGGCACTTTTGCAAATATCAGAACCGGGCATGAGCACCGCGCCACATCAGCACAGGCTGGCAGCGGGTATTGATCTGGGAACAACTAACTCACTGGTAGCCAGTGTGCGCAATGGCGTGGCGCTGGTGCTGAATGATGAGGATGGCCGCGCCTTGCTGCCTTCTGTGGTGCGCTATACGCAAGCTGCTGCACCGGTGGTGGGCTATGCCGCACAAGCGATGCAGAGCCAGGATCCGCACAATACTATCGTTTCGGTGAAGCGCTTCATGGGCCGCGGTCTCAAGGATATTGCCGATGCAGCGAGCTTCCCTTATCATTTCGTTGACGCGCCGGGTATGGTGCAATTAAAAACGATAGCCGGGGTGAAAAGTCCGGTTGAAGTTTCGGCTGACATTCTGAGAGTGTTACGCGATCGCGCTGAACGCTCGCTGGGCGACGAACTGACTGGCGTGGTGATTACCGTACCCGCTTATTTTGATGATGCGCAGCGCCAGGCGACCAAGGATGCTGCCAAGCTGGCCGGGCTGAATGTCTTACGTCTGCTCAATGAGCCGACTGCGGCTGCCATTGCCTATGGTCTGGATAACGCCTCGGAAGGTGTTTATGCCGTTTATGATCTGGGTGGTGGTACCTTTGATATATCGATTCTGCGCTTGTCGCAGGGTGTGTTTGAAGTACTGGCCACCAATGGAGATTCGGCTTTAGGTGGCGATGATTTTGATCAGCGCATTTTCTGCTGGGTGCTGGAGCAGGCCAAGTTCCCGGAGCTGAGTGCCAGAGACACGCGCTTGTTGCTAGGCAAGGCGCGTGATGCCAAGGAGTCCCTGTCCGAGCATCAGGAAGTGGGTATTACCGCGATTTTATCTTCGGGTGAAACCGTAGATGTGGTGCTTACAGCCAAAACTTTCAATGAAATTACTGCCAGTCTGGTCAATAAAACCTTGTCACCTACCCGTAAAGCGTTGCGTGATGCAGGGCTGACTGTGGAAGAGATTAAGGGCGTGGTCATGGTCGGTGGTTCTACCCGTATGCCACGCATCCAGTCTGCGGTAGCCGAGTTTTTCAACCAAACCCCGTTGACCAATCTGGATCCTGATAAAGTCGTTGCTTTGGGTGCGGCGATCCAGGCCAACGTATTGGCGGGCAATCGTGCCGCGGATGACTGGCTGTTGCTGGATGTGATTCCGCTGTCACTGGGCATAGAAACCATGGGTGGTCTGGCGGAGAAGATCATTCCGCGCAATACCACTATTCCTGCGGCTCGCGCGCAGGAGTTCACCACCTACAAGGACGGCCAGACGGCGATGAGCATTCATGTCGTGCAGGGCGAGCGCGAGCTGGTGAGCGATTGCCGTTCATTAGCTAAATTTGAATTACGCGGTATTCCGCCGATGGTGGCCGGAGCCGCTCGTATTCGTGTGACTTTTCAGGTCGATGCCGATGGCCTGTTATCAGTATATGCGGAAGAACTGAAAAGCGGCGTGCAGGCCACGATTACGGTCAAACCGGCATACGGTCTGGTGGATGAAGATATTACCCGCATGCTGCAGGCCTCTTATACCTATGCCAAGGAAGACATGCAGATGCGCGCCTTGCAAGAGGCCAAAGTTGACGCGCAGCGCCTGCTCGATGCCACGCAAACCGCGCTGGATGAAAACGGCACGGATCTGCTGGGCGCGGATGAGCAGCAGGCCATCGCCGCAGCGGTGCAGACACTGACTGCGCTGCTGGAGGGGGTGGATCATCGTGCCATCAAGGATGCTGCTGAAGTACTCAACGAAGTCACCCGCGATTTTGCTGCACGCCGTATGGATGCAAGCGTCAAGCAAGCCCTGGCGGGTCAACGATTCGATACAATTTAGGAATAAGTAAATGCCACAACTTATAGTGTTACCCCACCCGGAACTCTGTCCAGAAGGCGCTGCGATTGATGTAGCGCCCGGTGTCAGCATTTGTGACGCCCTGCTGGCCAATGACGTTAACATCGAGCACGCTTGTGAAAAGTCATGCGCCTGTACCACCTGCCACGTGATCGTGCGTGAAGGTTTTGATTCACTTACGCCATCCGAAGAGCTGGAAGATGATATGCTGGATAAAGCATGGGGTCTGGAGCCGCATTCGCGCTTGTCCTGTCAGGCAATTATGGATAATACCGATCTGGTCATCGAGATACCTAAATACACCGTTAACATGGTTAAAGAGGGGCATTAATTATGAAATGGACTGATACGCTGGATATTGCGATCGAACTGTTTGAGACTCATCCTGATGTTGATCCTAAATTCATCCGTTTTACCGATTTACATAGCTGGGTAACGGCGCTGCCTGATTTTAATGATGATCCGGAACATTCCAATGAGAAGATTCTGGAAGCTATCCAGATGGCGTGGATAGACGAAGCAGAATAAATAATAGGTTGCAACGCAAAAGGCCAGGGTTATCCCTGGCCTTTTGCGTTTGCGCTAAGCTAACTTACTTGGCGGAGTGAACCGATACCTTGCGATAAGCGGCCAGCAAGCGCTGGTGCATGTCACAGCCAGTCAAATCCATACCCGGTGCGCCAAGGTCGAAGAAGCGCTGTTCGCGGCTCAGTAAGGCACGTGCCTGTGCGACAGTGTCAGTGCCATAGAGCAGCGCCAGATTGGCCTGATAGGGCGCAGCATCTTCCATTTCCAGCAGCGTGGTGATGCAGCGGTATACCAGACGTCGCGGGGCAGCAATTTGTTCGAAGTGGTGTATCCAGTCACAGCCTTCCTGTATGGCTTCGGTGTTGCCGCAAGCCAGTGCCAGCAGCGTCTTGAGTTCACCGATGCGTAAATCTTTCCAGTGCGAGCCAGGGTCGGCTGCCAGCCCGATTAAAGCGGCCACCGGGCGCTGGTCTGCCAGGCCCAGTTCATTCAGCGTATCGAGCAAGGTCTGGCATTCGCCATCATCCAGATTCTGCAGATTCAGTATCGCCGGACGCAAGTCGTTGGCTATGCTGTTGTTGTCCCATTCCAGATCGTCGATCGGGTAGATCTCCGACATGCCGGGCACGATGATGCGGCAACTGTATACGCCCAGATCGGTGTAGTCGGCAATGTAGATGTCGCGGTCGTCCTGATGGATGCAGTCGCACAGCCAGTTGAACTCTTCTGCCGTGGTGCCGGGATGATCCCAGTCGGCGAATTCATAATCAGGCTGATCGCGCAGGAATTCCCAGCTGATGATGCCGCTGGAGTCAACGAAATGGATTTCAATATTCTGTGGATCGGCGATTTCTTCCAGATCGAAGCCGGGTTCATGGAAACCGGCCAGCGCGTCCAGGTCGCGACCTTGCAGCAGTTCGGTGAGTGAGCGTTCCAGTGCGACTTCAAAGCGCGGATGTGCGCCGAAGCTGGCAAAACAGCCCTGATCGTTAGGGTTGAGCATGGTCACGTTCATCACCGGATAGCGTCCGCCCAGCGAGGCGTCTTTTACCAGGATGCCGAAACCGGCAGCGCGTAATTCAGCGATGCCTTTGGCGATGCTCGGGTAACGGGCGATGACTTCCTCCGGCACGTCAGGCAGGCAGATGCCTTCGCTGATGACGCGGAACTTGACATGGCGCTCCAGGATTTCGGATAAGGCCTGGGTGCGCGCCTCAGTCGGTGTGTTGCCGGCGGACATGCCGTTACTGACATACAGATTACCGATGATGTTGACCGGAAACCAGCAAGTCTCGTTATCGCGCTGGCGCTGATAGGGCAGGGCGCAGATGCCGCGCTCGGCATTGCCGGAATTGCGATCCACCAGCGTCTGCACATCCAGCGCGCTGTCAGGGTCGTAGAACTCCCGCAATTCGTCATTCAGTAACGCCTCTGGCCAGCCGCCATGTTCCGGCACGTCAAACCAGCGTTCCTGCGGATAGTGCACGAAATCCTGTTCGGCGATCGTTTTGCCGAAGTAATAGTGGGTCCAGAAATAGCGGCAACCGAGGCGCTCAAAGAATTCGCCCAGTGCGCTGGCCAGAGCGGCATCCCGGGATGCGCCTTTGCCATTGGTAAACAACAGCGGACAGTCGCTATCGCGGATGTGCACTGACCAGGCATCGGCAACCGGGTTGAGCCAGGAACGTTCTTCAATATTAAAGCCTAATGCTTTTAATTTGGCCTGCATGGTGGCGATGGAAGTTTCCAGCGCGGCGTCCTTGCCGATAATGAAATGCTGTTGGGTCATGTTCAATCCTGATTAAAATTGTTCGTTGTCAGCGAGGTAGCGCCATTGTCCAATCGGCAGATCGCCCAGCAGGACATTACCGATACGTATACGTTTCAGCCCGATTACTTTGAGGCCAACCAGCTCGCACATGCGGCGAATCTGACGCTTCTTGCCTTCACGCAGCACAAAGCGCAACTGATCCTGATTCTGCCAGCTGACTTGCGCCGGGCGCAATGCTGCGCCATCCAGACTCAGGCCATGATTTAGCAATCTCAGTCCCTTTTCGCTGAGCTGGCCTTCGACCCGTACCAGATATTCTTTGTCCACTGCGGAGTTCTCACCGATCAGTTGCTTGGCGATACGCCCGTCCTGCGTGAGTACCAACAACCCGATAGAATCGATGTCGAGGCGTCCGGCCGGTGCCAGGCCGTGGGCGTGTTCGTTGGAAAACGCGATGCCGGACTGATCTTCAGGGTAATGATTGCCCGCTGTGATCAACACGCTGGCGGGTTGATAGCCGTCTTCGGCCTGTGCAGACACATAGCCGATAGGCTTGTTCAGTAATATGGTGACGCGGTTATTTTGCTCGCGCTGCGCCTGCTGCATCAGGTCGATACGGCAGTGCGGCGATACCTTGGTGCCGAGTTCGGTCACCGGCACGCCATCGACACGCACCCAGCCACGGGCGATATACACGTCGGCCTCGCGGCGCGAACACAGTCCGCGCATGGACATCAGTTTGGAAAGTCGTAGTGTTTCTTCAGACATGTTGAGGATATGGATTTGTTGCGATTAAAGGAGTGATTTTACGCGGGAAATTGGGGGAATACCCGATTTTGATGAATATTTTATAGTCAACATTATCCAAGAGTTGAATGCAATGATTAGGTTAATAAACTAATAAATTTACGTTCTGGGATTGTTACTAGGTTCAGGGGTATCTGCTACACTCATTGTTAATTTTACTTCACTCAAGGAGTTGGCAGACGGGTTGCTACCTTGTTCTGTCGAACTAAAATATGGCAACAGAGCGTTGGACTAAGGAGCAAGTTAAGCTGGCTTTTCACTTGTATTGTCAGCTTCCGTATGGACGAATTTATGGACGCAACCCAGAAATAATAGCATTGGCAAGAGTTATAGGCCGTACATCTGACGCGGTTGCTATGAAGATGCTCAACATCGCAAGCATTGATCCAGCCATCACGAGTACAGGCCGTGTCGGCTTGGGAAACGCATCGGCTTTGGATCGTGAGGTATGGGATGAATTCCATGCAGATTGGGAAAGGCTTGCGGTGGAGTGTGAACTACTCCGGCAGCAACTGGATGCCAATATTGTGGATGTGGTGTCAGAAAACGAAGAGTTTCTACTAGATGATTTTACTGGAGAAACTCGGCAGGTTCTGGCAACGCAAAGAATCAAGCAGCATTTTTTTCGTCGCGCTGTATTAAGTAGCTATCGTGGACGTTGCTGTATGTCCGGTTTGTCTGAGCCACAATTATTGATTGCTAGCCATATCGTGCCGTGGAGCAAAGACAAAGCGAATCGTCTTAACCCAAGTAATGGATTATGCCTTTCTGCCATTCATGATAGAGCTTTCGATAAGGGCTTTATCACGCTTTCTGATGATTTCAGGATTGTGGTTTCAGATGAGTTAAAGCGTCGCGACGATACGTTTGTGAAAGAGGTGTTGTTACCTTTGAACGGGATGTTAATCGAATTACCTGAACGTTTCATGCCTAGTGTTGAGTTTATCTCACGTCATAGAACAGACTTATTTCTTGATAATCAGTAATAGCCAAAATGTCAGACCAGTTGCCAGTAAAATCACTTGTACTACATGAAGATGCGTTTTATGAATTCTTTGTGCTTTATCGCCACCCTAAGTCACAGTTTGATATTTGGGGCGGGATTGGTTTAGAGACGTTTGGTGATGATCTTGAGCTAGTTTGTGAGTTTGATGACTTTTATTTATGGACTGTAGTTGATGGTGGCGACAGCAGGGATCAATGGATTATCCCGGGCTTTCATTATATCAACCGAATTTGCTATCTTGTAACGGAGAAGCCTCATAACGGTTTAAGTGTCGAATTTCGAATACCGAACAAATTGCAATCTTTAACTCCATTAGGGTTAAAAAGACAAATGCGTAAACTCGAAACAGCTATGGAAGTATGGGGCGGAATGGGTAGTTTTTAATCCCGGTTACAAAGTAATAATGCAAGCTCTGCAAAATCGACTGTTAATTCACGTAGTCAGTTTTGGATACCCGTGCGATATTTGACGGAACTGTATCAAAGCTTTGGCCCCGTTGCATTTTAACAGTCAGTGGAGTATTAGAACGTCCGCGAATAGCGCTGCGCTGCTTCAGTCGGCTATTTGAGGTAGTCGAGTAACACATTGAATATTGCGCAGGAACGGGCGTCAGGTTTCCGTTACACGGATATCTTCCGGGCGCAGCTCAATCAGATCAAATGATTAGCCGCAGTGATCAGTACGCTAGAAATAAAGATTTTGAAATGTCGTTGTGACGATGTGCTCTTTGGTGTCGCTAACGGATGTCAGTGCTAATCTTATCCGCCTTCAGGCAGACCAGTGCGGGGTGATGTTCCTGCGGTTTATCCAGATGATAGCCTTGCACCATATCCACACCGAACTGTTTCAGCATGTTCAATGTTTCTGCATTTTCAACAAATTCGGCAACCGTTTTTTTACCTAACCCCCGCGCTACATCCACAATCGATTTTACAAATACCTGATTGTCGCGATCATTGGGTAGGTCTCGGATAAACAGTCCATCAATTTTGAGTACGTCAGCTTTAAGGTGCTTGAGATAGGCAAACGAGGAAAATCCTGTGCCAAAGTCATCCAGACACGTATGGCAGCCTGTTTTGCGTAGTGCTTCGATAAAACGTTCCGCGTCGTGTAAGTCTGAAATTGCCGAGGTTTCTGTCAGCTCTACCCACAGTCGGTCAGGTGCAACATTGAATTCCTTGAGCAGTTCTGCGATATAGTGGGGAAGGGTAGGCTCATCAAAGGAGCGGCCGGAGATATTCACGGCCAGCGAAGGGATAAGTTCAGAGCTGGCTAACAGGCTGATACTTTCGCGAATTACCCAGCGATCTATGTCCAGAATTTTGCCGTTCTTTTCGGCATAAGGAATAAAATGCCCGGGCATGATCAGCCGCGATTCGTCAGTCTCATCGATCATCCGGATGAGTACTTCCAAATGGGATAGCTGGCCATTATGCGTGTAATAAACCCCCTGGAAATGCAGGCGCAGTAAGGATTTTTCAAATGCACTGGCAATCCGGTCATTCCAGGTCAGCCGATTGACCATTTCACGGGATGCATCAAGTTCCGGGCGGTAGCTGCGCCAGGTGTTTTTACCCGCATCTTTTGCTTGATACATGGCAGCATCAGCGTGTGCAATTAAATCCTCTGCTGACGTCGCATTTTTAGGGTAATGCGCGATACCCAGGCTGGTGGTCAAGCGTAAATTCTGGCCTTCCATCCGGAATGGGATCTGGGAGACTGCCCGTACGATTCTTTCGGCCAGTATCTCCGCGTCTTTTTCCGAGGCATCTGGCATCAATAATGCAAATTCATCCCCACCCAGGCGACTGAATACTTCATTTTTCCGGGTGAGCACGGCGACTTCTCCGGCCACGCGAATCAATACGGAATCGCCAGCGCGGTGGCCGAATGTGTCGTTAATGTACTTAAATTCATCCAGATCAAAAAACAGCAAGGCACCTTGTCGACCATGTCGGTCGGAGTCGGATAACAAGCGCGTCAGTTCGTCCTGGAATCGGCGCCGGTTGAACAGGCCGGTAAGTGCATCCCGTTCGGCAAGATAGACTAATTGTTCAGCGGTCTGGCGTTCACGAGTTACGTCTTCATAAATCCAGAGGCGTCCAAAAAAGCGGCCATCGTGATCGCGTACCGGGTAGGAGAGCTGTGTTACAACCCGGCCATCGTCCATCTGGATTTCAAAACTGTCGGATACCTCGTGAGTTTCCAGTACATTCAGCAAGTGCTTGGAAAAATGATCAGGGCGAGACAGCTTATTAGTGGAATGGGTGAGCACTTCCTCTGCCGAATGGCCGACCAGTTCGATATCTTCCGGTATCATCCAGATGCGCAAAAATGTCGGGTTGTAATACTTCACCTGATTATTCGCATTTACGAACAGGATACCCAAATTCATGACGCCAAGCAGCGCCAGTAATCTGGCCCGCTCTTCTTCGATTTCATTCAGGTATTGCTGGCGACCTTCATCTGCGCGTTTAAGATCCGTTAAGGCTCTTTGCAGTGCCATTTCGGCATTTTTGCGCTCGGTAATATCCAGCATGCTGGTACGGATGCCATTATGTTCCTGATTAGGGCCGTATATCGGTTGCCAGAATACGGCGATCCAGATAATTTCCCCGTCTTTGCGTTGTAGCCGGAATTCGAAATTACCGCCGGTGTTAGCTTGTAGCGCGCTATGTATGGTTCTGGATACGAGGTCCCGATCCTGCGCCACAGCAAAATCGGCCGGGAAGCGGGCTATAGCCACGCACTCTAATGGTGAGTAACCGGTAATGCGGTCGACTGACGGATTTACCCAGATCAGATAGCCTTCCTGATCAATCCAGCCTTCACAGCCATAAGCATAGTCGGCAATGGCATGAAATTGTGCTTCGCTCTGTGTTAGGGCATCAATTCGACTGCGTATGGCAGCAGACATTACATTAAATGTCTGGGTCAGGACACCTACCTCGTCATCCGATTTTACGGGTAGTACGGCGTTGAAATCACCCATTGCCAGTGATGCTGTGGCTTTTGTCAGCAGACTCAGATGACGTGTCAGCCAGTACCCCAACATCGCAAGCAGCACAAATGACAATATGATTTCTATTGCAGCGATGAGTAAGCTCTGTTGCAGTAAATGCGATTGGGCATTTTTTAAGAAGGTGCTGGAGAGCCCGTATGAAAGTGTTCCGTAAGTGTTCTCGGCAAGCTTGATGGGAATTGCTAAATCAAAGTGGTTGTTGCTTGTCTGAGAAAAATCCAGATTTCCATTCGATTTTGGTAAAGCGCCTGGTTCATCCCAGCCAGCAGACGCCACTTTGTTACCGGATCGATCAGTCAGCACCATATACACGATGCCTTCCCCGCGTCTGATTTCAGTGAGTATTTCATTCAATGTGGCGTAGTCGTGCTCAGCCATGGGCGCAGCCAGTGCTGCATTGAATAATATCTTAAGTTCAGTATTGCGTTGTACTGCCTGCGTTTGCAAACTTTCCTGAGATAGGCGGAGGCTGTTTGTGACGAGTAACGTCAGCATGATTGCTTCCACAATGATGCTGGCAAATAACAGTTTGGTGCGGAGTGAAAAAGGGCGAATACCCTTCATTGTGACGATCTCAGTCGGTTGCTAATGTCTTGTGCATAAGGATCAAGCGCAGTCATTTCTGTGGTACTTACTTCACGCAGTCCGATATACCCGGTTGCGTCAAAAAACTGTTTTCCACCCTCTGAATCGGGGGTGAAGTTGAGTAAAGCGGTCTTGATTCTGGGGATTTCCGACGTTATGCGTGGATTGGCCATCCACGTCAGGCTGGGTAATTCTGGTAAAACCAGAAAGATTTTCAGGTCGTTTTTAATTGTTTCAGGGATATTTTTAAATCCGCTGGGAGAAGTGATGGCAAGTGTACTTCGATGGCTTTGTACAGAATACGCTGCACTGTTATGGCTTTGTGTGTCGAGTAACGTGTAGTCCTGCCCGCCACGCAAGCCTTGCTGTTGCAGATAGTTTATTGTCTGGCTCACAATCAGGGCATTTCTGTCCCCGAAAGCCAATGTTTTCCCTTTTAAATCCTGAATTGTAGCCAGCGGCTGGTCTTTGGCTTCAAAGATGATGCCTCTATTAGCCGCTTTATAGTTTGCCAGTGGTAAATAGTTTGCCTCCAATTGCGCCAGGCGTGCCAGATGTGCGGCGGTTACGACTACATCATATTTTCCCGCGATGGTATTAAAGTGGAATGTTTTGAAATCCGGTGCGGTGGTGAACTCAACCGGACGTTTTAACTCGCGTTCCAGATAGATTTGTAATGGTCGGTAATTGTTAAGTAATACTCGTGCGCTTAACGTGGGCAAAACGCCGACCTGTAACAGCCTGGTTTGGGTAGTGCCTTGGGCCGCGGCTAGGCCCGGTGCCAACGGAAATGTAATAGAAACCAGGCAAATAGCAAGCCGGATTATATTGTTGAAATATAATTTCACGATTACCTCCTCCGTTTTATATTGCGTTGTAGCGCAGATGCATTGTCAGGTAATCCGGGAAGTATAACGCTTTGCATGCAACATTGACATTAAGCTACAACCAACCCTGGTGCGCAACGGATAAAATGTACCACAGCTGTGTAAGAATCACATTCCAAGGTGATTAGATCTGTTTGATATGCTGCTGCTATTTAGTTTGCGTGGCGGGTGAGATTACAGTGTCCGCGAATAGCGCGGTTCATTTACTGCCGGCTGTTTGAGATAAGCATCAAAACACATGGCGATATTGCGCAGGAATAGGCGGCCGGTTTCAGTTACACGGATAACCTCAGCGTGCAGTTCAATCAGGCCATCGGCCTGCATGTCGGCAAGCTCGCTCAGTGCATCGGCAAAATGACTGTCAAATTCGATTTGCCAGTGCCGGGAGAATTCCATTTTGTTCAATTCCAGATCGCTCATGATGCGTACTATCGCGTCGCGGCGCAGTCGGTCTTCGCGACTGATGCGCAGTCCACGTTCAGTGGCGAGGCCGCCGGCGGCGATGCGCTGCTGGTATTCGGCCAGATTTTTGGCGTTCTGTACGTACACTTCATCGGTCTGGCTGATGGCGGAGACGCCGAATGCATAAATATCGCAATCCTTGTGCGTGGTGTAGCCCTGAAAATTACGGTACAGGGTTTTGTTGCGCTGGGCTTTTACCAGCTCGTCATCGGGCTTGGCAAAATGATCCATGCCGATATACACATAGCCAGCGTGTGTCAGTTTCTCCAGCAGCAGTTGTTGCAAGGCAATGCGCGTAGGTAAATCAGGTAAGTCCGTTTCCTGTATTAGCTTCTGATGTTTTTTCATCCACGGTACATGAGCGTAGCTGAATACTGCGAGGCGATCTGGTGCCATTGCAATGATTTGTTCCAGGGTCTGGCTGAAACTGGCTACGGTCTGGTGTGGCAGTCCTACCATCAAATCCATGTTGATGCTGGGGATGCCTGCGTCGCGCATCCAGCCGTACACTTCGTGGATGAGTGATGCAGATTGGACGCGATTGACGGCCTGTTGTACGGTGAGATCGAGATCCTGTACGCCGAGGCTGAGCCGGTTG